>JAYNIL010000048.1:0-12726 GCA_038109085.1 Chloroflexota bacterium
GGTGCGGCCTCTGCGGCGGACGCCTCAGCGGGCGCGTCGGCCTTCTTGGCTGTGGCACGCCGTCGGCGTGTGGCGGGCTTGGCCTCGGTGGGTGCGGCCTCTGCGGCGGGCGCCTCAGCCGGTGCCTCGGCCTTCTTGGCCGCAGTTCGACGCTTGCGGGCTGCGGGCTTGGCCGCTTGCGCGGTGGAGGCCTCGGCGGCCGCTGCTTCCTGCGTGGGGGCCGTGCTGGCCGCCGTCGCGGGTGCTGCTGCTTTCTTGGCCGGGGCGCGCCGCCTGCGCGCGGGCTTGTGGGGTTCCTCGGGCGCTGCGCCCGGTGGGTCGTGCTGTTCCGCCAAGTTCGCTCCTCATCACCCGGTGGGGTGTGTTCATTCTACCGCCCGCCCGTCCCCGCGGCCCTAGGGCTGGGGTACGGCGGTACCCCGAACGTAGGCCAGGGTGGGGGCCACGTGGTAATCGGTGCCGCCATAGGCCCGCGCCTCGATGGCCGCCTTGGCCGTGTCCATGGAGGTATAGCACGGGATGCGCCGCTCCGTGGCGGCCCGGCGAATCTCGAACCCGTCCTTCAGCGACTGTGCTACTTCGGCCACGGTGTTCACCACCCCGTCCACGGTGCGCTCGGCCACCACGGAGTAGGCGTTGGGCTCCGGCTCGCCCACCTTGTTCACCTGCGTCACGTCCATGCCCAGCCCGCGTATCAGCGCCGCCGTGCCGGTCGTGGCGTACAGCTCGTACCCCAGGTTGCCCAGCAGCTTGAGCCACGGCACCGCCTCGGCCTTGTCGCGGTCGGCGATGGTGATGAGCAGTTTGCCGGACTCGGGCAGAGCCAGGCTCGCCGCCATGAGCGCCTTGGCCACGGCGGGGCGTAGCCCCACGTCTATCCCCATCACCTCGCCCGTGGACTTCATCTCCGGGCCCAGGTAGGTGTCCACGCCCGTGAGCTTGGACATGGAGAATACGGGCGCCTTCACGCTCACCATGGGAGGCTCCGGCTGCAGGCCGCCGTGATAGCCCTGCTCCGTCAGCGTCGTGCCCAGCATCACGTTAGTAGCCAGGCGCACCAGGGGGATGCCCGTCACCTTGGAGATGAAGGGCACAGTGCGGGAGGAGCGCGGGTTCACCTCGATGACGTACACGCTCGACTCGCCCTTGTCCGCCGCCACCGAGAGGCCGAAGCCGTGTGAGGCGTGGGGGATCACGTACTGCACGTTCATCAGCCCCCGCACGCCCATGGCCAGGCCGATGCGGGTGGTGTAGTCCACGATGGTCGCGCGCTCGTGCTCACTCAGGTGCTGCGGCGGGTAGACCGCCATGGAGTCGCCCGAGTGCACCCCGGCGCGCTCGATGTGCTCCATGATGCCGGGGATGAGCACCTGCTCCCCGTCCACCACCGCGTCCACCTCCACCTCGCGCCCCTGAAGGTAGGAGTCGATGAGGATGGGGCGGCCGGGTGCTGCCTCCACGGCGCGCGTGAGGTAGCGCACCAGCTCGGTCATGTTGTCAACGATCTCCATGGCCCGTCCGCCCAGCACGTAGGAGGGACGCACCAGCAGCGGGAAGCCCAGGCGCTGGGCGATGGCCATGCCCTGCTCCAGGGTCGTGGCCGTGGAGCCGGGGGGCTGGGGCACGCCCAGCTTGGCCATGAGCGTGCCGAAACGGTTGCGGTCCGAGGCGATGTCGATGGCATCGGCGGACGAGCCCAGGATGGGCAGCCCCGCGGCGCCCAGCGACTGCGAGAGGTTGATGGCCGTCTGCCCGCCGAACTGCACCACCGAGGGGGGGTACTGGCCCGTGGGTGAGGCGTCGGCGGCTTCAGCCCCATCCAGCCCTTCGTTCTCGATGATGTCGCGCACCGCCTCCTCGTCCAGCGGCTCGAAGTAGAGCCGGTCAGACGTGTCGAAGTCGGTGGAGACCGTCTCCGGGTTGGAGTTGATCAGGATGGACGAGACCCCCGCCGCGTCCAGCGCCCAGGCGGCGTGGACGGAGCAGTAGTCGAACTCGATGCCCTGGCCGATGCGGATGGGCCCAGAGCCGATGACCAGCGCCCGGGGGGCGGGCAGGGGCGGGGCCTCGTTCTCCTGCTCGTAGGTGGAGTAGAAGTAGGTGGTCACCGCCTCGAACTCGGCGGCGCACGTGTCCACCATCTTGTACACCGGGCGCAGCCCGTGCCGGTGGCGCAGCGCGCGCACCTCGTCGGCGCTCTGGCCCGTCAGCGCGGCGATGTCCACGTCCGGGGTGCCCATGCGCTTGGCCTCGGTCAGCAGCCCGGCGCTCATGGGCTCGTCCAGCAGCCGCCTCTGCATCCGCACGATGCGCGCCAGGGCGTGGGTGAACCACGGGTCAACGAACGTCTTCTGCGAGAGTTGCTCCGGGCTGGCCCCCCGGCGCAGGGCGGCGGTCAGCGCCCACAGCCGCAGGTCCGTGGGCTGGAGCGGCAGGCCCTTGAGTGGCTCGCCCGCTGTGGCCTTCCACGCCGCGTCCTCCCACAGGAGGGTGTGGCCGCCCACCTCCAGCGAGCGCACCGCCTTCTGCAGCGCCGACTCGAAGGAGCGGTCTATCGCCATCACCTCGCCCGTTGCCTTCATCTGCGTTCCGATGACCCTGTCGCCCGTGGCGAACTTGTCGAAGGGCCAGCGCGGCACCTTCACCACGCAGTAGTCGAGCGCAGGCTCGAAGGCCGCCTTGGTGCGCTGGGTCACGGCGTTGGGGATCTCGTCCAGGCGGCGGCCAACGGCGATCTTGGCTGCCACGCGGGCGATGGGGTAGCCCGTGGCCTTGGAGGCCAGTGCTGATGAGCGCGACACGCGCGGGTTCACCTCGATGACCACGTAGGAGAGGGGAGGCGGGTTCTCGCCCGGCAGCGCCTCGCCCACCAGGGGGCAGGGGGCCAGGCCGAACTGGATGTTGCACCCGCCCTCGATACCCAGCGCCCGGATGATTTTCAGGCTGGCGCTCCGGAGCATCTGGTACTCCTTGTCCGAGAGCGTCTGCGAGGGGGCCACCACGATGGAATCGCCCGTGTGGACGCCCATCGGGTCGAAGTTCTCCATGTTGCAGATGGTGATGCAGGTGTCCGCGCCGTCGCGCATCACCTCATACTCCACCTCGCGCCAGCCCACCAGCGAGCGCTCCACTAGAATCTGGTGGATGGGGCTGGCCGCCAGGCCGGAGGTCGCGACGCGCCTGAGCTCGGCCATGGAGTGGGCGAAGCCGCCGCCCGTGCCGCCCAGCGTGTAGGCGGGGCGCACCACCAGCGGCATGCCCATGCGCTCACCGATGGCCATCGCCTCCTCCAGCGTTTCCGCTATCTGGGAGGGGGCCACCGGCTCACCCAGCCGGTCCAGCAGGTCACGGAACAGCTCCCGGTCCTCCGCCGTCTTGATGGTCTCAATGGAGGTGCCCAGCAACCGCACGTTGTGGCGCTCCAGCACCCCTGCCTCGGCCAACTCCACAGCCAGGTTCAGCCCCGTCTGCCCGCCCAGCGTGGGCAGCAGGCCGTCGGGTTTCTCCGCCGCGATGATGCGCTCGATCACCGGCACCGTCAGCGGCTCGATGTACACCACGTCCGCGATGTCGGCGTCGGTCATGATGGTGGCCGGGTTGGAGTTCACCAGCACCACGCTGATGCCCTCCTCCCGCAGCGAGCGGCACGCCTGGGTGCCGGCGTAGTCGAACTCGGCGGCCTGCCCGATGACGATGGGGCCAGAGCCGATGACCAGGACCTTCCGGGGCTTCTCCACGCTTCTCTCTACCTCACGCCTGCGTGCTGCCGCCCCGAGGGGCGGCGCGTTGGGGGTCTCGTTACGCTCGCACCTTGTCCAGGAACCGGTCGAACAGGTGCTGGTTGTCCAGGGGGCCGGGGGAGGCCTCCGAGTGGTACTGGATGGTCAGCACCGGCAGTTCGCGGTGCTCCAGCCCCTCGATTGTGCCGTCGTTCAGGTTGCGGTGGCTCACGCGCAGGGCGTCGGGCAGCCCCTCGTCGGCCACGGCGTACCCGTGGTTCTGCGCGGTGATGGACACGCGCCCCGTCAGCAGCTCCTGCACCGGGTGGTTGCCGCCCCGGTGGCCGAACTTGAGCTTGTAGGTCTCCGCGCCCAGGGCGCGGGCGATGATCTGGTGGCCCAGGCAGATGCCCATCACGGGCACCCGCTCCATAACTGCCCTGGCGGTGGCTACGGTAGGGCCGTTGTGCACCGGGTCGCCGGGGCCGGGCGAGAACAGGACCCCGTGGGGGCGCAGCGCCAGAACCTGCTCGGCGGTGGCGTCCGACGGCAGCACGTGGACGCGGCAGCCCGCCCCTGCCAGGTAGCGCAGGATGGCGTGCTTCACGCCGCAGTCCACCACCACGATCTGCCGGTCGCCATCGGAGGTGTAGGCGTACCCTTCCGGCACCGTCACTCGCTCCACGAAGTTCACCGTGTCGTACGCGGGCAGCTCGCGCAGCCGCTTCGCCGCCGCCGCCGGGTCGCCCCAGGTGACGGCGCCCATGAGCACGCCGCCGGAGCGGATGCGCCGGGTGAGCATGCGCGTGTCCACCCCGCTGATGCCGGGGATGCCCGCCGTCTTCAGGTAGGCGTCCAGCGTCCCCTCGGAGTTGTAGTGGGATGGGGTGGAGGAATGGCCGCGTACGATGAAGGCAGAGACCTGCACCTGGCGCGACTCCACATCCTCCGGCGTGACGCCGTAGTTGCCCTGGAGGGGGTAGGTGGGCACCAGTATCTGCCCGGCGTAGGACGGGTCGGTGAGCATCTCCTGGTAGCCGGTCATGGAGGTGTTGAACACCACCTCGCCGGTGGATTCGGCCTCGGCGCCGAACCCGGCGCCGGTGAACACCGTGCCGTCGGCCAGGACCAGGTGTGCGGGGCGTTCGGTCACGTCAGCGGCTCCTGGGGGTGGTCTGGGTGAGGCCGTCGTAGGCGACGCGCCCCTGTGCGATGGTCAGCTTCACCCGCCCGGTCAGCGCATCGCCGTCTAGGGGGGTGTTGCGCCCCTTGGAGGCGAAGGCGGCGGCGTCCACCGTCCACGCCTCACCGGGGTCGAACAGCACCACGTCGGCGGGCGTCCCCGCCGCCAGCGTTGCGTAGGGCTTGTACGCGGGGCCCAGCACGGAGGCGGGGCCCGCCGTGAGCCGCTGCACCAGCGCGGGAAGGGTGAGCGCACCGGCGCTCACCAGGCCCAGCATGGAGCCCAGCGCCGTCTCCAGCACGCTGATGCCCACGCTGGCCTCATCGAAGGGCACGGCCTTATCGCCGAAGGTGTGCGGTGCGTGGTCGGTGGCGACGGCGGCGATGACCCCGTCGGCCAGGGCTTGCGCCACGGCTGCGCGGTCCGCGTGGGAGCGCAGGGGCGGGGAGACCTTAGCCCGTGTGTCGTAGGCGCCGGGCTCCAGCGCATCGCCGGGGGCCGAGTGACCGTGGGTGCCCAGCACCCACTCCTCGGTGAGGGTGAGGTGGTGGGGCGTGGCCTCGGCCGTCACCCGCAGGCCACGCTCCTGGGCTGCCCGCACCAGTGCTACGGCGGCGGCGGTGGAGATGTGGGCGATGTGCAGGTGCGCGCCCGTCTCTTCGGCGGCGGCGATGTCCCGCGCCACGATGTTGGCCTCGGCGGCCGATGGGTAGCCCGCCAGACCCAGCCGGTCGGCCACCCACCCGTCGTGGATGCCCAGACCGCGGGTGAGGGCGTAGTCCTCGCAGTGGTCGGAGACGAACAGCCCCAGCTGGGAGGCATAGGCCAGGGCAGAGCGCATCAGGCCAGGGGTGGCCACGGGTGCGCCGTCATCGGTGAAGCCGACCACGCCCGCGCGGGCCAGCTCCTCCATGTCAGTCAGTTCCTTGCCCGCCCGCCCGCGGGTCACAGCGCCGAAGGGCAGCACGCGCACGGGCCCAGCCGCTGCGGCCTGGGCCCGGATGAACGCGGCGACGGCACCGGTGTCCGTCGCGGGGTTTGTGTTGGGCATGGAGCACAGGGTGGTGAAGCCGCCGCGCGCACCCGCAGCCGCGCCCGTTGCGATGGACTCCTTGTCCTCATAGCCGGGCTCGCGCAGGTGGGTGTGCAGGTCGATGAAGCCGGGCGCTGCCACCAGGCCCTTCGCCTCGATCACGCGTGCGTCAGCGGGCGCTCCGTCCGCTTTGCCCAGAGGTGCGATGCGTCCGTCCACCAGCAGCAGGTCGCCCGTGGCGTCGGTACCGGTGAGGGGGTCGATGAGGCGTGCGCCCCTTATCAGGATGGGCTGCTCGCTCATGCGTTCACTCCGTTGGTGGTTCCCGTCAGCAGCTGGTAAAGCACCGCCATGCGGACGGCGACGCCGTTGGTCACCTGATCCTCTATCTGCGCGCGCGCACCGTGGGCCAGGGAGGAGGCTATCTCCAGCCCCTCGTTCATCGGCCCGGGGTGCATCAACAGCGCGCCGGGGTTGGCCCGGCCCATGCGCTGCTCGGTCACGCCCCAGCGGCGCGAGTACTCGCGCATGGAGGGGAGCATGCCGCCCTCCATCCGCTCCTTCTGGATGCGCAGCGCCATCACCACGTCTGCCCCCTCCACCGCCGCGTCCAGATCCGGCTCGACGCTGACATGGGCGGGCAGCGCGGCCCAGCTGGGCGGCAGCAGGGTGGGTGGGCCGGAGAGCACCACCTGCGCCTCCTCCAGCCCCAGGCCGTGGATGTCCGAGCGGGCCACGCGCGAGTGCAGCACGTCGCCCACGATGACGATCTTGCGCCCGGCCAGCTCCCCTAGATGGTCGCGCATGGTCAGCAGGTCCAGCAGCGCCTGGGTGGGGTGGGCGTGGCGCCCGTCGCCTGCGTTCACCACCCCGGTGCGCGGCAGGTTGCGCGCCAGGAAGTAGGGCGCGCCGGAGTGGGGGCTGCGGATGATGAGCAGGTCGGCGTGCATCGCCTGGAGGGTGAGCGCCGTATTCAGCAGCGACTCGCCCTTCTCGGCGGACGAGCCCGACCCGGAAATGTTGATGACGTCGGCGGAGAGCATCTTGCCTGCCTGCTCAAAGGAGACGCGGGTGCGGGTGGAGGCCTCCAGGAAGAGCGTCACCACCACCTTGCCGCGCAGCGAGGGCACCTTCTTGATGTCGCGGCTGAGCACCTGACGCATCGACTGGGCGGTGGTGAGCACCCCCGCCAATTCCGTGCGCGTGAAGTCGTCCAGGTCCAGGATGTGCCGCCGGTGCCCGAGGGCGTCGGCGGGCATGCCCGTGGGCAGCGTGGGGGCTCCCGTGCTCATGTCAGCACCTTCCGTTCGTGCTCCACCAGCACCACCTCTTCCTTCTCGTCGAACTCGCTCACCCGCACCTGTATCTCCTGGGTAAGGGAGGTGGGCACGTTCTTGCCCACGTAGTCGGCCCGTATGGGCAGTTCGCGATGGCCCCGGTCCACCATCACCGCCAGCTGCACCTGCTCCGGGCGGCCCAGGTCCATCAGCGCGTTCAGCGCTGCGCGGGCCGTGCGGCCGGTGTAGAACACATCGTCCACCAGCACAACCACTCGCCCGTCCACGGACACGGGCAGCTCCGTCGGCCGCACCAGTGGCTGGGGGTGGGAGGTCAGGTCATCCCGATACAGGTTGATGTCCAGAGCGCCCACGGGCACCGCGGTGCCTTCGAAGCCGGCGATGGCCGCCGCGATGCGGTCGGCTAGGGGCACGCCCCGGCGCTGGAGGCCCACCAGCACCAGGTTGGCGGCACCCTGGTTGCGCTCCAGTATCTGGTGCGCGATGCGGCTGACGACGCGGCGCATGTCGTCGGCGCTCATCAGCTGGTGTTCTGCGGGCATGAAAAACCCTCGCCAGCTGGCGAGGGCGGGTGCGTACGCTGTACGGCGGCTCGCTCCCGCGGCGGGGTGTGCGGCGCCTGTCCGTTGCACCGATCCTTGCCAGCCTCACGGGACTGGATTTAAAGGTCCGGCAGCCGCTTTCGCAGCTGGTTTAAGTATAGGCAGCGCGTGCCGCGCGCGGCAAGGGGGAGATGGGGCGTAGCCCCAAACACGGCGAGACCCTACGAAGGTCCGGGTTATGGGGGGGTAGTGGGGGAGTGCAACTCCCCATGCCGGGTGTTCGGCGCGAGGCGCCCAGGGGGTGTCCCCCTTGAGACAAGCGAGCGCAGCGAGCGGGCAAGAGCCCCGGCTCGCGAGCCTGCGCTCGTTACTCGTACCGGCGGCGGGCTAGGAGGGAGAGGGCCAGGGCGAGCACGGCAGTGGAGGCGCCCCACACCAGGGAGTGCTCTATGGAACCCATGAGCCAGGCGATGAGCCCGGCGCCGGCGCTGACACCGTAGGCCAGCTCAGCCGGGGTGTCGGCGATGAGGTGGCCCAGCAGGTTGTGGCGCGGGTCCTCGCGGTCGATGTGGGCGACCAGGCGGCCCTGCTTTTCACGGATGTGGAGCCCGTTGGGCCCGCGCCACTGGCGCGTGGCGCCGAAGAACCAACCCATCTTGGTCTCTTCGCAGCCGGGAGGCAGGACCTCCAGCTCGAACTCGTGACCGTAGGGGTGGTGCGTCAAGGCTGCTCCTAACGTGTGAATCACTTCACTAACTTCTCTAATTTTAAATCCACGGTGGGGGAGGGTCAACGGGGGAAACCCCCAAGGGGGGCCCAGAGTGGGGCCCAGGTTCCACGCCCGGGGGGCCTAGTCGCCCAGGCGGCGCCGGTGCCCGCGCAGGAAGTCCACCAGCACGTAGCGGCCCAGCCGGTCGGGGTCGGTGTAGAGGGCGCGCCCGTGGTTGATGCGGCTCATGCGCTCCACGAAGTCCTGCAGGTAGGGGGAGGACTCCAGCATGAAGGTGTTGATGGTGATGCCCGCAGCCGTGGCGCGGTGCACCTCCTTCAGCGTCTCGCGCACCGTGCGGGGGGTGGGCGGGTAGGAGAACAGGGCGCGCCCCGATTCCAGGTGCGCCGTGGGCTCACCGTCGGTGATGAGGAGCACCTGCTTGGTGCAATCGCCGTAGGGCGCGAGCCAGCGGCGTGCCAGTTGGAGGGCGTGTTGCAGGTTGGTGCCGGATCGCCATGAGTTCCACTCCAGCTCCGCCAGCTCCTCAGGCTTGATCTCCACGGCGTAGTCGGAGAACCCCGCCACGAAGAGCCGGTCTCGGGGGAAGCGTGAGCGCACTAGCGCCTCCAGCGCGAGGGCCACCTTCTTGGCGGCGGTGAAGGAGCCGAACAGCCCCATGGAGCGGGACTGGTCGATGAGCAGCACCGTGGCGGCGCGGGCGGAGTGCTCACGCTCGCGCAGGGCGAAGTCCTCCACCTCCAGGTGCACCGGGGTGCCCGTCCCCGCGCGCTGCACCGCGTTCATCAGCGTGCGGGGCAGGTGCAGTTCCAGCGGCTCGCCGAACTCCCACACCCTGGTCTGCTCTGTCAGCTCTCCGCCCGCGCCGCGCCGGGCCGTCTCGTGCTCACCGGGGCGCCCGGTCCTCAGGTCCGCGAACAGCTCGCGCAGCGCCTGCTGACCGATGCGCCGCACCGCCGCCGGGGTGAGGCGCGTGCGCTCGCCGTCACGGCGCAGGAAGCCCGCCGCCTCCAACTGGCGCTCCACCTCGCCCAGGCGCTCCAGCGCATCGCGCGCCTCATCGCCCAGCTCGGCGGCCAGCGCATCGGCGTCCACGCCAGAGGGGTCGCCGGAGCGCATCGCCTCCAGCAGCTGGGTGTCCAGCGCCTCCATGCCGGAGAGCTGGCCCATCACCTCCATGGCCTCCGGCAGGCCCAGCTCCCCCTCGCCCTGGAAGGGGAAGGATGCCCCGTGGGCTGCGCCGGGCATCAGGCGCGAGAGGTGCTGCGCCAGTTCGGCCATCGCCGCTGCCGTCTGCGGGTCCAGCGCCGCCTCCAGCGCGGCGAACAGCTCGGCGCGCTCCTCGGGGCTCATGCTGGCCAGCAGCGAGCGCATCTGCGCCATCTGCCCGGCGATGCGCTCCAGCAGTTCGTCCAGGTCCTGGGGTGGCGGGTGTCCGAAGGCCCCGCCCCAGCGCTGCATGAACCCCTCGAAGTCCGGATCGCGTCCGGCCTCCCGCTCACGCAGCAGCCGGTTCAGGTCCTCCAGCAACCGGCGCGAGGCGTCCATGTCCTGGGGGGTGAGGGAGGCCACCTGCTCGCGCAATCGTTCCGACACCGTCCCCAGCATGCCGCGCCGCAGCTCGTCCAGCAGCTCCTGGAAGCGGTGGCGCGCGTCGGGGTCGATGAACTCGTGGTCCTGGAGCTTGCGCACCGCGCCACCCAGGCCCGGCGGCAGGGCGCTCAGCGAAGCCTCCGCACGCGCCGCCCGCTGGCGCAGCAGGTCACCCAGCGCGGGGTCGGCGCCGGACTGGCTCGCGTCGCGCAGGCGTTGCTCGATGCCGGTGCGCTCCAGGCGCAGCACCTCGTCCAGTTTGGCGCGCAGCCCGTCCGTCACCGAATCGATGCGGTGGCGCTCCAGCATCTGCTGGCGGCGCTGCGCCAGCTGCTTGCGCAGCTCGCTGAGCCCCCGCATACCGCCCTGCTCGGGCGGCAGGCCACGCCGGAGCAGGTTGCGCAGCGCGCGCTCCAGCCCGCCGGGCTCCAACACATCGGCGCCGATGGCGTCTAGCAGCCCGTCGGGGCCGCCGGGCCCGAAGGGCTCCTGCGTCCCGTCCCAACGCCCATAGCGCAAACGCTCGCCGGGTTGCATGGAGCAATTGTAGACCTGTTTTTTCCGCTCGCTCCGTACGCTTGATGGAAGGGGGGCTCACCCATTCAGCCCTGAAGGGTCTACCCCCGTCTCCACACGCTGCGCGTGCCCATTAAGGGGGTGAATAGAGCGAGCCGCAGGCGAGCGGGGCAAGCCACGCACCGAGCCCGGCGCAGCCGGGCACCAACCCGCTATCATGGTCGGGCTTATCCCCTCACGAGAGGTTCCCATGTCCACCATCGCCATCATCGGCGGCTCCGGGCCCGAGGGCCGGGGGCTCGCCCTGCGCTTCGCTATCGCGGGGCACGCCGTCATCATCGGCTCGCGGGACGCGGGCCGCGCCCAGGAGGCCGCTGCCAAGCTGCTGGAGGTGCGCGCGGGCCTGCCCATCACGGGCGATGCCAATGCGCCCGCCGCTGGCGCCGCCGACACCGTGATCCTGTCCGTCCCCTTCGAGGGGCTCGCCGCCACCGTGCGCGATCTGGCCCCCCAGTTGGCGGGCAAGCTGGTCATCAGCGTGGTCGCCCCCTTCACCTTCGAGAACGGCTCCGCCATCGCCACCATCGTGACGGAGGGTTCCGCCGCCGAGCTGGTGCGCGACCTGCTGCCCACGGCACGCGTGGCCTCCGCCTTCCACAACCTGAGCGCGCGCGACCTGCTCAAGCCGGAGCTGCGCCTGGAGGGCGACGTGGGGGTGTGCGCCGACGACGCGGGCACCCGGGCCGAGACCATCGCCCTAGCCGACCAGGTGGGTGGCATGCGCGGCGTGGACGCGGGGACGCTGGTCAACTCCCGCTACTTGGAGGAGCTGACCGCCTTGCTGGTGAACCTGAACAAGATCCACAAGGCGCACGCCACTGTGCGGTTCGTCGGCCTCTAGCGCATCGGGCCACACCGGTCAGCCAAGCGCCTTTGACGCGTGGGGAGGGGCTGGCTAGGCTGGCGTCGTATGCACGAGCACCCCGCCAATCGCGCCCACGAGGAGCGCCGCGCGCGCTCCCGGCGGCGCCTGTGGGCCGCCTTCGCCCTCACCGGGGGGTTCCTGGGCGTGGAGGTGGCGGGCGGACTATGGGCCAACTCCCTGGCGCTCCTGTCCGACGCGGGGCACATGCTCACCGACGTGGCCTCACTGGGCCTGGCACTCTTCGCGCTGTGGGCCGGTGGGCGCGCCATCTCGGCCCGCTACACCTTCGGCCTCAAGCGCGCCGAGGTGCTGGCGGCGCTGGTCAACGGCGTGGGCTTGTGGGCCATCGCGGGGTGGATCTTCTGGGAGGCGGCGGGCCGCTTCCGGGAGCCCGCGTCCGTGGATGGGCCGCTGATGCTGTCCGTGGGCGTCGTTGGGCTGGTGGTGAACGTCGCCGCAGCCTGGGTGCTGCATGAGGGGGCGGGTGAGAGCCTCAACGAAGAGGGCGCGTTCCTCCACGTCCTGGGTGATGCTGCGGGTTCGGTGGGCGTGCTGGTGGCCAGCATCCTCATCATGGCCTTCGGCTGGGTCGTGGCCGACCCCATCATCGCCGTGGCCATCGGCGCGCTGGTGGCCTTCACCGGAGGGCGGCTGCTGTGGAAGGTGGCCCAGGTGCTGCTGGAGGGCACGCCGGGGCATGTGGACCTCTCAGCCGTCTACCAGGACATCGCCGGGGTGGAGGGGGTGCACGGGGTGCACGACCTGCACATTTGGACCATCACCTCGGGCTACCACGCCCTCAGCGCCCACGTGACCATCTGTGACGATTGCTTGGGGCCCGCGGTGCGCTCCGTCCAGGAGCACCTGCGCGGGGTGCTCGCCGAGCGCCACGGTATCAGCCACGTCACGATCCAGCTGGAGCGGGGCGACGGCACCGACTGCACCGAGGAGGCGCACCTGCCCTCGGGCCGCTAGCCTTGGGCGCGGGGGGAGTGGGAGCGGGTGACCAGGTAACCGATGGCGGCCAGCTGAGTCGCCAGCGCCTTGGGCGTGACCGAAGCCAGGTCGTAGGCGACCGTGAGCTGGTGGGCTTCCACGTCGGCCCCCACCACCTCCACGTTCGCCAACTGCTCCAGCACCATCGCCGCTGAGGAGACGCACCCCTCGCAGCACAGCGCGGGGATATC
>JAYNIL010000049.1:0-11928 GCA_038109085.1 Chloroflexota bacterium
GGCGCCACGCCCGTGCTGGCAGCATTGGCCGTGGTGATGGCCGAGGCCGCGCTGCGCTACGCCGCACCCAAGGCGGCGCTGGCCGCCGCACTGCTGGTGGCGGGGCTCGCTGCGGTGATGGGGCTGCGCCACGCGCTGGGCTGGGAGGCGTTCAGTCCCACGGCCCTCGGTACCATCGCCGCCCTCACGTTGCTGGCCGGATCCGTGGTGGGCCTGGCCGCCCGCGAGCTGTACCGGGCAGGCCTAACCGCCCCCGCCCCTACCACCGAGCCTGAGCCCCGTGCCAGTGAGCCGCTCGACGCCATCCCTCCGGAGGCGCTGGCGCTGCTGACGCCCCGCGAGCGCCAGGTGCTGGGACTCATCGCCGCGGGCTATTCCAACCCGCGCATCGCTGCGGCGCTGGTGGTGGAGCCCAAGACGGTGAAGAACCACATCAACAACATCTACGGCAAGCTGCGCCTCAACTCCCGATACGAGGCCATCGCCCGTACTCTGCGCTCGCGCCAGGAGGCCGAGCAGCCCACCCCAGGAGACTCCACATGACCACCCGCCGGTTCGTCGTCGCCATCAGTCCGGAGCACATGGACCCCACCTACGCGCTGGAGCGCGAGGGTCTGGGCCCGGACGTGGAGCTGCGCCCCTGGAAGGCGCGCACCCAGGAGGAGCTGGCGCGGGAGATCTCCGACGTGGACGCGGTGCTCACCTGGCGCTTCAGGGTGGAGGCGCCCGTGATTGAGGCGCTGGATCGCTGCCGGGTCATCGTGCGCATGGGCGTGGGGTTCGATGTGGTGGACGCCGCGGCGGCGGCCCGGCGCGACATCCCCGTGTGCAACATCCCCGACTACTGCACCAACGAGGTGGCCGACCACACCCTGGGACTGCTGCTGGCGCTCACCCGGCGCATCCCCGCCTACACCGAGGGGTTGCGCGCCGGCAACGATGCGTGGACGTGGGATGCGGCGGGGCCGGTGCACCGCATCACGGGGCGCACCCTGGGCATCGTGGGGCTGGGGCGCATCGGCACGGCGGTGGCGCTGCGGGCGCGCGCCTTCGGGATGCGGGTGGTGTTCACCGACCCGTACGCCCGCGACGGCATGGACCGTGCGCTGGGCCTGGAACGCCTGGAGCTCGACGACCTGTTGGCACAGGCCGACTACGTCTCCCTCCACACCCCCCTGACCGGAGAGACGCGTGGGCTAGCGGGCGCGGGGTTCTTCGCCAAAGCCAAGCGGGGGATGATCCTGGTGAACACCTCGCGCGGGCCGGTGGTGGACATCGGCGCGCTGGAGGAGGCGATGCGCTCCGGGCAGGTGGGCATGGCGGGGCTGGACGTGCTGCCCAACGAACCGCCGGTGCCGGAACCCGGACTGCTGCGCGCTTGGCGCGCGGACGAGGAGTGGGTTCACGGGCGGCTGGTGGTGAGCCCGCACGCCGCCTTCTACTCCGAGGAGTCGGACCACGACATGCGCGTGAAGGCCGCCCTCACCGTCCGCGAGGTGCTGGACGGCAAGCCCCCACGCAACCGGGTGAACTAGCCCAAGCGTGAGCCCGGAGCGCGGATTAGAGGCCCAGGGCCTCCTCCACACGCGCCAGCAGCGACGTGGGGCTGAAGGGCTTGGTCATGTAGCCGGCGGTGCCCGAGGCGCGGCTGGCGCATGCTCTCACCCGTCCAGGCCAGGCCCAGCGGTGCGTGCGCAGGCGTGAGGTGTCGGTTCCCATGCATCCCCTGCCGGGCTACTCCCGGCTCTATCTAGCCAACGGAGGCGGAGGGGCAACGGTCATGGGGGCGGCCCACAAGGGGCCCGCGTGAAAACACGCAGAGTTGACCAGGGCCAGCACGCAGGCAGCAGAACGGGGTGGCCAGTGATGACCACCCCGTTCATCGCTTTCAGCTCAGAGGGGCGCTAATTGAACCCGTAGATGTCCGTGGTCTTCTCGCCCTTGCGTAGGCGCTCGATGATCCCGGCCTCCTTCTCGTCGCGGGCCTTTGCGGCGTCCAGCACCTCTTCGATGCGGGCCTGGGGCACCACGCACACCCCATCACGGTCGCCGACGACCAGGTCTCCGGGGAAGACCCAGATCTCCCCGATGCGCACCGGCTCGTTGATGGCCCCGTAGGCAGTGCGGGACTTGCCGGTGCCACGGATGCACAGCCCGGCGGAGAAAATGGGCAGACCGAACTCCACCAGCAGCTTGCCGTCGCGCACGCAGCCATCGATAACCAGACCCGCCAGACCCACCTGCTGAGCCGCGACGGTCATGATCTCGCCCCAGTATCCGGCCTCGTGGAAGTGGCCGGTGTCCACCACCATCACGTCGCCCTTGCTGGCCTGGTAGATGGCCCGGTGGAGCCACAGGTTGTCCTTGGGCGGAGAGATGACGGTGAGCGCGGGGCCGCACACGTACCAGTCGTCGGAGACCGGCTTGATGTAGGACGGCAGCGCACCAATCTGCCCCCCTGCCTCGTGCAGGGTGGGCGTGGAGAAACCGTGAGCCCGCTTGATCAGCGCGGCGGACGGGCGGGAAACCTTAGCCATGTCGCTCCTTGTGCCCGGCGGTGCCGGGGGCGGGCCCTAGTGGGTGCCCAGCATCTGCTCGTAGTTGATGCCCATGACCTCGGCCACGGACTTGCCGGCCAGCACGTCCTTGGCCATGGCTGCCTCCTTGGCGGCGATCATCTCCGCCTCCTTGAGGACCTCCTCCGCGCGGGCCGCCGGGACGATGACCACGCCGGAGTTGTCCGCGATGACGTAGTCGCCCGGCGTGACCTGCACACCGGCCACCTCAATGACCTCGTTGGTGGACTCCTCAACGATGCGTCCGCGCGCGGTGCGCGCCACCGCCGACTTGGCCCACAGGGGCAGGCCCAATCCCATGGCCTCATCCACGTCACGGGAGGCGCCGTCGATGACCACGCCCGCCACGCCCTTAGTCTTGGCGGCGGTGGAGAGGATGCCGCCCCACCCGGCCACGTCCGTGCGGCCGCGATGCTCGATGACGATGATGTCGCCTGGGTCCGCCGCCACGACGGCCGCGGTGCCCAGGTGCTGCTTCGGCTGCTCGGTGCCCTTGGCCTTGAGCTTCACCGTCACCGCACGGCCAGCGATACGGCCCGTGGGGTAGAGCGGCAGGATGCCGATGATGGTGCCGTTGATGCCCAGCTTGTCCTGCGCGTCCGAGACGGCGCAGGCGTCTATCTTCAGCAGACGCTTGACGATGGAGTCCACAGCCATGTCATCTGCCCCCTAGTTGCTCACGTAGGCGACGATCCAGAGCTGGAGCTCCATGCCGCCGGCAAGCGCGTCGTACTGGAGGGTGTGGCGCGTGGGACGGGACTCCTCGTCCGGGAACATCTTCACCCATTCCTCGTTGAGCAGGGGGCGCACGTCGCGGCTCTTGACGTAGGCGGTGACGTGGGCGATGTCCTCCACGGTGCCGCCCGCGGCGGCCATGATGCGGCGCACGTGCTCGAAGGCCCAGCGCACCTGCTCCTTCAGGTCCTTGGCGATCTCATTCGTCTCAGGGTCGAGACCGGAGACGCCGCCGGAGGTGACCAGGGGGCCAGTCTTGGTGGCAGCCGGGATGGGCTGGCCGCCGTGCCACTTGCCAGGGATGTGCAGAACCTTACGCGCCATGTGAGACCCCCTTGTGGGTGAACGGGTTCGCGCCCTACTGACAGCGCTCGCGCGCGCGAGCGCAGGGGACGCGGCGGCGAGTATAGCCAGGCCCTTGGGGGGTGTCAAAACGCCTGTGCACACGTGGCCCCTTCGCACCAGAACGAGCCCGCCGGCTGGCGGGCGGATACGGGGGCCAGGCGGCATGGGGGCTGCAAGAGCCCCACCATGGCCCGAAGGGGGTACCCCCTTCCATCGAGCACCCGCCCTCAGGCTGGTGCGTTGCGCCCCTCGTCCGCCTCGGTCACCAGGGAACGCACGCGGCGCAGCTGGGGGCTGGCGATGAACACTAGGACCGTGAAGATGATGATGACCGCCCCGCCCAGGGCAATGGCGAAGGGCACGCTCACCCAGGTGGCCACCAACCCCGCTTGCAGCGCACCCAGGGGCATCAGGTTCCACATGAGCCCGCGAAGGCCGAACACCCGCCCCCGATAGTGGTCCGGCACCAGCAGGTTGAGCACGGTGGATGCGGCCACCTGGAAGAGGGCGTTGATGGCCCCGGACGCGGCGGCGAACACCAGCGCCAGGGCATACCCGCCCCACAGCGCGCTGGAGGCAAGGCCCATCACGGCCGCTCCCGCCCCCGCGGCGGCGAAGCCGATGAGCCAGGCCCGCGACTGGTAGGCCCCGAAGGAGGCCACGCCCACCACGCCGATGATGCCGCCCACCCCGGAGGCGGAGAGCAGGAAGCCCAGGTCCTCGGTGTCCAGGCCCAGGGAGTCCTGGGCGAAGGCCGGCATCATGTACTGGTAGGAGAGGCCGAAGAAGCCGATGACCAGGCTGAGCACCAGCAGCGTGAACAGGATGCGCTGACGCCAGGTGTAGACCAGCCCGTCGGCGATATCGTGGAGCACCGTAGCGCCCCCTGAGCGGCGGATCTCGGGCAGGTGTATCACCCCCATGGCCACCACCATGGACGCGAACCCGGCGGCGATGGCGAAGAAGGCGATAGCCGCGCCGAAGCGCTCATCTCCCGTCATCGCGCCCACGATGGCGATGATGCCCGTGGCCACGGCGGGGGCCACAGCGCGCGTGCCGTTCCACACCCCCTGGTTGAGGGAGGCTGCATACAGCATCTCGGCGCGGGGCACCAGAACGGGCCAGATGGCCCGCCGGGATGGCTGGTCCAGCGTCTGGGCGATGCCGATGACGAAGGCGCTGACGGCCACGTGCCAAACGGCGACCGCGTCCAGCAGCACCGCCACGCCCAACGCCGCCATCATCATCGCGCTGATGCCCTGGCCCAGCGCGATGAACCGGCGCGGGTCGAACCTATCGGCCAGCGCGCCGGACAGGAGCGAGAGGAACAGCGCGGGCACCGCCTGGGCGGCGGCGACGTAGCCCAGCGCCGCAGGGAGGCTGGTCATGTCGTAGACGAGCCACCCCTGCGCCGCAACCATGCCCTGGTGGGCGGTGACCGAGGCGAGCAGCCCCAGGTAGTAGATGCGGTAGTCGCGGTGCCGCAGGACGGTTACGAAGGCGACGCGGCGCGCCAGCAGGCTGCTCATCCGGTGCTAGAGACGCTCCTCCATGTACACGACCTCATCCGGGAAGATTTCGTCCCACGGCTGCTTGCGCGCCGAGAGGCCTTGCTCCAGGGAGAAGGTCTGCGCCATGTCGATGGCCTTGGCGTTGGCCTTGACGCCGTAGGGGAACGGGTCGCGCCCGAACACGGAGTCGAGCTCCTTCAGGTACTCGCGCCCGAACACCATGAGGGTGGGCTGCTGGCGGCGCAGCCGCTCGATGGCGATGCGCTTGGCCTCCTCAAAGGCGAACATCAGCGAGACGGCGGCCCAGGGGTGCTCCTTGAGGATGGACTCGCGGATCACCGTCACGTGGTGGGGCGGGTAGACCCCATGCTTGCGGTAGAAGCGGATGCCCTCCGCCTTGGGGTTGGTGAAGAGCGTGGGGAATCGCGAGTCCCCAGATAGATCCTGTCGCGCCCGGTCGATGCCGGAGCCGTGGACGCCGGGGCCAAGGCCGATCGTCGCGTCCAGCTCACCCGCCAGGTACATCTTGGAGAAGTCGGTCGTGGCATAGCGCAGGTCCACATCCTTCGGGACCGACAGGCCCGCCTCGGCGGACGCGCCGGTGTGGGAGAGGTGCTCCCCCCGCTCCTGGTACCAGGTCATGTCCGAGGGCTTCACCCCGAACTCCAGGTTCAGGATGCCCCGCGTCCAGAGCCCCACGGACTGCTGGTAGTCGCCGATACCGAAACGCTTGCCCTTCAAGTCCTCCGGGTGATTGCGCCGCACACCGGAGGCACGGCGGATGTGCACCGTGGTGTAGGAGAAGGTGCGGTTGTGGAAGACCGGCAGCATCCGGTAAGGGAAGCCCAGCGGGCGCATCCGCAGGTAGGAGGACATGGACATCTCGGACACGTCGTACCGGTGGAACTTGATCTGCTCGTAGAAGACGCGCGGTACCGCGCCCGGCATCCCCCGATAGTCCAGGCTGATGCCGTCTGGCTTCACCTGCCCCTCGATGAGGGGAAGGATGCGGTCGTAGGCCGTCATGGCGAAGGAGAGTTCCAGCTCTGCCACGGTGCACCTCCAGACGGGTTTCGGACACGTAGGGCCCTGAAGGGCGCGATGATAGCGCTTAGGGCTTGACCATGTCGCCGCTAACACGCTTTCGGTAGGCGTTCCAGGTGCCGTTGCGCGGCGGGTTGCCACCGATGCGGCGCATCAGCTCCTTGAAGTGGGGATACTCGTCCTGGATGGGCCGGTCGGTCATCTCGGAGATGTAGGCGTCGGGGATGCGCTTGTGGTCAGAGCCCTTGGCGGCCAGCGCCAGGTAGTTCATCCGCGCCTGCTCCTCCAGCTGCATCATGGAGGTGACCGAGTCCTCCAGCGTCTTGCCGGTCATGGTGGCCCCATGTCCGCGCATCAGCACCGCCTTGCCGTCGCCCAGTGTGGCGGCCAGCTCCGCGCCCTCGGCCTCGGACCAGACCGTCTTGCAGTGGGGGAATACCGGCAGCGGCTCGCGCACCAGGAAGACCCCCTCCTGGCACATGGGCACCAGCGTCTCCTCCAGCACCGTCATCAGCACCACGTTGCGCGGGTGCACGTGCACCACCGACTGCACGTCGGGACGCTCACGGTAGATACACGAGTGGATCTTCACCTCGGAGCACTGGGTGGAGCGGGCGGGCCCATCCACCTTGTAGCCCTCCAAATCACACACGATCATGTCGTGGTACTGCATCTCCTCCAACGCGTCTATCTCATACCCCCGGCCCTTGACCACGAAGCGGTCGGGCTGGTTGGGCACGCGCATGGACACGTGGCCCAGCGAGGCCGTGACCCCGGAGGCTAGGCCGACGGCGGCCAGGATGCGGGTGGCCATGGCCACTTCGTACTTCACCTCATCTATCTCTCGCGACATCGCTCTCCCTCCACAGGTTGCTGTTCTGGTTCGCCCGTTACGGGCCTCCCGTTAGAAGCCGAAGGCGCGCTCGGTGGCGCCCAAGGCGGTATCGATTATGTCCACCACCTCGTCCAGCTCGGCGCGGGTGATGCTCAGCGGCGGTGCCAGGTAGACCGCGTTGGTGGCGCGGGTAAACAGGCCCGCGTCGCTCAGCCCCGCGTTCAGGTGGCGCAGCACCTCGGGCCGGACGATCAGCGGCTCCTTGGTGGCCCGGTCGGCCACCAGGTCCACCGCGCACATCAGCCCCAGCCCGCGCACGTCCCCCACCGTGGGATGAGAGGCCATCAGCGCGCGGAGGCGGGTGAGCATGTGCTCGCCCAACACACGTGAGTTCTCCACCAAACCCTCGCGCTCCATGATGGCCACGTTGGCGAGACCCGCCGCGCCGCCCGCCGGGTGCCCGCCGTAGGTGAAGCCGTGCCGGTAGGTGGTGTCCGGCCCACCCTGGAAGGCGGCGAACACCTCATCGCGCACCACGCACGCGCCCACCGGGAAGTAGCCGGAGGTGATGCCCTTGGCCATGGTCATAATATCCGGCACCACGCCCCAGTGCTCCACCCCGAACCAGCGCCCCGTGCGCCCGAAACCGGTGATGACCTCATCGGCGATGAGCAGCACCCCGTGCCTTTCACAAATCTGGCGCAGCATCGGCCAGTAGGACGGGCCCGGCACCGCCACCGCCGCCGAGAAGGAGACAGGCTCGGCGATGACCGCCGAGACCGTCTCCGGCCCCTCGGCCAGGATGATGTCCTCCACCGCCTGGGCACACCGGCGCGCGAAGGCGTCCTCGTCCTCACCTGGCTCCGCGCCCCGGTAGTGGAGTGGCTGAGGGGCGATGCGCGTGGTCGAGGGCAGGATGGGCTCGTAGGACGGGCGGTCCAGGTAGCGCGAGGTAGAGACCGAGAGGGCCCCGCGCGAGGTGCCGTGGTAGGAGTTGTCGCGCGCGATTACCTTCACCCGGCCCGGCTCCCCTCTGTTGGTGTGGTAGCGGTAGGCAATCTTGAGCGCCGTCTCCACCGCTTCCGAGCCGCCGGAGGTGAAGGCCACCCGGTTCAGGTCTCCCGGAGTGAGGCTCGCCACCTTAGCGGCGAAGCGAGCGACCGGCCCCGTGGCATAGCGAAAGGTCGAAGCATACCCCAGAGTGCGCAGCTGGGCGGCCACGACATCGGCTATCTCATCGCGCCCGTGGCCCACGTTCACGAGCATCAGCCCAGCCACCCCGTCATAGCCCCAGCGCCCGCGCCCATCGCGGATGCGCACCCCCCTACCCTCCTCGATGAAGTCGACACCGTTCTCCGCGATATCCGCCCAGTTCTGGGTGGGCATCCACAGGTGCTTCAGCGCCGCCTGCTCGTCCGGGGTGCGTCCGCTCGCCACCGCTGCCTCCTGCACCGGCACGCGCCGGGCGGGCCACACGCTACCACGAACCGGAGCGGCATGTGGGCCGACGGGTTAAAGAAGCACGAGAACCAGACGGTGGGTGCCGCGCTGCTGTGCACGCTGGAGAAGCGGCTCGGAGAGCGCCGGAACCCGGAGATAAAGGCCGCCTTGACAGAGGCCTAGAGGCCCTGGCGGGGATCATGACCAGCGCCGCCCGCAACGTGAAGCAGGCCGCCTAGGCCAGGCCCAGCTCTACCGCGAAGGCCAGGATGCGCCGGGCGCTCTCGCCCGGCTGCTCCTCCTGGATGTAGTGCGCGGTGTCCGCCACGCCCGCACCGCGCACGTCGCTGGCCACCCGCCGCCACGCCTCCAGCACCGGGAGCGATGCCATGGGGCCGCGCTCGGCCCAGAAGACGCACAACGGTGTGTCCATGCGCTGGCCCGCCTGCGCCTGCGTCTCCCAGTACTCCGGCTCATCCTCCAGAAGCGAGCGGTAGTCGGCCAGCACCGCCTCGACGGAGCCCTTCTGGCAGTAGGCCTCCAGGTAAGCGGCGCGCTCCTCAGACTTGAGGTGTTTGTGCCTATCCAGGAAGAGGCCGAAGAAGAGGGCAGGGTCGTGTCCCACGATCGCCTCGGCCACGCCGCGCTGACGGAAGAAATCCAGGTACCAGGAGCGGCCCGTAGGGTCGGGGCGGCGGCCCAGCCCCGCTCCGTCGGGCGTCGCGTCCATGATGACCGCGCCCGCCACCTGCTCGGGATAATCAGCGGCCAGGTGACGCGCCACCGGGGCGCCCAGGTCGTGCCCCACCACCAGGAAGCGGTCGATGCCCAGTGAGCCCATGAGTTCAATGGCGTCGGCGGCGTGCTGGCGGGGGTTGCAGGTGGCCGGGTCCGCGGGACGCTCAGACTCCCCGTAACCGCGCCGGTCCAGCGCCACCACGCTGAGGCGATCCGTCAGCAGGGGCGTGAGCGCGTCCCACACCCGGCGGGTGCGCGGGAACCCGTGCAGCAGCAGCGCGGGGAATCCGCGCCCCGAGCGGTTGTAGGCCACCAGCAGCCCGTTGACCTTCATGCGTTCGGTTGGCATCTCACGCGCTCCGCGCCCTGCCGCCGGGCGGGCTAGCGCACCACCTTGTTCTTCATGTTGATGTAGTCGGCCACCACATAGGTGCCCAGCTTGTTGGGCGAGGCGATGAACGCCCGGCCCTTGTTCAGCTTGCTCATGCGCTGCACGAACCGCAGCAGCGCCGGGTCCTGGGAGAGCATGAAGGTGTTGATGGTGATGTTATCGCGAGTGCAGCGCATCACCTCCCGCAGCGTCTCCTCCTCGGCATCGGCTCCCCAGTAATTGCCCACGGGGCCGGCGGCAGGGCCCGTCCAGTCCGAGTAGGTGGACGGCTCCCCGTCGGTGATGAGGATGACCTGCTTGGTGCCCCCACCCTGTCGGCCCAACATCTTACGGGCCTGGCGCAGCACCTCCTGCATGTTGGTGCCGCCGCCGAACTCCACCCAGTGGGTGTCCAGCAGCATGTCCGAGGCCAGCGGCAGCACGAAGTAGGAGAAGGCCATCACCGTGACCTGATCCTTGGGGTACTTGGTGCGGATCAGCGTGTCCAGCGCCAGGCCCACCCGCTGACCGGCCTGGAAGAAGCCGGTGGCCACCATGGAGTAGGACATGTCGATGGCGATGACGGTGGAGGCGCGCGCCAGGGCCGTGGTGCGGTTCACCTCGAAGTCATCGGGGGTGATGCGCACCGGGGTCCCGGCACCCTCGCGCGCTACGGCGTTGGTCACCGTCTTCATAGCGTTCAGGTGGAGCGCATCGCCGAATTCGTAGGGCTTGGTCTCTTCCTCCAGCTCCACGCCCAGCCCAGCGCGCTCACGGGAGTGGTCGCCTAACTGACCGCCGCGGATGCGGGCGAAGATGTCCGCCAGCGCCTTATCGCCGATGCGGCGCACCGCGTGAGGCGTGAGCTCCCACCGGCGGCCGTTGCGCTTGATGAGCCCAGCCTCCTCCAGTTCCTTGGTGACGCGCTGGAGCTCGCGGGCGTAGGCCTCCGCCTCCTGCCCCAGCAGGCGACCCATGGCCTCCGGATCCATGGCCGTGGGGTCGTTGGTGCGCAGCGCCTTGATCAGCTGCTCCTCCAACCCGTCCAGTCCGTTCAGATCCCCCATGACCCGCAACGCCTCCTCCAGGGAGAGCGGCTCATCGCCCCCCATGAAGTGGCGGCCCACGTCGGAGAGCGAACCGGGACGCAGCTGCTCCATCAGCGCCGCCATCTGCGCCATGTCCATCTGGATGCGGTTATCGCGCAGAAGCTCTTCCATGAGTTGCTCCAGCTCCCGGCGCTGCTCCGAGGTCATGGAGTTGAGCAGGGCCTGCATCTGGGCCATCTGCGCCTGCATGTGGTCCATGAGCTGGTCGAACGTCTCGATGCCCGGCGGGAAGTTGTGGCCCCACTTTGCCATGAACTCGCTGATGTCTGGCTCACGCCCGGAGAGCTTCTCCTGCATCAGCTTGTTTAGATCCTGGATCATCTCTGACGCCTGGCGCAGCGCCTCGGCGTCCATGTTCTGGATACCCTTTTGGAGGCCTTGGAAGGTGTTCTGGAGCACCTGCTTTTGGAGTTGCTCCAGCAGCTCCTCGAACCGGCGGCGCGCCTCCGGGTCCATGAAGTCGTACTCGCGCAGCGCCTTTACCTGCCCGCCCGTGCTGGTGGGCAGCTGGTCCAATTGGTCCAGGTGGCGGTTCGCCATGCGCCGCAGCAGCTCACGCAGGCCATCGTCGGCGCCATCCGCGCCTCCCTGCCCTGGCGCACCGGGGTTGGGCTCACCCTGGCCGGAACGGGGAGGGCCACCTTCTGGGCCCTGCTGGACGTCACCCTGCGGTCGCTGGCCCGCCGGTGCGCCGGCCTGCCCTTCATGACCATCCTGGTCTTTTGGCGAACCGCCCTGCGCGTCGTTCAGGCGGCGCTCGATGCCCTCGCGCTCGGTCTGCACCACCTGCTTCAGACGCTCGGCGATATCGTCCATCATGGAGCCGAGGTTGTAGCGCTGCAGGTTCTTCTCGCGCGCGTTGCGCAATCGCTCCAGAAGCTCCTGCATCCCAGCCATGCGCTTGCCGTTGGGCAACTCCATGCCGCGCTGGAGCATCCGCCGCAGCGCTGAGTTCACGTCATGGCCATCCAGGATGCGCTCGGCCAACTGGTCGGCCAGCTCCTGGGTATCGGGGAAGTCCACGCGCTGGGTGCCGTCCCAGCGGGTGTAGCGGTAGAGGGCCATCGCGGCCTCCTGCGCGGCCTCGCTCGAGGCGCGGCGCGCGAGCCCAGTGTAGGAGCCCCCACGAACCTCGTAAAGCGCGACACCGTTTCCATCTTGCGCCAAGCGACGAAGCAACCCCGTCGACTTGGGATGGAATGGTGCAAGCTCTGAGCATGAAGCC
>JAYNIL010000050.1:0-11752 GCA_038109085.1 Chloroflexota bacterium
TGCCGGTGAACTGGCTCCAGTGCCAGGAGAACTCGGTGGACCCGGTGCACCTGGAGTGGCTCCACGGCGTGTACGGCGCCCACGCGGCACGCCTGCGCGGCTACCGCGACGCGGTGGCCGAGGCGCTGGCGAGCTTCGAACGGCACAAGGAGATCGGCTTCGACCGCTTCGAGCGCGGCATCATCAAGCGCCGTGCCTACGGCAACACCTCAAAGGAGAGCCCCAAGTGGGCGGTGGGCCACCCCCTGCTCTTCCCCAACATCCTCCAGCAGGGCGGCGGCGGGCGCTTCTTCCTCCAGTTCCGCGTGCCGGTGGACGACACCCACACCCTTCACATCGAGCTCACCTCCTACTGGCTGCCCACGGACGTGAAGGCGCCCGTCCAGGGTGACCACGACGTGCCCTGGCAGTACCTGACGCTCAAGCACCCCGACGGCGAGTGGCGCTCCGACGACACCATAGCCCAGGACCACATCGTGTGGATCCTCCAGGGCCCGGTGATGGACCGCGCCGCCGAGAAGTTGGGCGAGTCCGACCGGGGTCTCATCTTCTTCCGGCAGATGTTGGACGAGCAGATCGACCTGGTGGCGGGCGGCGCCGAGCCCATGAACACCTTCCGCGACCCAGCCAAGAATCAGAAGCTGCACAACGACCAGGAGGGCTGGGGCCGCCTGGGGGCCAACTCCGACATGGACGAGGTGTGCCGCTACGGCTCGCAGCTACGCGGGACCATCACGGGGCTGCTCTCCAAGACCGCAGTGGCGGCTTCCCAGAAGAACACCGCCTAGCTCCCGCGCAGATTGCATTCCCCAACGGCGGCCCGCATGATGCGGGCCGCCGTTCCGTTTCCCCACATCCACAGCATGGAGGTGCGCATATGGCGTCCGATGGCAAGTTCCGGGTGGGCATCGTCGGCCTGGGGGCCGGCACCATGAACATGATCCCTGAGCTGGCGGCCAACCCCAACGTCCGCATCACCGCGGCGGCCGACCCCCGCGAACCCGCCCGCGAGCGATTCGCCAAGGAGTTCGGCGGCCAGGTGTTCGACGACGCCGCTGGCGTGTGCGCCAGCCCCGACGTGGACATTGTCTACATCATGAGCCCCGACGAGCTGCACGCCGAGCACGCGGTGATGGCCGCGCAGGGCGGCAAGCAGATTCTGGCCGACAAGCCCATGGGCATTACGCTGGAGGAGTGCGACCGCGTCATCGCCGCCACCGAGAAGGCGGGCGTGCGTATCATCGTGGGCCATTCCCAGAGCCTGGATCTGCCCATCCTGAAGATGGCGGAGATCGCCGCCTCCGGCCAGCTGGGCAAGCCCATGATGACCCACACCATGTTCTACTCCGACTGGATATACCGCCCCCGCGTGCGCGAGGAGCTGATGCAGGAGCGGGGCGGGAGCATCGTGCGCCGCCAGGGGCCCATCCAGGTGGACATTCTGCGCATGACCGGCGGCGGGCTGGTGCGATCGGTCAAGGCGATGACCCGAGTGGCCGACCCGGAGCGACCCATCGACGGTGCCTACACGGCGATGCTGGAGTTCGAGGACGGCCACGTGGGCGTGATGACCTACAACGGCTACGGCTACTTCGACTCGTCCGTCCTGACATACGGCTACACCCTCCAGGGCTTCCCCTACGACCCCGGCCTGCACCCCTCCTCCCACAAGCGCATAAGAGACCTGGGTGGCATCGAGGCAGAGGAGGAGTTCAAGGAGGCCACGCGCTACGGCGGCCGCCTTAACCGCTCAGCCGAGCAAAAGGTGAGCCCCGATCGGCGACACGCCTTCTTCGGATTCACGCTGGTCTCCTGCGAACGCGGCGACATCCGCCAAACGCCCACGGGCCTGGCGCTCTACACCCCTGCGGGCGAGCAGCCCGTGGAGTTGCCTGCGGGCCCCGGCTACAACCACCGGTACGGCGCGGTGGAGGTGGGCGAGATGTGCGCGGCGATGCGAGAAGACCGCCCGGTGCGCGTGCATGACGGGCGCTGGGGCAAGGCCACCTTGGAGGTGGTGCTGGGCATCCTGGAGTCGGCGCAAACCCGCAAGGAGGTGCAGATGCACCACCAGGTCGCGTATAAGGGAGTGGGTGTTTCCTGAGAGACCCCCACTCCCTCTGCCCCGCTCGCTGCGCTCGCTCATGGAAGCCGGCGCGAGGCCAACACGCAGAGTGAACCTGGCTAGTCGCTCACGCTCACGCAGATGAGAACACAAAAGGGGCCAGGGTGCGTATGCACCCTGGCCCCTTTTGTTGCCCTCTCCGGCCCCGCGCTACTTTAGCGATCGAAGCAGGTCGATGTCCTTGTCGTCGACGGTGGCGCCCTTGAAGGGGCCACCCGTGCCCTTATAGCCCGGGTAGTGGGCGTTCTCCGTGGGCAGCCAGATGATGTCCCTCTCCTCGCGGTGGACGTTCACCGGGTCGCCGCCGTCGGCGACGATGCGCATCTGCTCCTCCAGCATGTTGCGGAACATGATGATGCCCACGTCTGTAACGCCCAGCATCTCGGTGGTGCGGTCGGTGATGGGGCCCTGGGCGATCCAGGCCAGCTGGTCCTGACCCACCACGTAGTCGTCCTTGATGCGCTTGGTGCCGGGGAAGTAGGCCGGGCGCTCCTCGAATGGGATGTTGCGCAGGTCCTGCTTGGGCAGGCTCACACCATCCTCGGGCACCAGCACCGTGTAGGCGATGTGCAGCGTGTGGGTGTCGTCCACGGGCACGCGGCACTGGAACTCGAACCAGTTCTCCTGGCCCACCCGCAGGATGTTGGGGAAGAGAATGGGGTGGCCGATGCGCCACCACTCTGAGTCCTCCTGCTCCCCCTCGAGGAGACGGCGCTTGATGATGCCATACTCGAACTTGTCGAAGCCGATCTTCAGGTGGTCCGCGCCCCGTGAGGCGGAGACGCGGTCGAACTCCTCAATGGTGATGGAGTCCTGAGTCATCTGGTCCAGGTGGCCCACCTCGGACGCCTTGCCGCCGGAGCGCATGGCCCCCCGGCTGGCGCGCCACATGCCGTAGTAGCGATGAAGCCACTGGAAGTGGACGGGGTCCAGGGAGTTCTCGTGGCACTGGAGCCAGTTGCACGGGAGCATCACCGAGTAGATGGAGCGCTCCACGTTCTCCCACATGAACAGGTCCCACTTAGGGAGCACGGGCACGGGCGCGGGGCCCAGGTAGGCGAAGATGAGGCCCGATATCTCCTGCACCGGGTAGGCCTTCATCTTCACCTTGTCCTTGAAGCGCGAGCCCTCCGGCTCCGAGGGCTGGTCCACGCACTCACCCTTCTCGTTGAAGAGCCAGCCGTGGTAGCAGCAGCGCAGCCCGTCCTTCTCCGGGATGCCGTAGGCCATGGAGGCCTTGCGGTGCGGGCAGCCGGGCTCGATGAGCCCCAGGGTGCCGGAGGCGTCGCGGTAGAGGATCAGGTCCTCCCCCAGCAGGCGCACCTCCTTGGTGGGGTTCTCGTCGTTCACCTCGGAGCTAGCGGCGAGGGGCTGCCAGTAGCGGCGCATCAGCTCACCCATGGGTGTGCCGGGCCCCACCTGCGTCAGCCGGTCATTCTGTGCCTTAGTCAGCATCTGTTGAAAGCCTCCTGGCTTCGGTTCCGTGGTCAGCGCCCGACGGGCCGGACGGCCCGCCCAGTCTACTCCGCACGCCGAGGCTAGGGAATCGGCGTTGCCCGCAGCGCGCGGTGCGGGCACAATGCCCACGTCACCCCCACCGTAGAAGGAGGCCGCCATGAGCGAGGATATCGGGCTGTTCGAGGCGATGTATTCCCAGCGCGCGCTGCGCTATCTGAAGCCGGACCCCGTGCCCGACGAGCTCATCGAGAAGGTCATCGACGCTGGCGTCCACGCCCCCAACGGCGGCAACGAGCAGAAGTGGGCCTTCGTGGTCATCAAGGACAAGGCCGTCATGCGCAAGATGGCACCGCTCTACGCGGGCACGGCGCGCCCCGGCTCACACGCGGCGCCCACCACCGCCTCTGCACAGCGGGCGGCCAACTCCGCCGACTACCTCGCCCAGAACATCGCCGAGGTGCCGGTGTGGATACTGGCCTGCACCCAGACCCCGGGCACCGACCTGCACATGGGCGCGTCCATTTACCCAGCGGTACAGAACATGCTGCTGGCCGCACGCGCCCTGGGGCTGGGCAGCGTGCTCACCACACGGGTACGCCGGGGCTACGAGCCGCAGATGCGCGAGTGGATCGGCCTGCCGGAGGGATGGGCCACGGCGGCGATGATCCCGCTGGGCTGGCCGCAGGACGGTCACAAGTACGGGCCGACCACGCGCCGCCCGGCCAGCGAGGTGACGCACTGGGACCGCTGGGGCGCTCAGCGCTAGGGACTGGGCTCTAGGCCCCGCGCAGGTGGGCGATTGCCTCCCAAACTCGCTCCTGAGTGAGCGGTGGGTTCACCTCGCCCGCGGCCTCGGCGCCGCCCGCCAATTGCGCCAGCGCATCGTGCACGGCGTTGCCCACGGCGGGGAAGGCCGCCACCGCCGGCGCCTCGCCCATGCCCTTCATGCGGGTGGGTGTGAGGGTGGAGGGCGTCTCCAGCAGCTCCACCTCAATCTCCGGCAGCCCCGATGCCTGGGGGAAGGCGTAGTCCATCAGGCTGGCGTGGGGCGTGCGACCATCGGACCCGTACTCCACCGCCTCCCACAGCGCCTCGCCTATTCCCTGCACCGCCCCACCTTGCACCTGTGCGCGCACGATGAGCGGGTTCACCACGGGGCCGGGGTCATGGGCGGCGACGTAGCGCGTCAGGTTCACGCGCCCGGTGTCCCGGTCCACCTCCACCACGGCGACGTGCGTAGCGAAGGAGAAGGCCGAGCCCGGCAGCACGTAGACGTGCTCCTGCTCGAAGGAGCCGCTGTCCGTGGCGGCGCGCCCGCGCTGTGCCAGCGCGGCCACCTGGCCGATGCCCATGCGGCGGCCCGCGCCCTCTCCGCTGAACACCTCACCCTCCTCGAAGCGCACCTCATCGGGCGCGCACTCCAGCGCCTGGGCCGCAGTGGCCGCCAGCGCCTCGCGCGCCAGGCCCGCCGCCTCGAAGGCCGCCGACCCGCCGATGACCAGCGAGCGCGAGGCGTAGGTGCCTGTGCCCGGCCCCACGGGCTTGGAGAGGGCCGTATCGCCCGTGCGCAGCGTCACGTCCCACGGGCGCACCCCCAGCTGGTCAGCCACCAGCTGGGCGAAGGTAGTGGCCATGCCCTGCCCGTGGGGGAACACGTCCGAGTCCACCAGCACCTGCCCGTCGGGTCGGATGGTGACGCGCGCGTAGGAGGAGCGCGCCGCCTGCCCGCCGGAGCCGCCGGAGCCCGCCGTGATTGTGGCGATGCCCACACCCAGCAGCGGCCCGGTGCACGCCTCACGCCGCCGGGCCTGCTCGGCTCGCAGCCCGGCGTAGCCCACCCGCTCCAGCGCGCGCTCCAGCACGGGGCGGTAGTTGCCCGTGTCGTAGGTGAGCCCGCCGGGGGTGGTGTGCGGGAACTCGTCCTGCCCCAGTAGGTTGCGCCTGCGCAACTCCGCCGGGTCCATGCCCAATGCCACTGCGCCCCGGTCCATCACCCGCTCCATCATGTAAGTGACCTCCGGCTGCCCCGCGCCCCGGTAGGGGCCCATGGGCGGCTTGTTGGTCATCACCGCCTTCAGGTCTACCCGCATGTGGGCCACCCGGTAGGGACCGATGAGCCGCTTGGAGGAGAGGTCCGGGGAGATGAACGAGCCGTGGATGTGGTAGCCGCCGATGTCCGAGAGCGCCTCGAACCGGATGCCCAGCAGCTCCCCCTGCGCGTCGAACCCCGCCTCGACGCGGCCCCAGTAGCCGCGCGCGTGAGAGGCGGCCAGGTTCTCGCCCCGGCGCTCAATCCACCGCACAGGGCGGCCGAGCAGGTGCGCGGCCACGGCGGTGGCGGCCTCGTCGGGGTAGAGGTGGTGCTTCATGCCGAAGCCGCCGCCCACGTCGGGCCCCACCACGTGGAAGTCCGGCGCATGCTCCCCGAAGACGTGGCGCAACTGCGCGCGCATCTCGTGGGGCGATTGGGTGGAGGTAAAGAACTCCATGCGCTCCGGGCCGGGGATGGCCAGGGCTCCCCGGCACTCCAGAGGCGCGGGGGAGACGCGTGGCACCCAGAACTCGGCGCGCACCACCATTGACGCACGGGCGATGGCGGCGTCCGGGTCGCCGTCCTCCACGATGTTGTGCAGGCAGACGTTATCGACCATCGCGGGGTGCAGAGGCGGCGCGTCCAGAGCGGCGCGCACGTCCCACAGCGGCGGGAGGGGCTCGTAGTCGGGGCGCACCAGCGCGGCAGCATCCTCAGCGATAGCGGGGCTCTCGGCGATGACCAGCGCCATCGGCTGGCCCACGTAGCACACGAGCCCTTCGGCCAGTAGCGGGTGCTCCGCGCCCTCCTTGGAGGCCACGCCCGGCCGGCGCATCACCTCCAGGTGGGCGAAGGCGCGCAGGTCATGGGCCGTGTACACGGCGAGCACGCCGGGCAGAGCGAGCGCCTCATCCGTGGCGATGGCCCGCACCCGGGCGTGGGGCTCCGTGGAGCGCACCACGGCCATATGCACCATGCCGGGGGCCTGCTTGTCCTCGACGTACGAGCCCTGCCCCCGCAGGAGGCGCTCGTCCTCGAAACGGCGCAGCGAGCGCCCCGTGTAGGTGATCACAGCGACACCCCCGTCCGTGCGATGGCAGCCCTCAGCGCCCGCTCCGAAAGCACCGCCACGAGGTGCTCGCGGTACGCGGCGGAGCCGTGGGCGTCGGCCAGGAACTCCACGCCCCGCCCGGCGGCGCGCGCGGCCCTGGCAATGGCCTGGGCCGTCAGCGGTCTGCCGGCCAACGCACGCTCGGCAGCGCGAGCACGGTAGGCCACGGGCCCCGCACCGGTCACGGCGATGCGCACGCGGGTACATTCCCCGCCACGGCCCACGTTCACCAGCGCCGCCACGCCCACGACGGCGAAGCGCGAGGCGTGGTTCTCCAGCTTCTCGTACCCCCAACCGGTGCGCCGGGGCTGGGCCGGGAAGACGACGCGGGTAAGCAGTTCGCTCTCGCCCAGCGCCGTGGTGTACGGGTCCAGGAAGAAGCGGTGGGCCGGTATGCGCCGCGCCCTGCCCGCCCCCGCCGTGTGCAACACGCCCTCCAGCGCCAGCACGGCGGCGGGCAGGTCGGCGGCGGGGTCGGCGTGGGCCAGAGAGCCGCCCAGGGTGCCGCGGTTGCGCACCTGCCTATCGCCCACCGTACCGGCCACGTGGGCCAGCAGCGGCAGGCGCCGGGCCAGCAGGCGGGAGCGCTCCACGTCTCGGTGCGCCGTCATAGCCCCGATGGCGATGCCCCCGTCCACCGCCTCGATGCCCGCCAGCTCCGCGATGTGGCCCAAATCCACCAGGTACTCCGGCTGCGCCAGGCGCAGGCGCATGGCCGGTACCAGGGACATGCCGCCAGCCAGCGGGCGCGCCTCACCGGGGTGGGCCCGCAGCAGCCGCACGGCGGCGCGCAGGGTGGTGGGCGCGTGGTAGGTGAAGGGGGCCGTGTACATCAGCCCAGTTCCCGCAGGGCCGGTTCGGGACCTTCACGGGCCCCTGTCTCGCGCAGCGCCTTGGCGGCGGTGAGCGCCGCGTCCACGATGTGCTGGTAGCCGGTGCAGCGGCACAGGTGCCCGTCCAGCGCCGCGCGCACCTGCTCCGTCGTTGGGTCGGGCTGCTCGACCAGCAGGTCCACCAGCCCCAGCACCAGACCGGGGGTGCAGAAGCCGCACTGGAGGCCGTGCTCGGCCTTGAGCGCCGCCTGCACCGGGTGGAGGCGCTTGCCCTTGGCCAGTCCCTCCACGGTGGTGACGCGCCGCCCGTCTGCCTGAACGGCGAGCACGGAGCACGACTTGACGGCGTGCCCGTCAAGCAGCACGGTGCATGCCCCGCACTGGGCGGTATCGCACCCGATGTGCGCTCCCGTGAGGCGCAGCCCCTCGCGCAGCAGCTCCACCAGGAGGGTGCGGTCCTCCACCTCGGCGGTGCGCCTGCGCCCGTTGACCGTCAGTGTGATGCGGTGCAAGGGTCCCCCGGACGCCTAGGAAAAGTCGATGATGCCGCGCCCCACCACGCCCCGGTCCAGCTCCTCATAGGCCTCGTTGATCTGATCCAGGGAGTAGGTTCGGGTGATGAGCCCGTCCACGTCCAGGCGGCCCTGGGTGTATAGGTCCACCATCTTGTGGAAGTCCAGCGACGGACGCGCCGTGCCGTAATAGGAGCCCTTGAGCGTCTTCTCCTGGCGCACCAGGGCCACCGGGTCGATGGGAATGCGCTCCTGCATCGGCGCGAGGCCCACGATGACGGCGGTGCCGCCCTTGCGCACCGAGTCGAAGGCCTGCACGCTCGTCTCGCCCCCCCCATAGGCCTCGAAGCCGTAGTCAGCCCCGCCGCCGGTTATCTCCTTGACTCGTTTGACCACGTCCTCCGCCCGCGCGTTGATGGTGTGCGTCGCGCCGAAGCGACCCGCGAACTCCAGTGCCGCGTCGTTAACATCTACGGCGATGATGGTGGAGGCCCCGGCCAGGCGCAGGCCCTGGAGCACGTTGAGGCCCACGCCCCCGCAGCCGATGACCACTGCCGAGCAGCCCGGGTCGGGCTTGGCGTTGAACAGCACCGAGCCCACGCCCGTGGTGACCGAGCAGCCGATGAGCGCTGCCTGGGGAAGCGGGAAGGACGGGTCTATCTTGATGCACCCCGTCTCCGGGACGATGGCCTCCTCGGCGAAGCAAGCCACCTTGCCCATGTGCGCGAGTTCCTTGCCACCCGCACCGTGCAGGCGCCGGGTGCCGTCGAACATGGACGCGCCCGTGGCCAGGTGCGTATCGCACAAATTGGCGCGGCCCGTCAGGCACGAGCGGCAGTGGCCGCAGTAAGGCACGAAGGAGAGGATGACGTGGTCGCCAGGGGCCACGCGGGTCACGCCCGGCCCCACCTCGGCCACCACCGCGGAGCCCTCGTGTCCCAGCACCGCAGGCACGGCGATGACTGCCTCACCCTTCATGAAGTGCAGGTCCGAGCGGCACACGCCCGCCGCCGCCACCTTCACGCGCACCTCACCCGCCTTGGGCGGGTCCAGCGTCACGTCCTCGATGACCAGCGGCTTGTTGAGTTCGTACAGGACGGCTGCCTTCATGCTTCACGCTCCTGGGGTTGACGGGCCGAGCCTACCAGCGCCGCAGCGCCGGTGCCAGGCTGCCTAGCGGGCGACGCCAGGCCCGCCGTGCTGCTGCTGGGCGAGGCGCTGGTAAGTGACGGGGCTGGTGACCAGGAGGCCAGCGTCCACAGGCAGCGCCACGCCGGTGATCCAGCGCGCCTCGTCGGAGGCAAGGAACACGGCGGCCCAACCCACGTCCCAGCCGGTGCCCTCGGTGTGCAGGGGAGCGGCGTCGCGCCGAATCTGGCGCAGGTCCGCGTCCATGCGGGGGGCCACCATGGGCGTGTAGAGCAGCCCCGGCACGATACAGTTCACCCGGATGCCCTCGGGGCCGTGGTCGCCCGCCATCGAGCGGGTGATGCCGATGACGGCGGCCTTGGAGGTGGTGTAGGGGGTGGAGGAATTTGCGCGCAGTCCGGCGATGGAGGCGATGGTGATGATGGACCCGCCGCCGTTCTTCACCATCTCCGGCACGGCGTACTTGGAGCAGAGCATGATGGACTTCACGTTGACGGCCATGATGTGGTCCCACTGCTCCTCGGTGACCTCGGTCACGTCGGCGCGGGTGGAGATGCCCACGTTGTTGTCCAGGATGTCGAGCTTGCCGTAGAGCCGGATGGCCTCGTCCACCATGGCCTTGGCCTCGGCGGCCTTGGTCACGTCGGCCTGAAAGGCCGTGGCCTCGCCGCCCTCGGCGCGGATCATGTCCACGGTCTCCTGGGCGCGTGCCAGCACCATGTCGGCGGCCAGCACGCGGGCCCCCTCGCGGGCGAAGAGCACCGCCGTCGCCTTGCCGTTGCCGATGCCCTCGCCGGAGGACCCGGCTCCCGTCACGATGGCCACCTTGCCTGCCAGCCGTCCTGCCATGCCCGCCTCCTGCCCAACGTTGATGCGGGGGGCATTCTAGGCCACCGGCACCGTGCGTGGGCTATCCGCTCCTGGCATGCGCGTTGTGACTGTGCCACAATCGCGCCCATGCAAGAGCACAGCCCCTACACCGTCGCCGTGGTGCAGGCCGCCTCCGTGGCCTTCGACACCGATGCCACCCTGGACAAGCTGGAGCGCCTGGCTGGCGAGGCCGCCGCCACGGGTGCGCGCCTGGCGCTCTTCCCCGAAGCCTTCGTGGGCGGCTACCCGCGCGGGATGGACTTCGGCGCGCCCATCGGTACGCGCTCGCCCGAGGGCCGTGAGTGGTACCGGCGCTACCACGCCGGCGCCATCGACGTGCCAGGCCCGGAGACGGAGCGCATAGGCGCCGCGGCCGCGCGCCACGGCATACACCTGGTGGTGGGGGTCATCGAGCGCGATGGCGGCACGCTGTACTGCACGGTGCTCTTCTTCGGGCCCGACGGGGCGCTGGCAGGCAAGCACCGCAAGCTGATGCCCACCGCCGCCGAGCGGCTGGTGTGGGGATACGGTGACGGCTCCACTCTCACCGCGCTGGACACGCCACTGGGTAAGTTAGGCGCCGTCATCTGCTGGGAGAACTACATGCCGCTGGTGCGCGCGGCGATGTACGCCAAGGGGGTGCAAATCTACTGCGCGCCCACCGCCGACGGACGGCCCACCTGGCTGCCGACGATGCAGCACATCGCCATGGAGGGGCGCTGCTTCGTCCTCTCCGCCAACCAGTTCGCCCGCCGTTCCGACTACCCCGCCGACTACCCGGTGGAGGCCGCGCCCGACGCGGTGCTTTCCACCGGCGGCTCCTGCATCGTGGACCCGCTGGGCCAGGTGCTGGCGGGCCCGGCGTTCGAGGACGAGTGCGTGCTGACGGCCAAGGTGGACCTGGGCGCGGTGGCGCGCGGCAAGTTCGACTTCGACGCCGTGGGACACTATGCCCGCCCCGACGTGTTCCGCCTCCTGGTGAACGAGGCCCCTCAGCCCCCCGTAGTGCTGGGGCTGGACGGGCTGCCGGAGGGCTGATGCGCTTCGCCTTCGTCCTGCCCGGCTACGACCCACACACGTCCGTCGCGATGGCGCGCGAGGCCGAGGCGGCGGGGTGGGACGGCGTCTTCGTCCCCGACGCCCTGGCCATCGCCACGCCGCAGGTGCCCCCCTTTCCCCAGTTCAACGCGTGGGTCACGCTGGCCGCCGTCGCCGCCGCCACAGAGCGCCTCGTGATCGGCCCGCTGGTGTGCGCGGTGCCGCGCCGGCGCCCCTGGGAACTGGCGCGCGAGGCGACGGGGGTGGACCTTCTCAGCGGCGGGCGGCTGGTGCTGCCGATGGGGCTGGGCGCGGCGGAGGATGACGCAGGTTTCCGGGCCGTGGGTGAGCCCATGACGCGCCGCGAGCGATCCGAGCGCCTGGACGAGGCGATGGGACTGCTGGACGCGCTGTGGAGCGGGGACGAGGTGCATCATGCGGGCGCGCACTGGCGGGTGGAAGGCATGACCCAGCTGCCCACGCCCCACCAGCGCCCGCGCGTTCCCCTCTGGCCCGTGGCTGGGGTGGGCAGCGCGCGCGGCGCGCGCCGGGCCGCCCGCTGGGACGGCGTGGTACCGCAGGTACCGGGGGGCTCGCGCCCCCTCACGCCCGATGACGTGCGGG
>JAYNIL010000051.1:0-11241 GCA_038109085.1 Chloroflexota bacterium
GGGTCCTCACCCCGCCGGACGGCGCGCCGGTGCCGGTCAGCGGGCTGGGATGGTATGACAAGCAGTGGGGCGACTTCGTGCCCGTGGCCGTGGCGTGGGACTGGGCATCGGTGCAGCTGAACGACGGCACCGACCTGATGGTCAGCGTGCTGTGGGACGGGGAGTGGAGGTTAGTAGACGCCTACGCCACGCTGCGGCGGACGGACGAACCCGCGCTGCGGCTGGGCCGGGGAGACTTCACCTTAACGCCGGTCAACGCCGATACGTGGGTCAGCCCTGACACCGGCACCCGCTACCCCACCCGCTGGCGCTTCAGCGCCCCCGCCCACGGCCTGGAGTTGGTCCTGGATCCGCTGGTGGTGGACAGCGAGACCGCCAGCGCCGTGCTGGGCGTCGCCTACTGGGAGGCTGGGGTGGACGTTTTGAACGCGCGGGGAGAGAAGGTGGGCCAGGGCTTCGTGGAACTGAGCTGGCCACGCGGAACCTCGACCCGCTAGCGGGCCCTGGCCTGCTCCACCAGCGCGCGACCCTGGGCGGTGGGCGCGTAGACGTAGATGGCCCGCTCACCCGCCTCGCGGGCGATGTAGCCCCCCTCCACCAGCGCACGCAGTGCCGCATCACCCAGGTACGGGTCCAGGCGCAGCAAGTGGTCGGGCACCGTGCCCCCCCGCGCGTCAGCCTGGGCGCACACCTGTTCCAGCAGGCGCAGCGGGTATGCCCGCACCTCGGCGGCCAGTTGACGCAGCGGCCCCAACGCGGCCAGAGTCTCCTCCGCCTGGGCACGTCCCCCGGCCATTAGGCGTTGACCCCCCGGCGCTCACGGGCGATGCCCTGGGCGATGCGGACGATGAGCCCCGGTCCCTCGTACACCATGGCCGAGTAGAGCTGCACCGTGTCGGCCCCCGCGGCCAGAGCCGCCAGTGCGTCCTGTGCCGAGCCCACCCCGCCGCAGGCGTTGATGGCCAGGCCAGGCCCCACCTCGGCACGCAGCTCCGGGACGATGCGCAGCATGTGCCCCGTGATGGCGGCGCCCGAGAGCCCGCCCCGGCCCATGGCCAATCGCGCGTCCTCCACCGGCATGGTGTTGATGGCCGTCACGCCGGACACGCCGCTCTCCCGGCACACCCGCGCCAGGGAGAGGACGCTCTCACGCCCCGCATCGTCGGTGTAAGGAGGTAGCTTAATGAACAGGGGCTTGGTGCGCGCTGCGTTGAGCCGCCCCAGCAGCCCGCGCAGGGCCACCGGCTCCTGGAAGCGGCGCAGCCCCGCCGTGTTTGGCGAGGAGATGTTCAGCTCCACCCCATCCACCCACGGCTCCAGCGCACGCAGGCACTCCTCGGTCTCGGCCTCCTCCAGCGCCGCAGTGCTCACCAGCACCCGTGCGGGCCGGTCATCCAGCGCCGCCAGGTGCTTCACCGCCGCTTCAAGCCCCTCGGACGGGAAGCCCAGGGCGTTAATGAGGGAGCGCCTGCCTACCTCGCGCAGCACGCGGGGACGGGGGTTGCCGGGTCGGGGGTGGCGGGTGACGGTGCCGCCCACCACGTAGCCGAAGCCCAGGTGCCCCAGGCTGCCCAAGTAGGCGCAGCGCTTGTCCAACCCCGCCGCCAGGCCCAGCGAGTTGCGCAGGGGGATGCCGGCGAGCTCGGTGGGGGCGGCTATAGAGTCGGGCGAGGGGGCCAGGGCGCGCCAGAGGGGGCGGGCGGCCAGGACGGTGTCGGCCACGCGCTGGGCGCGCTCCGGCTCCAGCCGGAACAGCCACGGACGCACCAGCCAGCGGTAGAGGGGGGGCGAGGATAGTAGGCGGCGCAGCAGGCTCACGAACGCCTCCAGATGGGGGCGGGACTCACTTGACCGCGGTGACCTTGTATTGCCGGTCGCCCTTGGGCGCCTGCACCGTCACCTGCTTGCCAGCGGTCGCCCCGAAGAGCGCCTTGCCCACGGGCGAGTCCACCGAGAGCTTGCCCGCCACGGGGTCGGCCTCGGTGGTGGCCACCAGGGTGTAGGTGAAGGACTTGCCGGTAGCCGCGTCCTGCACGCTCACCACGGAGCCCACCCGGGCGCCCTTGGCACCCTTGCGGTCCTCGATGAGCACCGCGTGGCGCAGCGTCTCCTCCAGCTCACGGATCCGGGCCTCGGTCTGGCCCTGCTGGTCCTTGGCCGCGTCCAGGGGCGCGTTCTCCTTGAAGTCCTTGTCGGCGGCGGCAATGCGGATCGCCTCCACGATGTCCACGCGGGAGGCCTTCAGCGCCTCCATCTCCTGGCGCATCGCGGCGATGCCCTCAGCCGTCATGGGGATCGTCTCGAAGGCCGCGGCCTGCGAGGCGGCGGCGGCGGCGCGCAGGTTGGCGCGCGGAATCTTCACGTGGGAGGCGAGAGGGTGGGAGGAGAGTCCCTTCTTATTCAGGTGCGCAAGGAAGTCCTTCACCGGGGTCAGCCGCCCGTGGACATCGCCCCCCGCCGCGACCACGCCCTCGGCGTAGGAGGCCACCTCCGGCGGCTTAAGGCTCTCCACCTCCCGCTCCAGGCCGACGACCCGGGCGAAGCGGTGGAGTTCCTGATGACTGTACGCATTCGTCTTGCGTGCCGCCGTCGCCAGATAGTGCGCCACAGCTTCCGCAAGGGTCACGATGGTCCTCCCCACCGCCGGACATCGCCGACGGCCATTGCTTTGGATTCTAGGGAGGGCCCTGGGGGGTGTCAACGCGAGCGGCTGTGCCTGCGCGCCCCCTCGGTCACTTTGCGCACGCGCGTAGGGGTGGGGTACCCTGTAGGGGTAGCTAATGCAGCCGGGACCCACGTGGTGCGGGCTGCACAGGGGACCAATGACCAACAACAGCAAGTGGCTCGGCAACCTGTTCATCTGGATGGTCATCGGGGTAGCACTCATCGCCATCCTGTTCACCGTCTTCTCTCCCGGCGGCGGCTCGACCCAGACCGACTTGACCGCCGTGCTCAACATGGCGCGGGCCGGCGAGATCACCGCCATCGAGGTGAACGGGGACACCCTGGTGGTGACCCCGCGCGCGGACCCTTCCTCCAAGCTCACCGCCAGCAAGGAGCCCGGCACCAGCGTCTTCGCCATCCTGGAGGCGGCGGGTGTCAATCCGGCGGAGAAGGGCATCGCCGTCTCCGTGCACCAGTCCGGCAGCCTGGGCACCATCTTCAGCGTGCTGCTCCAGTTCCTCCCGCTCCTGTTCTTCGGGGGCATCCTCCTGTTTATGATGCGTCAGGCCCAGGGATCCAATAACCAGACCATGGGCTTCGGGCGCTCCCGCGCCCGGATGGTTGCCGGCAACCGGCCCACCGTCACCTTCGCCGACGTGGCCGGGGTGGAGGAGTCCAAGGCGGAGCTGCAGGAGGTGGTGGAGTTCCTCAAGTTCCCGGAGCGCTTCCTCTCCCTGGGCGCCCACATCCCCAAGGGCGTGCTGATGGTGGGCCCACCCGGCACGGGCAAGACGCTGCTCTCCCGAGCCGTGGCCGGTGAGGCGGGCGTGCCCTTCTTCTCCATCTCTGGCTCGGAGTTCGTGGAGATGTTCGTGGGCGTGGGCGCTTCGCGCGTGCGTGACCTGTTCGACCAAGCCAAGCGCAACGCCCCGTCCATCGTGTTCGTGGACGAGATCGACGCCGTGGGCCGCCACCGTGGCGCGGGCCTGGGCGGCGGTCACGACGAGCGCGAGCAGACACTCAACCAGATCCTGGTGGAAATGGACGGCTTCGACACCTCCACCAACGTCATCGTCATCGCCGCCACCAACCGCCCGGACATCCTGGACCCGGCGCTGCTGCGCCCTGGCCGCTTCGACCGGCGCGTGGTGCTGGACCTTCCCGACATCAACGGGCGCAAGTCCATCCTGGGTGTGCACATGAAGGGCAAGCCCCTGGCCGCCGACGTGGACGTGGAGTACCTGGCCCGCCAGACGCCCGGCTTCTCCGGCGCGGACCTGGCCAACCTGGTGAACGAGGGCGCAATCCTGGCGGCTCGGCGGAACAAGAAGGAGATCGGCGCCGACGAGCTGCTGGAGTCGGTGGACCGGGTCACCATGGGCCCGGAGCGGCGAACCCGGGTCATCAGCCAGCGGGAGAAGGAGATCGTGGCCTACCACGAGGGTGGTCACGCCCTGGTGGGGCACCTGCTGGAGCACGCCGACCCGGTAGCGAAGATATCCATCGTCTCGCGGGGCATGGCGGCGGGCTACACCAAGTCGCTGCCCGAAGAGGACCGCATGTTCGCCACCAAGCCCCAGCTCATGGACAACATCGCCATGGCCCTGGGTGGGCGCGTGGCCGAGGAGCTGACCTTCGGCGAGGTGACCACGGGTGCGGCCAATGACCTGGAGCGCGTGACCACTCTGGCCAAGGCCATGGTGACGCGCTACGCCATGGGCTCTGAGCTGCCGCCCCGCACCTTCGGCAAGCGCGAGGACATGGTCTTCCTGGGTCGCGAGATCTCCGAGCAGCGCGACTACTCGGAGAAGGTGGCTCAAGAGATCGACGAGGCCGTCCAGCACATCATTTCGGATGCCTATTCCCGCTGTAAGGACCTGCTCCAAACCAACGCTGCCAAGTTGATGCAGATCGCCCGCTATCTGATGACCCACGAGACGGTGGAGGGCGATGAGCTGACCCAACTGTTCGAGTCCGAGGACCCGCCCCTGGGTGAGGCCTCCCCCTCTCCAACCTAGGAGAGCGCACGTGAGCAAAGAGAAAGCCCGGCCAGGTGGCCGGGCTCTCTCTTTGCCCCGCTCGCTTCGCTCACTCGACTAAGGGGGGCTCCCCCCTTCGGCGCTGAAGCGCCTACCCCCGTCTCCGCTCGCTGGGCGCTCGCTCATGCGAGCAGGCACATGGCCTGCTCGCATACATCTGGATTGGCAGTGGGGCGTAGCCCCAAACACGCTTACTGTCAGCGATGGTCCGGGCTAGAGGGGTGCAGTGGGAGAGGGCACCTGGCCCCGCCAGGGGTTCGGCAGCCGAAGGACGCCTTGGGGGTGCCCCCTTGAACAAGCGAGCGCAGCGAGCGAAAGGCTTAAGCCTCTTCCAAGGGCAGAGGCCGGTAGGCGATGCCCCACTTGGCCATGAGGGCGTGGACGGCGGGTGAGGCGTCCTGGGTGAGGTCGTTGAGGAACCCGGCAAGGGCGTGGGCGGCCAGCTGCTCCGGCGCGGCCACCCATGAGGCCTCGGCGGGTGTGGCGTAGAGCACCCCCGCCTGGTTCTGAGCGCGTATCTCCACCCGCGAGCCTCCCGCTGCCTCCTTCACCGTGATGCCATGGGCCACCGTGCACCTCCTCATCGCTCCGGAACGTTATAGTACCGACAGCGCCGCCGGTGCGCTGATTCTATAATCGGTGCGCCATGAACGAGAAAACACCACCGCGCCTGACCAGCCTCGCCACCTGCGCCGGCTGAGCGGGTAAGTTCCCACCCGAGGACCTCGGCGAGGTCCTGCGCCATCTGCCCCACGTGCAGCACCCCGACCTGCTCGTGGGATTCAACACGGGCGATGACGCGGCCGTCTGGCGGATCGCGCCCGAGTTGTGTGTGGTGCAAACGGTGGACTTCTTCCCGCCCATCGTGGACGACCCGTACGAGTTCGGCTACATCGCGGCGGTAAACGCCTTCTCTGACGTGTACGCCATGGGTGGGGCGCCGCTGCTGGCGCTGAATCTGGTCTGCTTCCCGGACGACCACCCCAAGGGCGTGCTGGCCCAGATACTGCGCGGCGGGGCTGACGCGGCGCGGGAGGCGGGAGTGGTCATCGCCGGTGGCCACACGGTGAAGGACCGTGAGCCCAAGTACGGCATGTCCGTGACGGGCACGGTGCGCCCCGACGGCATCGTCTCCAACGCCACCGCCAAACCGGGCGATGCGCTGGTGCTCACCAAGCCGCTGGGCTCCGGCATCATCACCACCGCCGCGCGCGCCGACCGCACGGACGCGGCCACGCTGGCGGGGGCCGTGGCGGTGATGCGGACGCTCAACCGCGCCGGGGCCGAGGCGATGGGCGTCGTTGGCCCCTCCGCCGCCACGGACGTCACCGGCTTCGGCCTGCTGGGCCACCTGCTGCCCATGATGCGCGCCTCCGGTTGCGAGGCGCACCTGCGCCTGTCGGCGGTGCCGCTACTGGCCGGGGTGCGTGAGCTGGCCGAGGACGGCGTGGTGCCCGGCGGCACCCGCGCGAACCTGGAGGCCGCACGGCCGCACGTGCGCTTCGCGCCGTCCATCAGCGAGGTGGAACAGCTGATATTGGCCGACGCCCAGACCTCCGGCGGGCTGCTTATCGCCGTTCCCGCCGAGCGCCTCGGCGACCTGCTCCAGGAGCTGGGTGCACGCGACGTGGCGGGAGCTGTCATCGGCGATGTCCGCAAGCGCACGGACCTGACCAACATGACTGGCGCGGCCCCCGACCTGGTCATCGTCCAGCCCTAGACCCCAACCGACGGAGGAACCCCGTGGAAATACCCCGCAAGTTCGTGGACGCCATGATCCAGCACGCCCGCGAGGACGACCCCAACGAGTGCTGCGGGGCCCTGGCCGCCAAGGACGGGCGCGTCATCGCCCACTTCCGCATCGCCAACGCGACGCCGAGCCCCTACCGCTACCAGTTCGACGCCAAGGAGCACATGCTCACCATGCACAAGATTGAGGACCTGGGCGCGGTGGAGGTGTTCTACCACTCCCACACCCACTCCCCGGCACGGCCTTCAAACACGGACATCCGGTTGGCCGAGAACTGGCCCGGCTACTACCTGCTGGTCTCGCTGATGGACAAGGAGCATCCCGACGTGCGCCTCTACACCATCGACTTGGGCTCGGTAAGCGAAGAGCCCGTCACCGTGGTGGACTGACCGGTCCGCTTCCTGCCAAGAAACGCACTGAGGCCCCCGGCGGATGCCGGGGGCCTCAGTGCGTGAGCCGCTCAGGCGCATGGGCCTAGGCGGCGTCACCCTGCTCGTTCACCCCGTTCAGACGCTCCTGGAGACGCAGGATCTGCTCACGGATCTTCTCCACGCGCTCTGCCGCGTTCTCCCCACCGCCCAGCTCCTCGCGGATCTGCTTGGTGTTCTGGAGGAAGTCCTCAACGATGCCCCTGCGCGGGTTCTCGGGAGCGGGGACGGGGCGCACGTCCGGCCGGGGCGCGGGGCCAGCGATCTTGCCCGCCACCACCGCCTTCAGCTCCCCATCCACCTCCAGCACCGCCACGGGGTCGCCCGCCTGCAGGCGGGCCAGTTCCAACTTGTACCCGCCCTTGACCACCACCACGTCCTCACCCACGGTGATGGAGAGGGTGGACCTGGCCTTGGACGTGTAGGTCAGCACGTCACCCTCCACACTGGACACCGTGCCCACCACGGCGTGGTAGAGCGTGGGGTTGCCCTCATCGTCCACCAGGGTGATGGATGCCTCGCCGATGTTGGGGTAGGAGCGCAGCAGCTGGTGGAGGTTGCGCAGCCACTCGGGCATCTCGCGCAGCGGCTCCTCGCCCAGCACCAAAGTCACATCCATCTTCTCCGCGTCACGGACGATGGTCAGCACCACGCTCTCGCCCATGGCGTGCACGCCGATGGCGGCCATCACGGCACGGGGGCTGTCCACGCCAGCACCGTCCACCGCCACGATGACATCACCCCGGACGATGCCCGCAGCCTGGGCGGGGCTCTCAGGGAGCGTCCCGACCGCCACGGCGCCGGTCAGGTCCTCCGGCAGACCCAGCACCTTCTTGATGCCATCGGTCAGCGGCACCAGCACCAGCCCCGCGCTGGGCTTGGCGGGCCGGGCCGCCACGTCTGAGGGCACATCCGTCACGGTCTCCTGGCCGCGGGGCGCCGCGAAGGCCACCCCCACCGCCGATACCGTCAGCGCCAGCGCTGCCATGAGTACCAGCATCACACGATTCGTCCTCATCCCCACACCTCCACATCCTCTCGCGGGTTGGGGCGGGAGCACCGCCCGCTTCAGAGTGGGGAACGGTTGGGGGTTGAGGAAAGTCAGGGCCCAGGCGCGAAAACGCAGAGCGGGCGGCCAGTGGGGGCCGCCCGCTCTGCGTGCAAGGCTGAGGCCTGCGCTTACTCGGAGTCAGTTCCGGCGATGCGCTTGTGGCGGAGGGTCGGCACCACCACCCACATCCCGAAGAGCCCCGCGAAGGCCACCAGTGCGAGAACTGCTTCCATATCGTCACCTCCTCCAGAGTTACTGCGGCACCACGCCGTCGTTCGTGATGGAACTATCATGCGCTTCAGTTGTTGCGGGCCTGTTGCGCAGATGTTGCATCCCTGTTAAATCCCCACCCCCTCCAGTTGGGGGCGGAGCGCCTGGGAGAGGGAACCGGGTGCCGCAGCCGGACCCCCTCCCAGGCACCGTCGAACCGTCCCCTAGGCCTCCACGTACGCCGCGGCACCGTGCTCGGGGATGTCCAGGCCGGAGAGCTCCTCCTCCTTGGAGGCACGCAGGCCGATGGTCGCCTTGAGCAGGGCGAAGATCACCAGCGCAGCGCCGAAGCCCCAGCCCACCACCGCCACCATGGAGATCAGCTGGCTCACCAACTGGTCCACGCCGCCGTAGAACAGGCCCGTGATGTAGGGACCGTCGGTGGTGTAATTGCCGTAGGTGCCATCGGCGAAGAGACCCACGGCCAGCACCCCCCATAGCCCGCCCGCCCCGTGCACGGGGAAGGCGCCCACCACGTCGTCAACCTTCAGCTTGAGCAGCAGCTTGGTGGCGCCCAGCATCACGAAGAAGGCCACTACGCCGATGACGATAGCCGCCCAGGGCGCCACCCACGCACAGCCCGCGGTGATGCCCACCAGGCCCGCCAGCGAGCCGTTGGCGATGAGCTCGATGTCCGCCTTACCCGTGCGCATGAAGCCGTAGTACATGGCCGCCACCGCACCGGCGGCGCCCGCCAGCAGCGTGTTCACGAAGACCACCGAGATGCGCAGCTCCGTGGCCGCCAGCGAGGAGCCCGAGTTGAACCCGAACCAACCGAAGAACAGGATGAACGTGCCCGCCACCACGAAGGCTTTGTTGTGACCCGGCATCTCGTTCACGGAACCATCGGCGTTGAAGCGCCCGATGCGCGGGCCCACCATGATGGCGCCAGCCAGGGCCGCGAAGCCGCCGATAGCGTGCACCACGCCCGAACCCGCGAAGTCCACCGCCGGGGTGTCCATGCTGGCAAGCCAGCCGCCGCCCCACACCCAGTGCCCATAGATGGGGTAGACCACCGCGACGATGAGGAACGCGTAGGCCATGTAGGCCGTGATCTTGGTGCGCTCCGCGATGGCACCGGCCACGATCGTGGCCGCGGTGCCCGCGAACATCATCTGGAAGGCCCACAGGAGCATCGTCCCCACGTCGTAGGACTCACCAGTAAGGAAGAACCCGGACATGCCGAACAGGGCGTTGCCCTCGTCCAGCCCGGACGCGAGCGCCGAGCCGCCGAACATCAGCGCGAAGCCGAATGCCCAGAAGGACAGGCTCGCCATGGCGAAGTCCATGTACGACTTGGTCAGGTAGTTCACCGTGTTCTTGGAGCGGATGAGCCCTGCCCCCAGGAGGGCGAAGCCCGCCTGCATGAAGAACACCAGCGCACCCGAGACCAGCACCCACACGTAGTTGACGGGGGCGTTGGGGTCCCCCGCCAGCGTCTCAGCCCCCGCCGCGTCAGCGGCGAAGGTCACCGAGAAGCTGGAGAGGAAGATGAGCCCCCCCAGCAACAGGACCAAAGATCTGCGTGACAACTTTCCGAACACCACGGCACCTCCACGGACAGGTTGCGTCCATGGTGAAGGGCGCGTGTTGCGCGCCGGTTTCCGTGATATTGCGGGGGTGTTACAGCCTGATTGCGCCGGTGTAACGCGCTCAGCGGCCACGCCGCAGACGTGCCAGGTGGTCCAGGAACCCCGCCGACGACGGCTCACGCTCCAGCACCGCGTGCAGGCTGGCGGCCAGCAGCCCCTCCAGCTCCTGCGCCAGACGCTCGCCTACCGCGACGCGGGTGCCCTCGGCCAGCCCCGTGCGGGTGAAGTGACGCAGCACCTTGAGCGCATCGACGGGCAGGTCCAACACGCGCCCGCTGCCGGGCTGGCACGCATCGCACACTAGCCCGCCGGCCACGGGGGCGAACCGATGCCGCCCGGGCTCCACCGGCTTGCCGCACACCACACAGCGGCCCAGTTCCGGCAGGAAGCCCGCGTCCTCCAACAATCGCAGCTCGACATAGCGCGCCAGGAGCGGTGAGGGCGGCGCCTCGGTGTCCAACGCGCGCAGGGCGGCCCGCAGCAGAGCGTAGGCGTTGGGGTGGGGGGCGTGCTCCGGCACGAGCGCACCGGTTAGTTCCGCCAGGTACAGGCCCGTCGCGGTGCGCTCCAAGTCCGCCTTGAGGCGCGGGAACGTCTCCAGCGCCTCAGCACCGGTCACCACGTCGAACGTGTGCCCCAGCGCCAGCGTGAGCTGGGCCCGGTTGAGGGTGCCCACGTGCCCCGCCAGCTTGGAAGTGATGCGCCGCGCGCCGCGTACGCTCACGCGCAGGGTACCCAGGCCGGGAGTGAGCAGCGTGAGCAGCCGGTCCGCCTCCAGCGTGGGGACGGACCGGAGCACCAGCGCCTCGGTCTTGTAGGAGCGGGGGCGCTCCCCCGGCCCCGGACGGCGCGCGCCGGGGCTGGGAGAGGCAGGGGTGGTCACGGCCTAGCGGTCGCCGCCGGTGGCGGGGATCAGGTCGCCGGTGATGAAGGAGGAGGCATCGGACGCGAGGAACACCGCGAGCGAGGCGATGTCGTCGGGTCCGCCCACGCGGCCCACGGGCAGCCGTGAGGCCCCGTCCACCATGTTGGGGCGCGACTCGCCCGCCGGACGCGGGGTGTCGATGAGCCCCGGCGCGATGCAGTTCACGCGGACCTGCGGGGCCCACTCATACGCCATGTACACCGTGAGGCGGTGCACGGCGGCCTTGGCCGACCCGTACGCGGCGTAGATGGCCCCTGCGGGCTTGGTGTCCAGGCCAGAGGACGAACCGATGTTGATGATGGCGCCCTTGCCCACCTTACGCATGTGGGGCACCACCGCCTGGGCGCACAGCATCGTGCCCTTCACGTTCACCTCGAAGGCGCCCATGAAGTCCTCCTCGGACACCTCGAGGAGGGGATGGCGCTTGAACTCGCCGGTGTAGGGGTTGCGCGAGTAGGAGCCTCCGGCCACGTTGGCCAGGATGTCGATGCGCCCGAAGTGCTTGGCCGTCTGGGCCACCAT
>JAYNIL010000052.1:0-10878 GCA_038109085.1 Chloroflexota bacterium
AGCGCCATGTCCTTGATGTTGGTGTTGATGTAGGTGGTCTGGGTGAAGGAGCCGTCCAGTATCTTCGGCGCGACACGCTCGAGCTGGCGTGAGGCTGCCGAAGCCGTGCGCATGACGGCGAAGAGGGCATCCAGGTCCATGCCCAGCCCCGCCCCCAGGGCTAACGCCTCCATGACGGCCAGCTGGTTCACATCCTTGACCATGTTGTTGATGAGCTTGGCCATATTGCCCGTGCCCACCGGGCCCATGTGCCGGATGTTGACAGCCACGGCCTCCAGCACCGGCCGCACCCGCTCCAGCGCCGCGCCATCCCCACCCGCCATCACGGTGAGTTGGCCGTCCCAGGCCACCTGTCCCGTGCCGGAGACCGGCGCATCCAGGTAGGTGACGCCGCCTGCGGCGCACGCCTCGGCCATGCGGGCGGCGAACTGCGGGTGGACGGTGGAGTGATCCAACACCACGGTGCCGGGCCGGGCCGTGGCGAGCACGCCTTCGGGGCCGGAGAGCACGGCTTCCACGATGCCGTCCTCCAGCAGGCACAGGCACACCACGTCGGCCCCCGCCGAAGCGGCGGCGGGCGTGGTGCCCGCGTGCGCGCCCTTTGCGGCCAGCTCGGCCACCTTCGCCTGCGAGCGGTTCACCACCGTCAGGTCGAAACCCGCCTTCAGGAGGTTCTCCGCCATGGGCCGGCCCATCATGCCCAGGCCGATGAAGGTGATGCGCATGTGCTCTCTCCCGCCCGCTTCGCGGGCTCGATGGAAGGGGGACTCCCCCTTCGGGCCTGCGGCCCTACCCCGGTCTCCGCGCTCTCGGCGGGCGCTCTTGGCAGCGGTGGCATCCCCTGCCTGCAACGTGCGCCGGTTGGGGGGCAGCATACCCGCAGGGTTGCCGGTGCCGCTATCATGGCCCGGCCAACACTCAAGAGCAGCGCGCACGGCGCGCGAGGAGCTGTCATGGAGTACCGCACGCTGGGGACCTCCGACCTGAAGGTCTCCGTCATCGGCCTGGGCACCAACAACTTCGGCAACCCGGCCCGCATCACCGACCCCGCCGTCTCCAAGCGCGTTATCGACGCGTGCCTGGATAACGGCATCAACCTCATCGACACGTCCAACAACTACGGTGGCGGCCATTCCGAGGAGCACATCGGAGCGGCGCTCAAGGGCAAGCGCGAGAAGGCCATCATCGCCTCCAAGTACAACCTGCGCGACCTCAACGGCCAGTCAATCGCCGACCGGGTCAACACCTCGGTGGAGGAGTCGCTCCGCAAGCTCCAGACCGACCATCTGGATCTCTACCAGCTCCACTTCTCCCACCCGGAGGCCTCGCAGGAGCAAATACTGGAGCCGCTGAACAAGCTGGTGGAGCAGGGCAAGGTGCGCTTCATCGGTGAGTGCAACTACCCCTCCTGGCGCCACGCCCAGGCCGACCACGTCTCGGCGCAGAAGGGCTGGGCGCGCATGGTTTCCTCCCAGGGCTACTACAACGTGCTGCGCCGGCAGGCGGAATTGGAGCTGCTGCCCTTCTGCTCGGAGAACAATGTGGGCTTCCTGCCCTACTTCCCCCTGGCCGGCGGGTGGCTGACGGGTAAGTACAAGGGCACCACCGAGGTACCCTCCGGCGCGCGGCGCATGGTGGGCCAACTCCAGGGCAACGAGCGAGCCGAGGCCGTGCTGGACGGGCTCACCATCTTCGCCAAGGAGCGCGGTTACACCGTACTGGACCTCGCCTTCGCCTGGCTCCTGGCGCACCCCGCCGTCTCCTCGGTGATCGCCGGGGCCATGAACCCAGAGCAGGTGGCCTCCAACGCTGCCGCCGCCCGCTGGGTGATGACCAAGGAGGAGCGGGCCGAGGTGGACGCCATCGCCGCCTGGGACGGCACCGGTGAGGAGGTCGAAGGCTTCGGCCCCGGCGGACGCGTCCCCGTCCGCTAAGCCCCTCCCCCACGGAAACCTCGAGGGGCGGGCTCTAGGGCCCGCCCCTCTTTCGTCCTTTGTGCAAGCGCGCTTCCGCACACGCCAGCAGCGGCGCAGCGCGCCGGAGCGCTCACCCCTTGCGCAACCGCAGCCCGGTGACGAACACCCAGGCCATGGTGGTGGCGAAGAAGCACAGCTCGAAGAACCCGTGGATGGACGGCCACACACGCATCTCGAAGAGCACTGCCGCCAGCGCGCTCAGCGCGGCCATGGCCCAGGAGAAGCGCGCCCAGCCCGCCCAGCCGGACCGGTGTCGCAGCGCCAGCGGGGCCAGGGCGCACAGGCCGAGCACAGCCCCGAAGGCGATGCGGGCGGCGTTATCGTGCATGGCGTTCTGGTCTATGAGCCACCACCCCCCGTCGGTGTAGGCGTCCCGCCAGATGCCCGCGCCCAGCCCGCCCAGCCCGTAGCACGCCACCAGCGCCCAGAGCGCCCCCCCCCAGCGCCCTCCCCCGGCCGCGCGGTGCAGACTTGGGCCGAGCCCCTGCACCAGGATGGCGTAGGCGATGATGGAGCCGTTGAGCAGCCACGGATACGGCGTGCCGGGCCCGGCCAGCAGGCTCACGGCATCGCGCAGCGGGTCGTGGCCCGGCGTCAGCGCCGTGGCGATGGTGGCCGGCACAGTGAACACCACGGGCGCGGCCACGGGGCCCCAGGCGAACAGCCTCACCACAGGCCCACCCCCGCCCCCACGGCGGCGATGCCCGCAAAGAGCACCACCACCAGCGCCGTGCGATGGAAGAGCGCGGCGGGCACCCGGTGCGCGGCCCACGCCCCTACGGCCATCCCTGCGACCGAGGGGACAAGCAGTGCGCCCACCAGGCGGCCCACGTCGGCGGTGAGCACGCCACCCAGCAAGAAGGACGGTAGCGCCACTAGGTTCATGAACTCCAGGAAGAAGATGGTGTTGGCCCGGAACGTCCGCGGCGGGAGGCCCTGGTTGGCGTAAAAGAGCACCACCAAGAGCCCGCCCATGCCCGTTGAGCCCAGCAGCACCCCGGAGCCCAGGCCAACGGGCACCGAGGCCGCCCGCTCCCCGCTCACCGGCCTGCGCAGCCCCGCCAGCAGTGCCAGCGCAGTGCAGGTGACCAGCACGCCGATGGCGATGCGCAGGGCCTGCTCGTCCACCACCACCAGCAGCGCGGTGCCCACGGGCACCCCCACCCCCGCCATGAGCGCCAGCAGCCAGATGCGGCGCAGCTGGAGTGCCCGGTATGCGTGCGCCATGAGCGCCAGGTTCACCAGGAAGCCCAGGCACACCAGCACCGGGACGGCCACGTCAGGGGCGATGAAGAAGGTGAGCACCGGCGCGGCGATGATGACGTAGCCGAAGCCCGCCATCCCCTGCACGAAGCCGGAGACGAGCACCGTGGCGGCGGCCAGCACCAGCAGGGGGAGCTCAGGCATGCCTCCTCACCTCCCCTAGCGCAATCTCTGGACGAACCCGGCCTTGCGCCGCCACTTGGGCGTCACCTTGACCCACAGGCGTAGGTAGACGGGACGGCCCACCAGTTCCTCGATGGCCACGCGCGCGCCGGTGCCTATCTCCTTCAGTGCCTCGCCCCGAGCGCCGATGAGCATCGCCTTCTGGGAGGGGCGATCCACGGTGATGGTCGCCTCCACCAGGTCGGGCTCGGTACCCTCGCGCTCCTCGTAGGTGTCCACCTCCACCGCCACCTCGTAGGGCACCTCATGACCGAAGCGCGCGAACACCTGCTCGCGTACCAGCTCGGCGCACAGAAAGCGCACCGGACGGTCGGTCAGGGTATCGGGGGGGAAGAGCGGTCCTTCACGCTCCGGCAGGTGAGCGGCCAGCAGGTCACCCAAGCGCTCGATGCCATCCTCGGTGGCTGCTGACACGGGAATGATCTCGGCGAAGGGGTGCGCCTCGGCGTACGCCGCCATCACCGGCAGCAGCGCCGGGCGCTTGGCCGTGTCGGTCTTGTTCAGCACGCAGAGGGCAGGGGTGCCCGAATCGGCGATGCGCGCCATCATTTGCTGCTCCACGTCGCCCGGGGGCCGGGGCTCTGCCACCAGCACCACCAGGTCCGCCTCCGCCAGCGCCTCCGCCAGCGCCCCGCGCATCAGCGCGTCCATCTGGTCGCGCTGCCCGCGCAAGTAGCCGGGCGTGTCCAGCAATCCCGCCTGGAAGCCGGGGCCGTTGAGCGCGCCCAGCAGCTTGTGGCGGGTAGTGTGCGGCTTGGGGCTAACGATGGCCAGGTGCTGGCCCACCAGCGCGTTGAGCAGGGTGGACTTGCCCACGTTGGCGCGGCCCACCAGCGCCACGAACCCGGCCCGGAAGGGCGCCTCTGTCAATACGCCAGATACGTCAGAAGTGATCATAGGGAACTGATGGTCAAGGGGGGACGCGGGGCCGTCAAGGGCGCTCAGAGCGCCAGGCGCATGTCGTGGCGGCGCTTGCCCGCCAGGCCCACCTCGTCGTACCCGGCGTTCCGGAATGCGGGGATGAAGCCCGGGAACCGACAGGAGGGGGAGTCCTCGTCCACCGGGTAGGCCTCCAGCACGGAGGCTCCCTCCGAACGCGCGTGGTCCCGCGCACCTTGGGCGAGACGTAGAAGCTGGTGAGCGCCCAGACCTCGCCGGGCGCGGCGGGCGGACCGCCCAGGCTCGCTCGCCCACGGGTGAAGCTCTCGCGGGGGGCCTCGGAGCACCAGCCCTCCGACTCGCTGTCGCTGTGGGCCAGCAGGCCGATGGGTGTGCCCGCGTCCACGCGCTTGCGCAACACCGCCTGCTTGCCGGTGCACGTCTTGATCTTGCGCTCATCGGCGTCGGCTCGGAACACGTTACACCAGCAGTAGGAGGGGCCGCCCCTGGCCTTTAACAGACGCACCATGTCGTCCCAGCGCGCGGCGTCCACCGGGTGGACATCCACGGCAGGGGCTGGGGTGTTGGTCATGCGTCCGGCCTGGAGGAAAAGGGTGGAGCGGGCGATGGGATTCGAACCCACGACAGCCTGCTTGGGAAGCAGGTACGCTACCACTGCGTCACGCCCGCATCGAGGGTATTGTAGCGCGAGCCGCGAGGCAGCGAAAGCGGGGCGTCAGCCGCGCCAGGGAGACCCCTGTATCGAGTGAGCACAGCGAGCGGGGCCGCAGGCCCCACGTTGAGCGCCCGACAGAGCGCGGAGACGGGGTAGCCCCCGAAGGGGGCGCAGGGGAGCCCCTTGGAACGAGCGACCGAAGGGAGCGGGGCAGAGCCCGCCTAGGGCTGCAGCCGGCTCCAGGCGACGAAGGCGGCCATGCCGAAGCCCATGAGGGTGAAGAGGGAGCCGGTGGACAGGTGCAGTACGGCGAAGTACAGCTCGGTGCTCATGGCGAGGACGACAGCGCCCAGTGCCATGAGCTGGTAGGCGCGCCCACGACGCCGGTTGACGGCAGCGGCCACGCCCTCACCCATTAGATAGCCCAGCCCCGCCATGATGAGGAAGAAAAAGAACCCGACGAAGGGGAGCACCATGGCGATGACCCGCAGGCCGATGGCCCCGGCGATGCCCATCCCCACCGCCGCCGCCACCCCCCGCACCAGGTACCCTCGGCTCACTCGGTAGGTGGGCAGGCGCTCCGGGCGGGCGCACTCCTTACAGCGGATACCCACCGGGTGCTGGCGCGCGCAGGCGGAGCAAACGGGTTTGCCGCAGTTCCCGCACCGCAGCCGCGTCTCCCGGTCCGGGTGCCAGTGGCAATGGACCTGCTCAGCCACGTGGCGCCTCCCGCGTGGCAGTGCGGCGAACCCAGGCGTCGTGGTCGGCGATGTCGCGGTCGAACACCAACCGGTTGAGCAGCAGAGTGCGCAGGGGCACGCCGGTGCCCCGCAGGGAGTTTGCGGTGAGTCGCTTGATCACGGTGACAGCCAGGACGCCCGCCAGCAGCCCCGCCTCTTCGATAGGTTGGCCCAGGCCCAGGGCCGCTAGGGGCATGAGCACGAACCCGGCCAGCACCCACACGGCGGAGGAGCCGGTGAGCCGCCACCCGGCGGTGCCGGTGATGATGAACAGCACCAACTCCGGGCGGGCCAGCACCAGCAGCACGCCCACCGTGGGGGCGACACCACGCCCGCCCTGGAAGCGCAGGAACACGCCCCAGTTGTGGCCCACCACCGCAAGCAGCCCTGCGGCGGCCTGAACGGCCAGGGGCAGGTCGAAGGCGCGGGCCAGGAGCACGGAACCGGAGCCCTTGCCGAACATGTCGAAGATGCCCACTACGAAGAGCCAGAACTTCCCAACGTGGTAGTAGACGTTGGAGGAGCCCAGGGTGCCCGAGCCCACCTGGCGCAGGTCTATCCCCTTCACCCACCGGCCCACCAGGTAGGCAGAGGGTATGGAGCCCAGCAGGCAGGCGAAGACCAGCACCGCCAGTGCGAGGGCGCTCACGCCCCGGCTCCTGCGGCGCGCTCCAGCGCATCGATTACGGCAAGGGACGGCCCTGCATCGCCGGGCAGCGCCTCGCCCTCGTGGCCGAAGCCGTGGTAATCGGAGCCACCCGTGGCCAGCAGGCCGTGGGCCTCGGCCAGACGCGCCAGGCGCAGGCGCTCCTCGGCGCTGAACTCGCCGTAGTGCACCTCCATGCCCGCGAAGCCCATGCCTTGCAGGCGCGGCACCAGGGATTCCCAATCCTTGTCGAACAGGGGGTGAGCCAGCACGGCGGCCCCACCCACGGAGCGGATCAGCGTCACTGCCTCGGCGGTGGAGAGGTGCGGACGGGCCACGTAGGCCTCGCCACCATCGTCCAGCAGGCCCGCGAAGGCGTCCTTGACCGTCGCGATGTGGCCCGCCTCCACCAGCGCGCGGGCGATGTGCGGGCGGCCGATGGCCGCATCAGCCGCGATGGCCTGCACGCGCTCCCAGACCACGGGGTAGCCTAGGCCGGCCAGGCGCTCCACCATGCGCTGCGCGCGCGTCTCGCGCTCCTCTCGGAAGCGCGCCAGGCGCTCTTGAAACGCCCCGTCGTGGTAGCGCAGGAAGTAGCCCAGGATGTGAACCTCGGACTCCGGGTCATTGGGGTGGTCGGCAGATATCTCGATTGCCGGGATGAGCCGGAGGCCCGGGTGGCGTGCCGCCTCGGCCAGCGCCTCGTCCAACCCCTCGGTGGAGTCGTGGTCGGAGATGGCCGCCAAGCCCACGCCGCGCTCGGCCAGCAGGCGTACCAGCTCGGTGGGTGAGAGCCGCCCGTCGGAGTAGGCGGTGTGCATGTGCAGGTCGGCCGGGGCGAGGGGCATCTAGGCCTCCAGCACCCGGTCAACCCGGCAGATGGCCGTGGCGTGCCCCGAGGAATCGTCGATGTCGATGCACACGGCGTTGAACTGGAGCGGGCCGCCCTCGGCCACGTTGAGCCGGTGGGGCATGGCCGTCAGGAACCGAGCCATCACGTCCTCCACCTTGGAGCCGATGATGGAATTCACCGGCCCCGTCATGCCCAGGTCAGTCACGAAGGCCGTCCCGCCCGGCAGCACCTTGGGGTCTGCCGTGGCCACATGGGTGTGCGTTCCCACCACCGCCGAGACGCGCCCGTCCAGGTACCAGCCCAGCGCGCCCTGCTCCGACGTTGCCTCGGTGTGGCAGTCCACCAGGATGGCCCGGGGCGGGTCGTCCTCCAACTGCTCGAGGATGCGGTCGGCCACCATGAAAGGGGAGTCGAGCCCATCGGGCATGAACACCCGGCCCTGCAGGTTTATCACCGCCAGAGGCCCCACCCGCACCACGCCGCGGCCGGGGGTGCCCGCCGGGAAGTTGGCGGGGCGGAGGATGGGCAGCTCGCCGTCCAGCAGCGAGAGCACCTCCTTCTTGTCGAAGGTGTGGTTGCCCCCGGTGATGACCGTGGCCCCCGCGCCGAACAGCTCATCGGCCACATCAGGGGTAAGGCCGAACCCCGCGGCGGAGTTCTCTCCGTTCACCACCACGTAGTCCAGGCCCAGCTGACGGCGCAGGCCGGGAAGCACCGCCTTCATGGCCCGACGGCCCGGCTTGCCCATCACATCGCCGATCATCAGCACGCGCATGGGAGGCTCCTCGCGCCGGGGCGGACGGTGCCGCCCCGACGCCGTGGACGCAGGCTAGTGGGCGACCTCGGTGGCGCGCGTCTCGCGCACCACGGTCACCCGTATCTCGCCGGGGTAGACCAGGTTCTCCTCGATCTTCTTCACCACCTTGCGCGCGAGGCTCGCCGCCTCCACGTCGTCGATCTCCTCCGGGGAGACCATGATGCGGACCTCACGGCCAGCCTGGATCGCGAAGGAGCGCTGCACGCCGGGGAAGGAGTTGGCCACGTCCTCAAGCGCCTCCAGGCGCTTGAGGTACAGCTCCACCGTGTCCCGGCGCGAGCCGGGGCGGGCGGCGGAGATGGCATCGGCCGCGGCCACCAGGAACGCCTCGGGGCTGGAGCGGTGGTCGTCGTGGTGCTCGTTCACGGCTGCCTGCACTGCGGCGGAGAGGTTGTAGCGCTTGGCCACCTCCTCACCCAGCTCGATGTGCGAGCCCTCCACCTCGTGGGTGAGCGCCTTGCCGATGTCGTGCAGCAGCCCGCCCGCCTTGGCCACCTGGATGTCGGCGTTGATCTCGCCCGCCAGCATCCCGGCGAGGCGCGAGACCTCCACCGCGTGCTGGAGCACGTTCTCGCCGTAGGAGTAGCGGTAGTTGAGGCGCCCCAGCAGCTTGATGAGCTCCGGGTGCAGCCCGCGCACACCCGCGTCCAGCACCGCCTGCTCGCCGGCGCGCCGGATCGTCTCATCCACCTCTTCCTGCGCCCGCGTCACCGACTCCTCGATGCGGGCCGGATGGATGCGCCCGTCACGGACCAGGTTGGTCAGCGCGATGCGAGCCACCTCGCGACGGATCGGGTCGAAGCAGGAGATGGTCACCGCCTCGGGGGTGTCGTCGATGATGAGGTCCACGCCCGTGGCGGCCTCGATGGCGCGGATGTTGCGCCCCTCGCGCCCGATGAGGCGGCCCTTCATCTCGTCGTTGGGCAGCGGCACCAGGGAGGTGGTCTGGTCCGCAGTCACCTCGGAGGCGAGGCGCTGGATCGCCAGGGATATCACCTTCTTGGCTTTCTCGTCCGCCTCGGAGAGCATCTGCTGCTCCAGGGAGTAGTAGCGCTTGGCCAGCTCATGCTCCATCTCGCCCTCGGCGGTCTGCATGATCTGGTCGCGCGCCTCTGCCGCCGTGAGACCGGCGATGGACTCCAGCTTGCGGGTCTGCTCGGCCTTCAGCTCCTCTATTTGCCCGCGGTCGTCCTCCACCTCGCGCTCGCGCTCGCCCACTCGCTGCTCACGCGTCTCCAGCGTGCCCTGGCGCTTGTCCAGCGACTCCTCGCGAGTGGAGAGGCGGTCCTCGGCGCGCTGCACCTCGCGGCGGCGCTCCCGCAGCTCACCCTCGATCTCGTTCTTGGTCTTGAGCGCCTCCTCCTTGGCCTCCACCAGCATCCGGCGCTTGGACTCCTCGGCCTCGCCCATCAGCCGGGCAGCCTCGCTACGGGCCGCGCCCACCTCGCGGCGCTGCGCCGCGGCCTTCATGTACAGCGCGGCTCCCGCGCCGATCGCAAGGCCCACCAGGGCCGCTACTGCTCCGATCACTGCTTCCATGTTGGTTCCTTTCCGCCCGGGCTGCGCGTGCGCCCCCACTCCGGGGGCCAGACAGCCAGGGCCTTCACTGCCTCATGCGAACCTGCCCGAGGGACGGCACGCCGTGAACGCCAAGCGGCGCACCTTGCCGGTGGCCATGGTGCGCCTTCTGGGAAGCGTTCCTTCGCTACATCGTGCCACCACCGCCTCCTCGTGCGGTTGCGGCGGAGAGAGAGGCTAGTCCACCCCGGAGCCCACCGGCTCCGGCTCGGACTCACCCACCAGGTCATCGGCCACGCCTGCGGGGGCCGCCGCGTGCTGGGCACGCAGCTCCCGCTCGATGGCCGAGGCGACCTCGGCGTTGGACTGGAGGAACTCTTTAGCGTTCTCCCGTCCCTGGCCCAGGCGTGTCTCGCCCCAGGAGTAGTTTGCGCCGGACTTGCGGATCAACCCCGCGGTGACACCCAGGTCGATGAGCTCACCCACCTTGGAGATGCCCCGGGCGAACATGATGTCGAACTCGGCCTGCCTGAAGGGGGCAGCAACCTTGTTCTTCACGATTTTCGCCCGCACCCGCGAGCCCACCACATCCGACTGCTGCTTGAGCGACTCGATGCGGCGTAGGTCGATGCGGACCGAGCTGTAAAACTTCAGCGCCCGTCCGCCCGGCGTAACCTCGGGGCTCCCGAAGAACACGCCCACCTTCTCCCGCAGCTGGTTCACGAACACCACCGCCGTGCGCGAGTGGTTCGCTGCCCCGGTGAGCTTGCGCAGCGCCTTGGACATGATCCGCGCCTGCAGGCCGACCTGCATGTCGTCCATGTCGCCCTCGAGCTCCGCCTTGGGAGCCAGGGCCGCCACTGAGTCCACCACCACCACGTCCACCGCGCCGGAGCGCACCAGGTACTCCACGATCTCCAGCGCCTGCTCTGCCGAGTCGGGCTGGGAAACCAGGAGCGACTCCAGGTTCACGCCGCACCGGGCGGCGTAGGAGGGGTCGAGGGCGTGCTCTGCGTCGATGTAGGCCGCCACTCCGCCCAGGCGCTGAGCCTCGGCGACGATGTGGTGGCACAGGGTGGACTTACCGGCCGATTCAGCACCGAAGATCTCGGTGACGCGGCCCCGGGGGATACCCCCGACGCCGAGGGCCAGGTCTAGGGTCAGGGAACCAGTGGAGATGGACTCCACCATGGTGCGTCCGGACGCCTCGCCCAGGCGCATGATGGAGCCACGGCCGAATTGGCGTTCAATCTGACCGAGAGCCAGCTCGAGTGCTTCCTGTTTGTCAGACACGTTTGGCCTCGTCTCTCTACCGCCACTAACGTTG
>JAYNIL010000053.1:0-10332 GCA_038109085.1 Chloroflexota bacterium
GCAACTGGCTCCAGTGCCAGGAGAACTCCCTGGACCCGGTGCACCTGGAGTGGCTGCACGTGGCCTGGGCCAACTACATCCGTGAGAAGAACGGCGACAAAGGCGACATGCGCAAGCGCCGCGCCCACGCCAAGATCCAGTTCGACCGCTTCGAGCACGGGCTGATCAAGCGTCGTGTGTGGGAGGGCGGCTCCGAAGAAGACACAGAGTGGAAGGACGGCCACCCTATCGTCTTCCCGAACTACCTGCGCCAGGGCGGAGACGGCTTCCACCTGGACCGTGGCACGTCCCGCAACACCTTCTTCATTGGCCCCGCATTCCAGATCCGCACCCCCATCGACGACGAGCACACCGCCCACTGGTGGGTGGCCTGCTACCCCATGGTGGAGGGCGACAAGCCGCAGGCCGACCACGAGGTGCCCTACTACGAGGTACCAGTGCCGCACATGGATGAGAACGACCAGCCTATCTGGTCCGAACTCAAGGCCAACGCGGCCCAGGACCCGGCGGCCTGGATCACTCAGGGCGCCATCGCCGACCGCACCCGGGAAAACCTGGGGCGCTCGGACAAGGGCATCATCATGTTCCGCCAGATGCTGGAGGAGAACATCCGCATCGTGGAGGACGGTGGTGACCCCATGTGCGTGGTGCGTGACCCGAAGCAGAACGAGTACATCCCGTTTATGACCGAGCAGCACCAGTACGTGGACACCACCAAGCGCCAGGGGGCGGCCACCATGTACAGCCCCATCCTGGACGCCCGTGAGGCTGCGGGGCTCATCTAGCCCTCTACAATCGCCCATCGGAAGGGCCCCCCGGCACGCCGGGGGGCCCTTCCTGTTCGGGGCACTGCACGCCCGGCCATCTGCGGCTAAAATAGCCGGGCCAGCGCGCCAACCCTGTCTCCGGAGGCCCGTGCCCATGAGCAGCCCGTCCACCACCGTACGCCTCGGCATTGCGGGCCTGGGCGGTGCAGCGCGCCAGATGATCCCCGCCGCCGACAAGCACCCCAACGTCCAGATCGTGGCAGCGGCCGACGTCAACGCCGACGCGCTCGCACGCTTCGCCAAGGGGCGAGACATCCAGACCTTCTCCAGCGTGGAGGACCTGTGCGCCAAGGGCGGCATCGACGCCATCTACGTCGCCACGCCCAACCAGTTCCACGTGGAGCACGCCCTCACCGCGGTGAAGCACCGCAAGCACCTATTGCTCGAGAAGCCCATGGCCCTCACCCTGGCCGAATCGGACGTCATCATCGAGGCGGCCGAGGGCGCAGGGCTCACCGTGGTGGTCTGCTCACCCCACTCCTTCGCACCGCCCACGGCCACCGTTCTGCGGATGATCGCGGACGGTGAGTTGGGCGAACTGAAGATGGTGCAAACCTGGTACTACGGCGATTGGCTCTACCGCCCCCGCACGCCCGAGGAGATGAACCCCGACCCGGCCTTCGGCGGTGGGGTGGTCTTCCGTCAGGGCCCGCACATGTTCGACATGCTACGCACCGTGGCGGGGGGCGTGGGCACCATGGTGAACGCCATGACGGGCACATGGGACCCGGATCGTCCCGTGCCCGGCGCCTACACGGCCTTCATGAGGTTCGATAACGGCGTCGCCGCGACGGGCGTCTACTCTGGCTACGACCGCTTCCACACCGGTGAGTACACCTACGGCCACGCCGAGGCGCGCGACGACGCGCGCTACGCGCGGGCCCGCCGCTCGCTGGCCGAGGCACAGGCCAAGGGGAACGAGCTGGAGATGAAGCGCGCAGGTGGGGTTGGTGGCACCTCACCCGTGGCCACATTCCGGGCCGAGGCCCCGGCGTCCTTCTCCTGGATATCGGACCTGATCTTCGTGGTCACGGGCGATAAGGCGGAGGTGCGCATCACCCCCGACGGGGTGGTGTACTACGGGCAGGACCACATAAAGGTCATCCCGCTGGACACCGAGCGCACCGGCCGCGACGGCCTTGTTGAGCAGTTCTACGACGGCATCGTGAAGGGCGTGCGCCCCACCCACGACGGCCGCTGGGCCAAGGCCACCCTGGAGGTGTGCCTGGCCGTGACCGAGTCCGGGCAGACGGGCCGCGAAGTGCAGCTGGTCCACCAGCGCCCCCTGCACGCCTAGTCCGCCCAGCCCAAAGACTACACTTCGGGAGTACCCATGCACGACGAAGACGGGGTTCCGCACGGACACGAGTTCGACCTGATGGACGCCGAGACCGTTGACGACATCGAGGGCATCGAGAAGTTCACCCTCCACAGCGTCGGCGTAGACATCGGTTCCTCCACCACCCACACCATCTTCTCCCGGCTGGTGCTGCGCCGTGAGGGGGCAGGCCTCTCGGCCAAGTTCGTGGTGACAAACCGCGATGTGCTCTACCGCTCCCCGATCATGCTCACGCCCTACGCCTCCGGCACCACCATCGACATGGACAAGGTGACGGCGTTCATCAACGACTCCTTCAAGGAGGCGGGCTTCACGCCGGATGACATCGACACCGGCGCCGTGGTCATCACGGGCGAGGCACTGAAGAAGGAGAACGCACAGCCCATCCTGGAGCACTTCTCCGAGGCTACCGGCAAGTTCATCTGCGCCAGCGCCGGGCCCATGCACGAGGCGCTCCTGGCGGCCTACGGCTCGGGAGCGGTGGCCATCTCCAAGAACCACGGCGTGCGGGTGCTGGACGTGGACATCGGCGGCGGCACCACCAAGCTCTCGCTGGTGGAGAACGGACGCATCACCCAGATGGTGGCCGTGGAGGTGGGCGCGCGGCTCATCGCCTATGAACCGGACATGACCATCACCCGCGTGGAGCAGCCCGCACGCACCATGATGAAGGAGCTGGGCCACACCGTCGCCGTGGGCGCCAAGCTCGACCCGGTGCACCGTGAGGAGTTCGCGTCCAAGATGACCGACGTGCTCTTCGACGTCATCACCGGGGGCAAGCTCTCCCCGCTCACCGAATCGCTCCTGCTGACCGACCCCTTCGATGGCCTCACAGCCCACGACATTGACCATATCGTCTTCTCCGGCGGCGTGTCCGAGTACATCTATGGGAACGAGACGGCAGCCTTCGGTGACATCGGCCCGTACCTCGGCAAGGCGGTGCGGGAGCGCACCGACGCCACCTTCAAGCCCGGCGTGCTCACCCGCGCCGTGGAGGGAATCCGGGCTACCGTCATCGGCGCGGGTGAGTACACCCTCCAGGCTTCCGGCTCCACCTCCTACATAGCCACCCACGACGTGCTGCCGGTGCGCGGGGTGCAGGTGGCCCACACGGTGCTCACCAAGGAGCATTCGGAGGAGGAGCTGCGCGCAGCCCTCAAGCTGGCCCTCTCCAAGTACGACCTGACCCATCTGAACCGTGGGCTCACCCTGGCCCTTTCGATCGAGGGCCAGCCCGACTATTGGTACATCCGCCGTATCGCTGAGGCCATCGCCTCGGTGGTGGACCCCGCCGAGCCCGCCGGCTCGCCGCTGTACCTCGCGCTGGACGTGGACGTCGCCAAGTCACTGGGCGGCATACTGCGTGAGGAGGTGAAGCTGGACCGGGCGCTCATCTGCATCGACGGCATCGACGTGGGTGATCTGGACTACATCGACATCGGCAAGCCCATGGGCGCCTCCGAGGTCATCCCCGTGACGGTCAAGTCGCTGATCTTCTCCGTCCGCTCCAAGTCCGGCTAGCCCGCGCCTCCTTGCTCGAACACAAGAGGGGCCGCCCGATGGGCGGCCCCTCTACATAGCTGCGTGAACCGGCTGCTACTTCCCCAGGTGCTTGGCGAAGAACGGGAGCACCTTGCTCCACGAGTCGAGACACGCGGGCTCGTTCCACGAAGCGCGTCCGTCGCACATGAACCCATGGCCAGCATCGTCGTACCAGGTGGCGTCGATCTGCTTGCCGTGGGCCTTCAGCGCGTCGGTGATCTCGTGGGACTGAGCCGGGCTAGGGTTTTGGTCCTTGCCGCCCCAGAAGGCGATGAGCGGGGCCTTCACGTCGGCCACGGTCGCGTCCAGCAAGCGCGGGGTTCCCTCCGGTGAGCCGTCGCGCGGCAGGATGCCGCCGCCGTAGTAGATGGCCGCAGCCTTGATGCCGTCCACCTTCGCGGCCGCGAAGTAGGAAACCATGCCACCGAAGCAGAAGCCGACGATGCCGATGCGGTCGGCGTTGACGGCGGGGTTGGAGCGCAGGAACGCCACGGTGGCGTTCACGTCAGCGAGGATGTCGTCGTTGGACATGGTGCCGCGAAGGCTGACGGCACGCTCCATCTCTGGGTAGGGCACGTCCAAGTGACGGCCCTGACGGTGGAACATGTCCGGGGCGACGGCGAAGTAGCCCTCCTCGGCGTAGCGCTTCGCGATGCCCTTGACGTTGTTGTTCACGCCGAAGATCTCTTGGATGACGATGACGGCGGGGCGCTTGCCGGCACCGTCGGGCTGGTAGGTGAACAGCGACATGTCGCCGCCGCTGGACTTGACGTCACTGACGCCAGACTTGACTGCCATACGCTCCTCCTTCGTCTGCCTGCGTGTTGTTAGTTCTTCGGCGACTTGATGACCAGGACGGGCTTGCCCGAGTTGCGGATCAACTCGTCCACCACGGAACCGAACAGGGGGACGAGGATGTGCTGGATCATCCGGCCTCTTTACGTGCTCAAGCGGGGGTGCTCGAGCACGGCACGCGGCGGGCCCATGATACCCAACGCGCGCGAGAACGCCAGACCCCCGCTCATTTCGTTCCCTCGACGGAAGGGGCTCCCCCTTCGGCGTTGCGCGCCTACCCCCGTCTCCGCTCGCTCGGTGCTCACTCATTGCAGCAGGCACGTGGCCTGCTCGCATAGTTCGGGGCTCGAAGTGGGGCGCAGCCCCAAACACGCTGACGGTCAGCGATGGTCCGGGCTAGAGGGGTGCAGTGGGAGAGGGCACCTCTCCCCGCCGGGGGTTCGGCGCCTGCAGGGCGCCCAGGGGGTGTCCCCCTTTAAACGAGCGAGCCGCAGGCGAGCTGGGCCAGGCGCGAGCGCAGGCGAGCGGGACCAGGTACCTGCCTGGCAGCCAGGTACTCCCCATGCGAGAATCACCGCACCCTGTCCCCGGAGGCTCCCCCATGCCCAAGCACACCAGCGAAGAGCAGCGCCTGCTGGAGCGCGCAGCCGCGGTGCTGCCTGGCGGGAGCCTGGGCAACGTGAAGCTGGGCGGCGAAGACGCGTTCATAGTGCGCGAGGGGCGTGGCTCGCACATCTGGGACGTGAGCGGCAACGAATACGTGGACTACCTGCTGGGCTCCGGCCCGATGATTATGGGCCACGCGAACCCGAAGGTGGTGGCCGCGGCGCAGGAGGCCATGACCCACGGCTCCACGTTCTTCACCCAGACAGCGGCGGCGGTTGAGTTGGCCGAGCGCATCGTGGAGGCGGTGCCATGCGCCGAGCAGGTGCGCTTCACGTCATCGGGCACGGAGGCCACCTACCAGGCACTGCGCCTGGCGCGCGCCTACCGGCGCAAGGACAAGGTGCTCAAGTTCGAGGGCGGCTTCCACGGGATGCACGACTACTCCCTCATGAGCCTCTCTCCCTCCGGCAACACGCCGTTCCCCCTGCCGGAGCCCTCATCGGGCGGCATCCCCGCCGCCGTTACGGAGACGGTGCTGGTGGCCCCCTTCAACGACCTGCAGGCAGCCACCGACCTCATCGAGCGCTACCACAAGGATCTGGCGGCAGTCATCGTGGAGCCCCTCCAGCGCATCATCTCCCCCCAGCCCGGCTTCCTAGAGGGATTGCGGGAGGTGACGGCGCGCCACGGAGTGGTTCTCATCTTCGATGAGATCGTCACCGGCTTCCGTCTCTCCTACGGCGGTGCGCAGGCCGCCTATGGCGTGATCCCCGACCTATGCGCGTTGGGCAAGATCGTGGGCGGGGGCTTCCCCCTGGCCGCGGTGGCGGGGCGCAAGGAGATCATGGATCACTACGACGGAGCGCTGGTGGGCAAGGAGGACTTCGTCCCCCTCATCGGCACCCTCTCCGGCAACCCTGTGGCCTGCGCGGCGGGCCTGGCCACGCTGGAGCAGCTGCGCACGCCGGGGACGTACGAGGCATACCACGCCAAGGGGGCGCACCTACGCAACACGCTCCAGCGGCTGTTCGACGAGGCGGAGATACCCGCCGTGGTCAGCGGGCACGACGTGATGTTCGACGTCTACTTCACGGGCAAGCCGGTGGTGGACTACCGCTCCACGCTGGTGGACAAGCGCCTCAACGGGGTGTTCGACCGGGCGCTACTGGAGCGGGGCGTGTTCAAGTCGCCGGGCAAGATCTACGTGGGCGTCTGCCACACCGACGCGGACGTGACGCAAACCATCGAGGCATTCAGGGCTGGCGTCGCCGCCGTCGCCGACGCCGGCTAGGCGCTTATCCGCTGGCTAGCGGGACCCGACGAAGAACATCGCCTCGGGCGCGATGCGTGAGCGGGTTAGGCCCAGGTCATGGGCGTACCGGGTGATGGCCTCTAGCGCCGTCCGGTTGGCAGCCAGGCCATTGGGGTGCGGGAAGAGCCCATTCTTGCGCAGCCAGCCCAGGGGTAGCCCCATGTGGTCGGCGCTGTCCGGTTCGTCAGCGTCGTAGCGGGCACGCGCTTGGTCGCACGCCTCCACCACCGCCTGCAGCAGCCCTGGGTTGGCCTCGGCCACGGAGCGGCGGGCCGCCAGCATCACATTCACCGGGAACACCCCTGTCTTGGTGCGGTACTCCAGCGCGGCAGCCAGCGGGTCGTCGAACAGGCGCGCAGTGTGCTCTGTGAGCGCGGGACCGGAGCGGTCGAAGAACACCGCGTCCAGCGCGCCGGAGGCCAATTCGGCCACCTGGTCACCGCCCTTGCGCACATTGAAGCGCGCGGGGCGCTGGTAGTCCGCCTTCATCAGCGAGTTGGGCTCCGCCTCCACCCACTCCACCTTGGTCAGGTCTAGCCCGTACACGTCGGCCAGCGCGCCGCGCAGCCAGGTGGCGGGGTTGAAGCCCCACCCGCGCAACCCCACGCGCTTGCCCTCCAGGTCCTTCACCGTCCCGATGCCCGCGTTCCTGTTCACCTGCGCCCCCAGATGAGGGAAGAACACGTCGGGGAACACCGGCAGGCCCACCACCGCCATGCCCTGGTCAAGGGCGATGAGGAAGTTGGAGATGGGCACCACCATGATGTCGTAGGCCGGCTCGGTGAATAGGGAGCCGTAAGCCGGGCCGATGCCTCCCTGCGGCCAGACGACCTGCACGTCGAAGCCCTTCACCTTCACGCTCCCATCGGCCAGGTAGCGCGCGGCGAACTCGTGGTCTGCGGTGAGGGTGATGGCCATTGTGGTGCTCCTGGGAGGTGGGTTACTCGGTCACGGGGTAGCCGTCGGCACGGCGGTCGCCACCGCCGGAACGCACGCCGGTCATCGGGTCGATGGCGATGAGCTGCACCGCGCCGGGGGTGCCGGTGTAGGGGAAGGGCGCCAGGGTGTGGCCCTTGGCCTCCAGCGCCGAACGCACGGCGGGGTCGAAGCCGTCCTCCATGCGCAGCGTCATAGGCGAGTCGATGGAGCGCGGGTCGGTGCCGGGGTGGTGCGTCCACCGGGGCGCGTCGGCGGCTTCCTGCACGTCCATGCCGAAATCCAGGATGTCCGAGAGCACCTGGGCGTTCCACTGGGGTTGGTTGTCCCCACCCGGCGTGCCACCCACCAGCGCGAGGCGCTCGTCCTTGAACACCATGTAGTTGTGGATGGTGTTGATGGTGCGCTTGCCGGGGGCCACCACGTTGACGTGATCCGGGTCCAGGTAGAAGCCGCGGCCCACGCGGTCGTTCAGCAGGATGCCCGTCTCCCCGGCGGCGAAGCCGGAGCCGAAGTACATGGAGAGGGAGTGGATGAAGGAGACGGCGTTGCCCTCCGCGTCGATGCAGTTGAAGTAGGAGGTGGAGGGGTTGGGGCCGCCGGAGTGGCGCAGGATGCCCGCGGGTACCGTCTCGGCGGCGCGGTCCATGCGCACCCCGCGCACCCGTTCGGCCGCGTACTCCGGCGAGAGCAGCTCGTCCAATGGGACGGCCACGAACTCCGGGTCTCCGATGTAGGCCAGGCGGTCGGTGAACGCCAGGCGCTTGGCCTCCACCATGGTGTGGATGGTCTCCGCCGTGGCACGCCCGCTGGCGGCCAGGTCGAACTGGTCCAGCAGGCTCAGCAATTCCAGGGTGAGCACGCCCTGAGACGGCAACCCCGTTGCATACACCCGGTGGCCCCGGTAGCTCACCGACGGGGGGTTCTCGTACAGGGCGGTCTCGTGCGCGGCCAGGTCCGCCTCATTGATGAGCCCGCCACCCGCCGCGATGCCCGCCGCTATCTCCTTGGCCAGCGAGCCCCGGTAGAACTCCTCGGCGCCGCCGTCTGCAACGCGGCGCAGGGAGCGCGCCAGCGCCTTCTGCACCAGGATGTCACCCGCCTGGTAGGCGGAGCCGTCCGGCTTGAGGAAGATGGCGGCTGAAGTGGGGAACTTGGCCAGCTTCTCACGGTAGAGGCTGTAGTAGCGGGAGATGTTGTAGGCGAGGGGGAAGCCGTTCTCCGCCAACGCGATAGCCGGTGCCAGCAGCGATGACAGCGAGCGGGTACCGAAGCGGCTCAGTATCGTTTCCCAGGCCGAGACCTCGCCGGGCACCGCCGGAGTGAGGGGGCCGTCGGCGGGCATCTTTGTGTAGCCGCGCTCGGCGAAGTACTCGCGCGTGGCGCCCAAGGGCGCGCGTCCGCTGCCGGAGAGGCCGTGGAGCCTGCCGGTCTTCGCCTCGTACAGCAGCGCGAACACCTCCCCGCCGATGCCGCACATGGGCGGGAGCGTCACCGCCTCCGCCGCTGCGACGGCCACTGCGCAGTCGAAGGCGTTTCCGCCCTCCCGCAGCACCTGCGCGCCGATACTCCCGGCCAGGGGTGAGGACGAGCACACCATCCCACGGGTGGTGAGCACGGGGCTGTGGGATGCGAGGTGCGGGGCGGAATCACTGGGCATGGGGCCTCCTGCGTGCGTGGGCTTGGGCGGGCGCATGATACGGGGGTTAGCTCCCCAGCGCACCCCAGGAACTACAGCGGCCGATGGGGCGCAGCCCCAAAGCCGCCGACAACTGGCGTGTGTCCGGGCTAGGGGGGTGCAGTGGGGGAGTGCAACTCCCCCCGCCGGGGGTTCGGCGCATGGAGTGCGACCAGGGCGTTTTCCCCTTTAAGCGAGCGAGCGGTAGCGAGCGGGGCGAAGGCTCGCCGGCGGACCCGAGAGGCGACCGATGGAAGCGCATCCCCTGTTTGACACCCCGTGAGCCCTCTGCTATACGCGGTGTATTCCCCTATTCACCGAAGGAGCACCATGCCCAGCGAGTACACGTACGACGGTTGGATGGAAGCACAGCAGATCCCCGTGCACCGGGGTTACTACATCGAGGACCTGCGCACCGTGGACGTGGCGCCCTGGAGCCTGCGCGAGTGCGACGCGGCGTTCATCCAGTTAGAGGGCATGCCGGGCGTGGTGGAGGCGCGGGTGCAGGAGATACCGCCGGGAGGGGGGCTCAAGCCCTTCAAGTCGGCGGTTGACGAGTTCGTCTACGTCCTCTCCGGCCAGGGCACCACGTCGGTGTGGGGCCGCAACAACGGCGCCAAGCACACCTTCGAGTGGTCTGCCCGTTCCCTGTTCCTGGTGCCCCGCAACACCTGGGCGCAGTTCAACAACATGCAGGGCAACGCCCCCGTGCGCCTGCTCCACTACAACTACATGCCGCTGGCCATGAGCGCCATCCCCGACCCTGGGTTCCTTTTCAACAACCCCTACGAGGAGGATCTCCCCCTACCCAGCCAGGAGGAGCTCTTCTCTGACGCACAGGCCACCACTCAGGAGCACATCGCCGAGGGCGCCGCGGGCCGCACGCTGTGGTTGGGCAACTTCTTCCCGGACATGGGCGTGTGGGACAAGCTGATGCACCGGCCTGGCCGTGGCTCGTTGAACCGCTCCGTGTACATGAAGGCGCCCGGTTCGGAAATGCGCGCGCACATGAGCGTGTTCCCCTCCGGCACCTACAAGAAGGGCCACCGCCACGGCCCCGGCCGCGTCATCGTCATCCCCGCCGGGGAGGGTTATTCCATCCTCTGGCCCGAGGGCGGTGAGAAGCAGACCGTCCACTGGCACGAGGCCTCGGCCTTCGTGCCCCCGAACCGGTGGTTCCACCAGCACTTCAGCGTGGGCAACGTGCACGGCCGCTACCTGGCCATGCACCCCCCAGCGCAGTTCGCCGGGTACGGGGAGCAGGTGGCCGACCCCGCCCGCGACCAGATCGAGTACG
>JAYNIL010000054.1:0-9384 GCA_038109085.1 Chloroflexota bacterium
AACACGCCCCTATAGGTGTGCGATTCGTCCACGATGACGTACCGCAGCCCCGCCAGCAGCCTCGCCCACCCCTTGTGGTGCGGCAGGATGCCGTAGTGGAGCATATCGGGGTTGGTGAAGACGACGCGCGCCGAGCGGCGCACCCCCGCCCGCTCCTCCTGCGGGGTATCGCCATCAAAGATGGCTACGCTCCGCGCTAGCCGCTCAGGCAGCAGCGCGCGCAGCCCTCGCAGCTGGTCCTGCGCCAGCGCCTTGGTGGGGAACAGATAGAGGGCCGTGGCGCGCGGTGCGGTGAGCAGCGCCTGGGCCACGGGAATCTGACCACAGAGGCTCTTGCCAGAGGCAGCGGGGGTGGCCACCACCACGTCCTGCCCCGCCAGCAGCGCCCCCGCGGCGGCGGCCTGGTGGGCGTAGAGGGTGATGCCGCGCTCCGCCAGGCGCTCGGTCAGCTCCGGAGCGAGACGCTCCTGGAGCGTGCCGGGGGTGGCGGGCCGGGGCGCCAGCTGCTCCTCATGGGCCAGCTCGCCCATGGCGGCGTCCGCCCCCCGGCGCAGCTGGTCCACCATCAGCCCTGCGTCCAAGTCTCTGCTCCCCGCGACCTACGGTCGCTCGATAGAAGGGGGACTCCCCTTCGCTTCCCGGCTGCCTGCGGCAGCCTAGTTCAAGGGGGACTCTCCCTGGGTGCCCTCCGGGCACCTTCCCCCGTCTCCGCACCCTCGGCGGGTGCTCATGGCAGCAGGCGCGCGGCCAGCATCTTGCCCCGCTCGCTGCGCTGCCCTACGTCCCGTCGGTGAGGGTGCGCTGCACGTCCACCAGCTCGGCATCGACACGCAGGCCTGCCGCGTAGCGTATGGCCGCGTCCATCTGCTCGTCGGCGTGCCCCGCACTGCCGGAGACCGTCGCCACGCCCAGCACCAGGCGCTGGTGCGCCTCCTGCGCCTCCACCTCGGCCACCGCCACGTTGAAGCGCCCACGCAGGCGGGTGGCCAGGGCCTGGGCAGCCTGGCGCTTGCCCTTAAGCGAGCCGTTGGACGGCAGATGGAAGGAGAGCTGGGCGATGGCCACATGCATCGGCGCCTCGCACCGGCAGGATGGGGCCACTATAGCACGGGGTTTTGCGCCAGATTGTGAAATCTGATACTATAAAATCACAAGCCGTTCACAAGGCCATCACGAGCCCCGGAGCAGTCCGTGACCACCCAGACCGGCGTCCCCGAAGTCGTCATCGAGCGCCTGCCCCAGTACCTGCGCGCCCTCACGCGGCTGGAGGAATCGGGCATCGAGGTCATCTCCTCCCAGCAATTGGGGGAGATCCTCCAGGTGACCCCCGCCCAGATACGCAAGGACCTCTCCTACTTCGGCCGCTTCGGCAAGCAGGGCCGGGGCTACACCATCTCCCACCTGCTGGGCCAGTTGCGCGCCATACTGGGGCTGGACCGCACATGGAACGTGGCGGTGGTGGGCGTGGGGCGGCTGGGCCGCGCCATCATCGGCTACCCCGGCTTCGGGCCGGAGGGGTTCCGTATCGTCTGCGCCTTCGACGCGGACCCACGCCTGGTGGGTCAGGTGGCGGGCGGGCTCATGGTGCATGACTTCAGCCACTTCAAGGAGGTGGCCGCCGCCGAGGACGTGCGCATCGCCATCGTGGCGGTGCCCGCCCCCGCCGCGGGTGCGGTCATCGACCAGCTGGCCAAGGCGGGCATCAAGGTCATCCTCTCCTACGCCCCCAAGACGGGCGTGACTCCCGCGGGCGTGCGCATCCGTTACGTGGATCCCGTGGTCTCGCTCCAGTCCATGACCTACTTCCTCGCCGCCGAGACCGCCGGGCGTTAGAGCCCTTCCTTTGACGGCGCGAGGCACCTCCTTACTGGAAAGAGAGAGGCCCGTCCAATGGACGGGCCTCTCGTTCGTTCTTGCGAACCCCGGCTAGTCGGGGCTGGGGGCTCCGGCGCGGCGGCGCCGGCGACGGACGATGCCCAGGCGCACCTGGGCGCGGCGCAGGGAGCTGAAGGCGCGCTCCAGGTCCAGCTCCTCGCCACGGGCGGCGATGCGCTCGCGGGCACGGGCCACGGCCTCGTTGGCGCGGGCCTCGTCTATCTCGTCCACGTGCTCGGCGGCATCAGCCAGCACGGTGACGCGCTCGCCGCTCACCTCCATGAACCCGCCGCTGACGGACAGGTAGGTCTCCTGCCCGCCGGTCCGGTAGCGCAGCTCACCGGGCGCCAGCACCGTCATCAGCGCGGCGTGGTGCTGCAGGATGCCCAGCTGGCCCTCGATGCCGGGAGCGGCGACGGCGTCCACCTCCCCGGAGAAGAGGGCGCGCTCGGCGGTGACGATCTCAAGCCGCATGGGCATTGCGCTCTACTCCCTACGCCCCGGCCTTGGCGCGCGAGCCCGCACGCTCCAGCACCTCGTCGATGGTGCCAGCCATGTAGAAGTCCTGCTCCGGGATGTCGTCGTGCTTGCCCTCGAGGATCTCCTTGAAGCCGCGCACCGTCTCGGCCACGGGGACGTAGCGCCCCTCACGGCCGGTGAACTGCTCGGCCACGTAGAAGGGCTGGGAGAGGAAGCGCTGGATGCGCCGGGCACGGGCCACGGTCACCTTGTCTTCCTCGGACAGCTCCTCCATGCCCAGGATGGCGATGATGTCCTGCAGGTCCTTGTAGCGCTGGAGCACCGCCTGCACGCCGCGGGCGGTGTCATAGTGCTCCTGGCCCACGATCAGCGGGTCAAGGATGCGGGAGGAGGACGTCAGCGGGTCCACCGCCGGGAAGAGTCCCTGCTCGGCGATGGAGCGCTCCAGCGCCACCACCGCGTCCAGGTGGCCGAAGGAGGTGGACACGCCCGGGTCGGTGTAGTCATCGGCAGGCACGTAGATGGCCTGGAAGGAGGTGATGGACCCCTTCTTGGTGGAGGTGATGCGCTCCTGCAGGTCACCCATCTCCGTACCCAGGGTGGGCTGGTAGCCCACGGCGGACGGCATGCGGCCCAGCAGCGCCGAGACCTCCATGCCGGCCAGGATGTACCGGTACAGGTTGTCCACGAACAGGAGCACGTCCTGGTTCATCTCGTCGCGGAAGTACTCGGCCATGGTCAGGCCCGTCATGGCGATGCGCAATCGCACGCCGGGGGGCTCGTTCATCTGGCCGAACACCAGCACGGTGTTGTCCAGCACGCCGGAGTCCTTCATCTCGTGCCAGAGGTCGTTGCCCTCACGGGAGCGCTCACCCACGCCGGCGAACACCGAGTAGCCCTTGTGGACGTTGGCGATGTTCCGGATAAGCTCCATGATGACCACCGTCTTGCCCACGCCCGCGCCGCCGTAGGCGCCCACCTTACCGCCCTTGGTGAAGGGGCAGATCAGGTCCAGGGCCTTCACGCCCGTCTCCAGCACCTCGGTGGCCATGGACTGGTCCTCGTAGGCGGGGGCGGGCCGGTGGATCGGCCAGTGCTCCTTGGCCTGCACGTCGCCCAGCCCGTCCAGGGGCGTGCCGGTCACGTCGAACAGGCGGCCCAGGGAGGGCTCGCCCACGGGCACAGCGATGGGTTGACCGGAATCACGCACCACGGCCCCGCGGGTGAGACCCTCGGTGGGGCCCAGCGCGAGACAGCGCACCCACGAGTTACCCACCTGCTGCTCCACCTCGAGCATCAGGCGCTTGCCGTCCAACTCGCCCTCCAGGGCGTTGAAGATGGCAGGCAGCTGGTCGGGCGGGAACTCCACGTCAACGACGGTGCCGATGACCTGGACGACCTTCCCCTCGGCTCCTTGGGCCATGACTGACTCCTCCTGTGCTATCCCTCGAGCGCCGCGACGCCGCCGACAAGGTCCAGCAGCTCTGCGGTGATGGCGGTCTGACGCGCCTTGTTCAGCTCAAGGGTCAACGAATCGATCATCTCTTCGGCCGCGTCGGTGGCGTTGCGCATGGCGACCATCCGGGCCGACTGTTCACTCGCTGCGTTCTCCAACATCGCCTGGTAGACCTGCATCTCCAGGAAGCGCGGCAGCAGCGCGCCCAGCACCGTCTCGGCGTCCGGCTCGTACAGCACGTCGGCACTGTGGCCCGGCCCGTCCAGCCCCACGGCGGGGATGGGCAGCAGCTGGGTCACCACCGGCTCCAGCGTGACGGTGTTGATGAAGCGGGTGTAGGCGATGTGGACGGCGTCCACCTCGCCGGAGGTGAAGGCGCGCTCAGCCATGCGCGTGACGGGCAGCGTGTCGGCCAGGGACGGCCGGTCACCCATGTCCGTGAAGGTGGCGCGCACGTCGGCGCCCACGCGGATGGCGAAGTCACGCACCTTCTTGCCCACCGTCACCATCTCCACCGGCACCTGCTGCTCACGCAGGAAGATGCCGGCGGCACGGCTTAGGTTGCCCGGCATGCCGCCCGCCAGGCCCCGGTCGGGGGAGATGGCCAGCAGCAGCACGCGCTGCACGGGCCGCTCGGCCAGCAGCGGGTGCGGGTTCTCACCCGCTCCGGCGCCCTGGGCCACCAGGCCCGCCAGCACCGCCCGCAGCTTGTCGGCATACGGACGCGAGGCGGTCACGCGCTCCTGCGCGCGCCGCATCTTGGACGCCGCCACCATCTGCATGGCGCGGGTCACCCGGGCGGTGGAGCGGACGCTTCGGATGCGCCCGCGGATCTGTCGTACGCTCGGCATCGGTGCGCGCTTCCTAGCTGAAGGTCGCCTTGAAGGCCGTGATGGCCTCCTTCAGCGCCGCCTCGGTGTCGCCGTCCACGTCCTTCTTGTCCATGATGGCCGCGATGACGTCGGACTTGGCGGTGTCCAGGTAGCCCAGCAGGCTCGCCTCGAACTCCCGCACCCGGTCCACGGGCACATCGTCCATGTAGCCGTTCACCGCGGCGTACATCGAGCACACCTGGTGGGCCAGGGACTGGGGCTTGTACTGGGGCTGCTTGAGCAGCTCGGTGAGCCGCTGGCCGCGCTCCAGCTGGGCGCGGGTAGCCGCGTCCAGGTCCGAGGCGCCGAACTGGGCGAAGGAGGCCAGGGCGCGGAACTGCGCCATCTCCAGGCGCATGCGCCCGGCGACCTTCTTCATGGCCCGCGTCTGGGCAGAGCTGCCCACGCGGGAGACGGACAGACCCGCGTTCACCGCGGGGCGGATGCCGGAGTTGAACAGGTCAGCCTCCAGGTAGATCTGCCCGTCGGTGATGGAGATGACGTTGGTCGGGATGTAGGCGGACACGTCGCCCGCCTGGGTCTCGATGATGGGCAGCGCGGTGAGCGAGCCACCGCCGTGCTCGGCGTCCAGGCGCGCGGCGCGCTCCAGCAGGCGCGAGTGCAGGTAGAACACATCGCCGGGGTAGGCCTCGCGTCCCGGCGGGCGGCGCAGCAGCAGGGAGAGCTGGCGGTACGCCCACGCGTGCTTGGTGAGGTCGTCGTAGATGATCAGGGCCTCGCGGCCCGAGTTCATGAAGTACTCACCGATGGCCGCACCGGCGAAGGGGGCCAGGTACTGGAGCGGGGCCGGGTCCGAAGCGTTGGCCGCCACGATGACGGTGTGCTCCATCGCCCCGTGCTCTTCCAGCGTGGCCTGGATCTGGGCCACCTTGCCCTGCTTCTGGCCGATGGCCACGTAGATGCAGAGCAGGTCCTGGCCCTTCTGGTTGATGATCGTGTCGATGGCGATGGCCGTCTTGCCGGTGAAGCGGTCGCCGATGATGAGCTCACGCTGGCCACGGCCGATGGGGATCATGGCATCGATGGACTTGATGCCCGTCTGCACCGGCGTGTTCACCGCCTGGCGCACCACCACGTTGGGCGCCAGCACCTCGATGGGGCGGGCCTGGTCGGTCTTGATGGGCCCGCGCCCGTCCAGGGGCAGACCCAGGGGGTTGACCACGCGGCCCAGGAGGGCGTCACCCACGGCGACCTCGGCCACGCGCCCGGTGGCGCGCACCTCGTCGCCCTCCTTGATGCCGCCGGAGGCGCCCATGACGGCGGCACCGACGGTGTCCTCCTCCAGGTTCAGCGCGATGCCCGCCTCCCCGCCGGGGAAGGTCAGCAGCTCGCCGTACCCCACCTTGCTCAGGCCGTGGATTGTGGCGATACCGTCGCCCACCTCGACGACGGTGCCCACCTCGGTGAGGGTGGTCTCGCCGCCGAACTCCTCGATCTGGCGCTTCAGGACGGATGCGATGTCCTGTCCGCGAGTGGTCATGCCCGATCCTCCATCGTATTCAGCCGGTTCACGCTCACGAGAGACTCCCGTGGGCGATGGATGCCCGCAGCGCCGCCAGGCGCGTGCGAACGCTGCCGTCTATCACCTGGTCCCCTACGCGCACCACCAGCCCGCCGATTATGGCCGGCTCCTCGGATGCGTCCACGGAGACCTGCTTGCCCAATGCCTGGGAGAGCCCCTGGGCCAGACGGGCGCGCTGGGCGTCGCTGAGCGCCACCGCCGTGGTGACGGTAGCCTGCACGCGGCCTAGGCTCTCGTCCAGGAGGCCCCGGTACTCCCGCCGGATGGCGCCCAGCGCACCCATGGCGCGCCGCTCAGCCAGCAGGCCGAGGAAGTTGGCCAGCAGGGCGTCCTCACCCGCGGCCATCTGGGCCACCGCCTGCGCCTTAGCCTGCGCGCCGATGCGCGGCTCGGCGAAATAGAGCGCCACGGTGGGCTCGGACGCTGCCTGCTCCAGACGCGCGAGGGCCTCTGCCCACGCCTCCTGCTTCCCGTGCTCGGAAGCGAGGGAGAAGAGCGCCTGGGCGTAGCGGCGTGCGATGGGCGCCTTGGCCATGTCTACCCCTGCCCCCGCAGCGACTCGGAGCGCGCGAGCGCCTCATCAATTAGGTCCTGGTGGGCGGAGGCATCCAGCGAGCGGTTAATGATGCGCTCAGCCGCATCCACTGCCAGGGCCCCGAATCCGGCGCGCACCAGCTCGATGGCGGCGTCGCGCTCAGTGCGGATCTCCTCGCGGGCACGCTCCACCAGCGCCGCGGCTTCCGCCTCGGCACTAGCGCGCTGCTGCTCGCGGTAGCGCTCGGCCTGCTCGCGGGCCTCGGCCAGGAGGGCCTGGGCCTGCTGGCGCCCCTCGTCCAGGGAGCGCTCCAGAGCGGCCTGCTGCGCAGCGGATTCGGCCCGCACGCGCTCGGCCTGCTCCAGCGACTCACGCACCTTCTCGGCGCGCTGATCCAGCATGCCCATGATGGGCCTGTAGGCGAACGCGCGGAGCAGCACGAGCAGCACCGCGAAGGTGACCAGGTAGGCGATGATGCTGTTGAGGTCGATGCCCAACGCGCCGATGCCGCTGGCCCCGTGGGCCACCTCACCGGCTACCTCTTCAGCTAGCAGGGGTGCTGCAAGCACGTGCAGCCTCCTTTCGTATCGTCGTCACGGCCCGCTGCGGGGCCGTCGTCGCGCGGTGGGGCGGCCGTGCGGCCGCCCCACCAGGAGTTTCTACGCGACGAAGATCAGCAGGATCGCGGTCACCAGACCGTAGATGCCGATGGCCTCGGTGAAGGCCAGGGCCAGGATCATGTTGGAGCCGATGGGACCGGCGGCCTCAGGGTTGCGGCCCAGCGCGTTCATCGCACCGGAACCGATCATGCCCAGGCCGAGGGCGGAGCCGATCAGACCCAGGGCCGCCAGGCCAACACCGAACATCTTTGCTGCTTCTGCTTCCATCGTCCTCTACTCCTTATCGGTTCAGAACTTCCACACCGGCGACGGCTCGCTCGGCCCCTACCTCACCTCTCCACCCACGGGGTCAGTGTGCCGCCGCTTCTGCGTGCTCCTCGTCGTGATGGCCCCCAGCGTGCTCCGCCACCGCCGAGGCGGCGAACACCACTGTAAGGCCCATAAAGATCAGTGCCTGCACCCCACCCACCAGCAGCTCCAGGAAGTAGAAGACCACGGGTGAGAGGAAGACCAGCAGGTAGGTCATCATGAACAGCACCAGCTCGCCCGCCAGCATGTTGCCGAACAGACGGAAGGTGAACGAGACCAGCCGGATGAAGTGGCTCAGCAGCTCCAGCACGCCCACGAAGGTCTGGATACCGCCGGGCCGGATGAACTCCTTCATATAGCCGAGCTTGTGGGCCTTGAAGCCCCACGTCTCCACGAAGATGAAGGAGATGATGGCCAGCGCCAGGGGCATGTTGATGTCGGTGCCCGCCGAGCGCAGCAGGTGGGTCGTGACGTGCTCAGACCCCTCGGCCTTGAAGCCGACGGTGGGGTAGATGGGCAGCAGCGCCATCCACGCGTTGAACGCCACGAAGATGAAGATGGTGGCCAGGATGGGGAAGAACCGGCGGGCGTACTTCTCACCTGCCACGTTCCTGATAAAACCGTAAAGGAACTCCACCAACACTTCCAAAAAGGCCTGGAAGCGACCGGGCACCAGCGCCATGCGCCGGGTGCCCAGGCCGAACAGCGCGATGACCACCAGGCAGGTGAGCCAGGCCGAGAGGAGCGAGTTGGTGACCCCGAAGCCGCCGATGGAGAAGATGACGGCCGGGGCGATGTGGACCTCGGGCAGGGGAACGAAGGGGTCACGGCCCGCCATCGCGGCGCCCACGGCGCCCAGCGCGATGCCGGCAAGGGCAAGGGCTGCAGCTCCCAGTATGGCCAGTTTGCGCACCGAATTCTCCCAGATGGAAGGCGGTTAAGTCAGTCGCCTCGTTTGGTGAGCGATCCGACTAAACGAACTGCCCCGTAGCCCGCGAGTACCAAACCAAGCACCAATCCGACCAACAGCAGGACCGGAGCCGTACCCAGTTGCCGGTCAAGCCATCTACCCAGAACCGTTGGGAGCAAGATGGCGGCTGCTATGTACCAGCCGATTCCGGTCAACTGCCCAAGGTAGACGAATACCGTGCTACTCGGCATTCCTAAACCTCGTGAACGTTATCACGAGCAAACTGGTCCTATCAACCGCTCACCCCAGATCAGACTTGGCTAATCCTTGGAATCTTCGCCCAATTCCTCTAACCCGGGCAGCTCTTTCAAAAACTCAGAGAAAGCAGACATGCTGGTGAGTTCATCGGCTGAAATTTCAGTTGCAGGGGGCGCAGTCCGCTTGGGCTCGACCTGCTCAATCGAGACCTGATCGTCACCATCGAGCCTGACACCCGCCACTTGAAGTACCGATTCCTCTACGAAGATAGGTATCCCTGAGCGAACGGCGTACTCAGGAGAGTTGGAATCTACTCCCGACTCATCGCGATAGCGCTGCGCTTCCTCAAAAGATTCGAACCAGTGGTCCTGGCCATCAGCACCGAGAACAACCTGCCCCCCACGGACCGCGAGAGCAATCGCATCAGATGGTCGGCAGTCAATCTCTGTCTCGCCACCGTCGGTCTTGAGGACTATCTTCGCGAAGAAGGTGTCAGATTCAAGGTTCGTGACCACGATCCGCTGAA
>JAYNIL010000055.1:0-3796 GCA_038109085.1 Chloroflexota bacterium
CCGGCACGCGGGATGGTGAGGGCGATGGTGATGGGGTAGGAGACGATGCCCTGCTGCGTCACCGGTGAGGACGAGATCGTGGACAGGGTGCCCGCCAGGGTCACGCCCTGGAGCGCGTCCAGCGACACGCGCACCTGCTGGCCCTCGGCCAACTGGGCGATGTCGATCTCGTCCACCTGCCCCTCCACCACCAGGTCGCCGGTGCTGGTGAGCGTGGCGACGTTGGTGGTGGAGGTGACGTCATCGCCCACGCCGATGGCCAGGTCCGTCAGGGTACCGGCGAAGCCCGCCGTCAGCACGGCGCGGTCCAACGCCAGCTGGGCGTCCGCCAGCTTACCCTCGGCGGCGGTGACGGCGGCCTGTGCCTGGAGCAGCGTGAGCCGGTCGGGGGAGTCCAGCGCGTCAACGGCGTCCTGCGCGTTCTCCACGTTGCGTTGGGCGGTGGCCAGGGCCTGGGTCCGCGCCGTCAGCGCCTGCCGCAGGGCAAGGTTCGCGTCGAGCAATCCCTCATAGGCGATGTCCATATCGGAGGTGATGGTTTCCGCACTGGGCGCGGCTTCGGGGTACAGCTCCATCCACGCGTAAAGGACGTTTGCGTCCTTGGGGTAGGCCGCCAGCATCTGGGAGGGGGTGAGCGCCAGCAGGTCGCTCGCGCTGGGCTCGATGCCGTAGTAGCGTCGGAACACGTGGGCGTACGCCTCGGTGGCCGTGTCCTGCGCGGTCTGCGCGGCCTCCACCGCCTTGCGTTGGCTGCGCACGGCCGCCTCCTGCGCCTGGGTCGCCGAGGTCAGGTCGAGCGCTGCCTTCGCCCTTTCGTCCTCAGCCGGGTTGACCAGCGCATCCAACGCCTCCAGGGCGTTGGTGAGGGCTGCATCCGCCTGGTCCCGCGTGCTGGTGAGGCCAGCAACGCCGAGTCGGGCGAGCACGTCTCCCTCAGCCACGATGGAGCCCTCGGAGGCCAGAACCTCGGTCACGGTGCCCGTCACGCCGAAGCGCAGCGTCTCCTCCTCTGCCGCAGCGACCGAGCCCGCCGCCGTGACGGTGATGGAGAAGGTGCCGCGGGTGACGGTGGCCGTGCTGGTCTGGCTGGTGGGCGTCGCGTCAGCGCCGCCGCACGCTGTTAGGGCCAGCGCCACGAAGAAGATGACGGGGAGCGTGAGCAGAGGGCGCGGCAGGGCGATGGGCACGGTGAACCTCCCGCGGCCCGCACCTGGGATGCGGGCTGCGGAAAGATGAACGCACTAAAGTGGGAAGTGTCAGGGTCGGGTTCTAGTGCTCCCGCCGCGCGTACTGGTAGCCGAAGCCGCGCACAGTCTCGAAGAGGTGGAGGATGCGCGCGTCGTCGCCCAGCTTGCGGCGCAGGTAGCCGATGTACACCCGCAGCACCTCCGGCCCGCCCTCGGCGCTTCCCCAGCACGCGTCCAATAGCACATCGGCGCTGCGCAACACGCCGGGCACGGTTGGTAAATCGCCTGACACTATTGGGCGGGCATTCGGCCCTCAGTTCCCCTGATGCAACGCCCGGAACACCTTCTCCGCCGTGACCGGCAGGCTGACGACCCGTGCGCCACACGCATCGGCGACGGCGTTGGCCACAGCGGCGGCCAGGGCCTCGATGGAGTACTCGCCGATGCCCTTGGTGCGGTAGGGGCCGAGCCCCGATTCCGACTCCACCAGTGCGGTGCGCAGCTCCGGCACGTCGGCAGAAGTGGGCAGCTTGTAGTCGGCCAGGCTCGCCACATCTACGCGCCCGTCCTCGCCCACGCCCACCTCCTCCATCAGCGAGTGGCCGATGGCTTGCATGATGCCCCCGTTAATCTGCCCCTGGTGGCCGATGGGGTTGAGCACCTGGCCCACGTCGTGGGCGGAAGTGACGCGCAGCAGGCGCACCTGGCCGGTCTCGGGGTCAACGGACACCTCGGCGATGGCTGCCATGAACGACGCCACTGGCGACTCCTCCCTCACCGTGGAGGTGGCCTGGGTGACGATGGCCCCTCCCGTGGGTGCCACCAGCGATGCCCAGGGGCAGCGGGCCCCTGTACCGGTGTGCAGCAGGTCGCGCCCGGCCACCCGCACCGCATCGCGCGGCCAGCCCAGCGCGCTGACGGCCAGGGTGATGAGCTGCGCCTTGGCCTCGCTCACTGCCTGGTGGACGGCGGGGGTGGTCACCCGCGTGACGCGGCTGGCGCCGATGCCTGTGTCGAAGGGCGCAACGTCCGTGTCCCACGGCTCCACCGCCACCTCGTTCGGGCTCAGGCCCAGCTCCTCGGCCACCATCTGCGCGAAGGCCGTGTAGCTGCCCGTGCCCTGCTCGAACACCGAGGTGTGCAGCACCACCGACCCGTCGGGCCGCAGCTCCACCCCCGCCGAGGAGACGCCCTCCCCCTGCCCCTTGTAGGCCAGGGAGATGCCCCGGCCCACGTTGGGGGGCTTGGATGCCTCCCACCCCGCCGTGCGCAGCGCCGCGTCCAGGGTGCCCACGGGGTTCATCTCCGGGGCCTCGTGGCCTATGGCCGTCATCTGGCCGGGTGCGATGAGGTTCTTGCGGCGCAGGGCGACGGGGTCAATGCCCAACCGCTCGGCGATGACGTCCATGTGGCACTCGACGGCGAAGTTGGCCTGCACCGCGCCGGGGCCACGGTAAAAGCCGCCGGGCACCGCGTTGGTGTACACGTGGACCGCCTCGATGGCGGCGTGGGGCACGCGATACGGCCCCGCCGCGTGGGCCGCGCCCGGCAGATTGACCCCCGGCACCGGCTTGAAGCCCCCATAGGCGCCGGAGTCGAACAGGATGCGCGCCTCGTGCGCCACCAGCGTCCCGTCTCGCTTGAGCCCCGTGCGCAGGTGGGCCACCGAGGCGTGGCGCGGGTTGCCCGCCGCCAGCTCCTCGGCGTATGTCATCGCCGCGCGCACGGGCCGCCCGGTGGCCCGGGAGAGGAAGTAGCAGGCGGGCACGTCCATGGGCGAGCCCTTGCCGCCGAAGTCCCCGCCGATGGCTGAGTGGTGCACCACCACGCGATCCTCCGGCATGCCCAGCGCGGCGGCCACGTCGTGCTTGAGCCTGTGGGGGGCCTTGTTGGGCGCCCACAGGTCCACGTGCCCGTCCGGGTCGGCCCACACCAGGCATCCGTGGGTCTCCATGTACCCCTGGTGGGCGCGCTGGGTCCGGTACGTCCCCTCCACGATGACCTCGGCCTCGGCGAACCCGCGCTCCACATCGCCAGTGCCCCAGCGGTCGCGTACGAACCCGTTCAGGTGCCCCTCCACCGGGCGGGGCAACCCCGCATAGGAGTTCACGTCCGGATGCAGCACCGGCGCATCCGGCGCCAGCGCCGCCTCCGGGTCCAGCACCGCGGGCAGCGGCTCGTAGGCCACCTCGATGAGTGCGCACGCCGCCTCGGCGATGGCCGCCGAGTCGGCGGCCACGGCCGCGACCCGCTCGCCCACGAAGCGCACCACCCCCTCGGCCAGCACGGGCACGTCACGCAACCGGCGCCCGAACAGCACCCCGGTAACGTCGGCCCCCGTGAGCACCGCGTGCACACCGGGCAGCGCCCGGGCCGCCACCGTGTCGATGGACACGATGCGCGCGTGGGCATAGGGGCTGCGCAGCGCCTTCATCCACAGCGTGCCCGGCAGGGTGGTGTCCGCTGTATAGCGGGCGCGGCCCGTCACCTTCTCCACCGCGTCCGCGCGAGGGGATGCGGTGCCGATGACCCGGTAAGGCGCTTCAGGCATGGGAGGCTCCTGGGGGTGGGTGGGGCGAGTATAGCGGTAGGGGGTTACCCTCTGGCGT
>JAYNIL010000055.1:3896-9256 GCA_038109085.1 Chloroflexota bacterium
CCCGCCGCGGGGCTCGCCCGCAGGGCGCTCCCGTGGTAGAAAGGGGGCGTCGGGCGCGCTCCGTCAGCCCCCTTCCCATAGGAGCCTCATGGACCTGACCCTGAACGAACAGCAGAAGATGCTCCAAGCAACCGTGGCCGAGCTGATGCGGCGTGATGCCACCCTTCAGGCGTTGGTCGCCATCGACCGTGGCCAGCGCACGGCGGGGAGCCTGTGGGGGGCCATCGCCCAGACGGGACTGCTGTCGGTGCTGGTGCCGGAGCAGCAGGGCGGCGCGGGTGCGGGCATCACCGATGCCGCCGTTGTGTTCGAGGAGCTGGGCAAGGGCCCGGTACCGGGGCTGGCCTTCTCCTCCGGCGTGCTGGCGGTGCTGCTACTCCAGCAGGGCGCAACGCCTCAACAGCAGGCGGCCTTCCTGCCCGCCATCGCCGAGGGGCAGGCGGCCTTCGCCCTCGCCCTCACCGAGCCGGAGGACGGCTGGGCGCAGGATGACGTGCGTATGCCCGCCGTGCCCACGGGCGACGGCTACATTCTCACGGGGGTGAAGCCCTACGCACTGCACGCCGATGAAGCCACGCACCTGTTGGTGGCCGCACGAGCGGCCGACGGGGTGGGCTTCTTCGTCATGCCCACCGACGCGGCTGGGGTAACGACTCGCCCGCTGGCGGGCTTCGCCACGGGACTCTCCGAGGTGCGCCTGGAGGGGGTGCGCGTGGGGCGCGATGCCTTGGTGGCGCGCTGGGCCGACTGGGAGCGCGCGCTCTCCCGCGCCCTTCCGGTGCTCTCGGCCTACGCCGTCGGTGCGCTGGAGCGCGTGGCGCAGATGAGCCTGGACTACTCGCGTACGCGAGTGCAGTTCCAGCAGCCCATCGGGCGCTTCCAGCGAGTGCAGGACCACATCATCGACCTGGTGAACCAGAAGGACGCCGCCCGCTGGACGGCCTACGAGGCCGCGTGGATGGCCGATGTGGGCAAGCCGGAGGCGGAGCTCGCCGCCGCCGCACTCACCGCCGCCGCCGTGGCCAAGGAGGCCTACTACCTGGGGTGCAACAGCGCCCACGACGCCCACGCGGGCATCGGCATTGTGCGCGAGTACGGCCTCAGCCTGCACACCCAGATGTCGCGCACCCTCTACCACTTCCTGGGCGGCCCCCGTCACCAGCGCCTCGGCCTGGGCGCGGTCCTGGGCCTCTAGGCCATGGCCGAGCACGCACCTCAGACCGGCATGCTCTCTGGCCTGCGCGTCTTGGACCTGGCCGACGACCGGGGCATCTTCACCGGGCGCGTCCTGGCGGACCTGGGCGCCGACGTGGTAAAGGTGGAGCCGCCGGGGGGCGACGTGGCGCGGGGCGTGGCACCCTTCTGGAAGGACGCGCCGGGCATCGAGAACTCACTGTTCTGGCAGCTGTACGCCGCCAACAAGCGCTCCGCCGTCATCGACTTCGCCACGCCCACCGGGCGCGCGCTGGTGGAGCGCCTGGCCGGGCAGGCCGACATCCTGGTGGAATCGTTTCGGCCAGGCTTCATGGCCTCCATCGGCCTGGGCTACGAGACGCTGCGTTCCTCCAACCCGCGCCTCATCTACGTGTCGGTGAGCCCCTTCGGCCAGGACGGCCCCTATGCGGGCATGAACGCCACGGACCTGACGGGCATGGCCCTGGGCGGGTTTATGTGGCTCACCGGTGATGCCGACCGCCCACCCTTGCGCGTGAGTATCCCCCACTTCTGGAGCCTGGGCTCCGCCGCCGCCGCCGCCGGTGCCATGATCGCCCACCAGGCCCGCGCCGCCAGCGGGGCAGGGCAGTGGGTGGACGCCTCCTGTCAGCAGGCGGTGGCGCGCACCCTCTCCCACGCCCCGCAGTTCTGGGACCTGAACCAGGTGATCCTCACCCGCCAGGGCCCCTACCGTCCGCTGGGTGCTGGCAAGCGGCTGCGCATCAACTACCCGTGCGCCGATGGCTACGTGAACTTCATCCAGCCGGGTGGGCGCTCAGGCGGGCGCAACATGGCCGCGCTGGTGGCGTGGGTGAACGAGACGAACGAGGGTGACCCGGAGCTGGACGGGGTGGATTTCGGGGGCTTCGGCTTCGGCCAGATACCCGACTCCCTGCTGGCAGCCATGGAACGCACCCTGGAGCTCTTCTTCGCCCCGCGCACCAAGCGCGTCCTGTCCGAGGGGGCCATCGCCCGTCGAGTACTCCTGTTCCCGGTGAACGATGCCGCTGACCTGCTCACCTACCCCCAGCTGGAGGCGCGCGGCTTCTACCGCCAGGTGGAGGGGCCCGACGGTGAGCCCATGACCACCCTGGGCCCGTGGGCACGCGCCTCCGGCGCGCCGCTGCGGGTGGGGCGCGCCCCGCGCCTGGGCGAGCACACCGACGAGGTGCTGGCCGAATGGTGCGGCCTGGGTCTCGATGAGGCCGGCGCGCTGCGCGCCCAGGGGGTGGTGGCGTGAGCGACCAGCCGCAACAGCCCTTCGCCGGGCTCAACGTGCTCGACTTCTCCTGGGTGGTCATCGGCCCCATGGCCACGCGCTACCTGTCGGACTTCGGCGCCACGGTGGTACGCGTCGAGTCGGCCAAGCGGCCCGATGTCATCCGTGACGGCCCCCCGTTCGCGGGGGGCAAACCCGGCATCAACCGCTCGGGCTACTGGACCACCTACAACTCCGGCAAGTTGGGCCTGGCCCTGGACATGGGCGATGAGCGCGGGCGGGCCCTCGCCTACGAGGCGGCGACGGAATGGGCCGACATCGTGGCGGAGAACTTCACCCCCGGTGTCATGGAGAAGTGGGGCCTGGGGTATGAGGCCATCCGGGCGAAGAACCCCGGCGTCGTCATGTTCAGCGCCTCCATGCTGGGGCGCGGCGGGCCCTATGACGCCCAGCCCGGCTACGGCCCAGTGCTCACCGCCCTCAGTGGCCTCACCAACGGCACCGGCTGGCCCGACCGGGTGCCCGTTTCCCCCTACGGGGCATACACCGACTTCCTGGTGCCGCACCTGGCCATCGCCGCCATCGCCGCCGCGCTGGAGCACCGCCGACGCACCGGGGAAGGTCAGCACATCGACGTTTCGCAGCTGGAGGCATCGCTGTACTACGCAGGGGTGCCGCTGCTGGATAAGGCCGCCAATGGGCGGGTGGCCGAGCGCGACGGCAACGCCGACCCGGACATGGCCCCCCACGCCGCCTACCCGTGCGCGGGGGAGGAGCGTTGGGTCACCATTGCGTGCCCTGACGATGCAGCCTTTGCCGCGCTGATGCTGCTGATCCAGAAGCCCGGGATGGCCGCCGACCCGCGCTTCGAGACGGTGGCCGGGCGCAAGGCGAACGAGGCCGAGCTGGACGCGGCTATCGCCGCCTGGACGCGCACGCGCACCCCCGCCGGGGTGATGGCGGCGTGCGCGCGCGCCGGTGTGCCCGCAGGGGCTGTCAACGACTGCCGCGACCTGTTCAGCGACCCTCAATTGGTGCACCGGGAGCACTTCGTGTGGCTGGAGCACCCGGAGATGGGCCGCTACGCCGCCGATGGCAACGCCTTCACCCTCTCCGCCACGCCTCCCCAGTACCGGCCCGCCCCCATGCTGGGCGAGCACACCGAGCACGTGCTGCGCGAGCTGTGGGGCGTGAGCCAGGAGCGCTACGCCGCCCTGCGCGATGCGGGCGTGCTGGAGTAGCGTCCCCGCTCGCTCCGCGCTAGCTCTAACGGAGGGGGACACCCCCTCGGCCCGCGCTGACGCGCTGGCCCTGCCCCTGGCGGAGAGAGGTGCACTCTCCCACGGCACCCCTCTAGCCAGCTGCAACCGGTCGGCTGCGGCTATAGCCCGTAGAAGGTGATGGCGTTCTCGCCCAGGATGCGGTCCACGATGGCCGGGTCCACGTCGCCGGACTTTCGGATGTTTCGCAGCGCCTCTATCTCCGAGCTCTGGTCCTGGTGCCCGTAGTCGGTGCCGATGAGCAGTTGGCTCGCGCCCGCGTACTTGAGCACGTAGGGGATATCGTCGTCGGTCTGGCACGTCACCCAGATGTTGTGGTTCTTGAAGGGCTCGGCCGCCAGGGTGCGTCCGCGCGTGTTGAGCCGGCGGCGCAGGTCGTGCACCACGTAGGGCACCCACTGGCTGGAGGCCTCAATGATGCCGAAGCGCAACTTCGGGTGCTTCTGCACGATGTCGTTGGAGATGATGGCGTGGGCCGCCGCCACGGAGGTGAGGCGGAAGGTCGCGAAGGTGCCGCCCGCCTTGTCCGCCGCCATGAGCCTGGGGAACATAGGGTTGGAGTTGCCGATGTGGACGGCAATGGGCATGTTCAGCGCCACGGCCTCACGGTAGAGCGGGTCGTAGTACTCGTCCACCAGGAGCCGCTCGCCCTCGATGGGCCGGATGGTGATGCCGCAGGCGCCGTGCTCCTTGGCCCAGCGCGCCTCCTTGATGGCCTCGTCCATGTTGGACAGGGGCAGGATGCACGTCCAGCGCAGCCGCCCCTTGCCCTCCTCCCAGATGTGGGCGAGCCAGCGGTTGTAGGCGCGGGACATGGCCATCTCGGACTGGGGCGTGTCGCACCAGCGCTGGATGTACATGGATGGGTAGAGCACCTGGACGTCGATCTCCAGCTCGTCCATATGCGCGACGCGCCCGGCGATGTCGTCCATGAACCGCTTGGCCGAATCGGTGACCATGTTGCGGGTGACTGACTCGGCCAGCCCCTTGGCGGCCACCATGCCACGCACTTCGCCCTTCACCTGCCCGTCCACCAGCCAGAAGCGCTTGCCGTCGCCACGGGTGACGATCTGCGGCTTGTACGCGGCGTCCTCCGGCAGGGTGTACTCCCAGGTCTGCTCGGTCTCCAGGACGTGGGCATCCGAGTCGATGACGGGCATGAGGGGCCTCCTTCCGCCGCCGTGGCGGCTCACGCGGCGAATCTAGCACCCGGGGGAGGGGGACTCAAGCGGGGCTAGTGCCCCGCGGCGGGCACGGGTACGCTCCTGCCCCCCAGCGGCCGGGTGACCAGGCGCAGGTACACCGGCGCCAGCGCCACGGCCAGCGCACCGAAGCACACCGCCGTCACCCAGAAGGCCGTCTCCAGCCCCAGCCAGGCGGCCAGGGCCCCCAGCCCGGCGGGGACGATGAGCTGAGCGATGCCCCAGTACAGCCCCACGTAGCCCATGGCCATGCCGCGCTGCTCGGCGATGGAGTAACGCGCCGCCGTCACCGTGTAGGCGGTGCCCATCAGGTGGTGGGTGCCGCCCTGGAAGGCCATCAGCACGCCCAGGAGCACTAGCGTGGGGCCGAGGAACGGGGTAATGGCCAGGATGGCCCCCATGCCCGCCAGGCCCGCGTAGTAGACGCCGCGCTCGCCGATGCGG
>JAYNIL010000056.1:0-8304 GCA_038109085.1 Chloroflexota bacterium
GCCTACCCCCGTCTCCGCTCGCTGGGCGCTCGCTCATGGCAGCAGGCGCGTGGCCAGCACGCATACTTTTGGGTCGGGAGTGGGGCGCAGCCCCGAACACGCTGAGTGTCAGAGATGGTCCGGGCTAGCGAGGTGCATTGGGGGCTGTGGGCGGGGGGCGCGGGGGCCGATGGGCCCCCGGAAGGGAACATTTCATCGTAGGCCCCTTCGGGGGCCGCCGGGGGTTCAGCACCCGCAGGGTGCCCAGGGGGTGTCCCCTTGAATGAGCGACCGAAGGAAGCGGAGATGGGGTAGCCCCCGCAGGGGGCGCAGGAGAGTCCCCTGGAACGAGCGAGCGCAGCGAGCGGGGGAGGCCCCTGCTCGCTTACGCGCGCGAGCCCCCCTATAATCGCCCGCATCCGGAAGACGGGAGGCGGGTATGGACGCGACAGAGGTCCGAGGGTGGCGCAACGAGCTCACCAAGTTCGCATCGCGCTGGTGGGCGGGTGAGTCAGAGGTGGCGCGCACCTTCTTCGCCGCCCCGCGCTCCAAGGAAGAGCACCTGCGCTGGTTGTGGCTGCAGGCCTACAAGGAGCTCCAGCCGCGCACCGACGGCATCATCATCCGGCTCATCGAGAAGCTCCACGCCGAGTACCCCGAGCTGGAGGCGGGCGTGGACCGGACGGACTTCCTGGGGACGATTCAGTTCCTCGAGGAGGAGTTCCGGCACTACGTCCTCTTCGCCGACATCATCCAGCACCTGCTGGGCCGCCCCATCACCATCCCCGAGGTGGCCAAGTACGAGTACGAGCAGGAGAACAAGCTGCGCATGCTGCGCAGGAGCTACGCCGAGGAGCACGGTGCTTTGGCGCGCTTTGCCTCCTCCTTCTGCGAGGGGGGCGGCGCGTCCATCTACTACGAGGGGAGCCGTATCGGCGGCGACCCCGTGTCCGATGCGGTGGCCCGCGCCTGCAAGGGTGTGTACGACGACGAGGTGGACCACGCGGCCCACGGGGCGGATGAGCTGGCCGGTGCCTCCAACTCCGAGGCCGACTGGAAGCTGGCCCACGAGATGGTCGCGGCTATCTCCGCCCAGCGCCTGCGCATGCGCAACGAACAGTTCGGCTTCCCCCTCTCCGACGAGCGCGTCGCCCAGATAGACCGGGGCGAGATAGAGCTTCCGGAGCGCCTGGCCAGGTTCATCGTCTAACGGGCGCTCGCGCCCTACCATCACCAGTCAGCGGCCCTGTGAGGCCCAGGAGAGTTTCGTGCGCAACGGTTACCGGATCTTCGACGCGGACACCCATTTTCACCCCACGGTGGAGAGCCTGCTGCCCTTCATGGACGCGGCGCTGCGCAAGCGCACCGAGTCCGGCGAGTTCGCCACGCGTGAGCAGCGCATCGGCTGGGCGGGTGAGGAGATGCCCGCTCCCTACCGGCACCTGCTGCGCTTCGAGGACGGAGGTGGATGGGGCGAGAACCCGCCCCGGCGCCTGGGTGATGCCGCGCCGAACCCCAAGGCCGAGCGCCACTTCCAGACCTTCATGGGCTTCAAGACCCCGTCCACGGGCGGGGCGGACTTCGACGCGGACGCGCGGGTGCGCGACATGGACGAGGAGGGCGTGGACGTGCACCTGATGGTGCCGTCGGTGCCCCAAGGGCATGCCGAGCCTGGCGTTGACCTGGGCCTGCTCTCGGCCATGCACAGGGTGCTGGACGATGCCTGCGGACGCCACCCCGACCGGCTCACCTCCCTCATAGTCACCACCGCCCGCGACGTGGAGGGCTCGGTCGAAGAGATCAAGCGCTGGGCGGGCAAGAAGTGGCCGCGCGGGGTTATGGTGAACCTTCCCATCGGCAAGCCGGTGGACCACCCGGACCTGCATCCCATCTGGGCCGCCGCCAATGAGGCGGGCCTCACGGTGGTGCACCACTCCTTCGCCGCCGGCTACCCCGGCTACCGCGACCTGTGGGACAACCCCTTCGTCGGGCGCACCGCCTCGCACCCGTGGGGCGCCATGCGCATGGTGGCCGCTTTCCTGGGCGCGGGGCTCATGGACCTCTACCCTGACATCAAGCTCGCCGTTCTGGAGTCGGGCTTCGGGTGGCTGCCCTTCTGGATGAAGCGCATGGAGGACCAGGTGGTCTACATGGGCTACGTGGCCGAGGGGCTCAAGCACACCATGACCGAGTATATGACCGGCGGGCGCTTCCATGCGGCCATCGTGCTGCACGAGGGGCCGGAGCTGGTGCGTCTGGTCAGCGAGATCATGGGTGAGCACGTGCTGATGTTCGGCTCCGACTACCCCCACGCCGAATCGCGCTTCCCCAACTCCGCCGACATCGTCCTGGAGTGGGGCAAGCAGGGCGTGGGCGAGGGGCTGATGCGCAAGCTCATGTGGGACAACGCCGCGGCCTGCTTCGGCCAGGTGTAGGGGGCCGCATGGCAGCAACCGACGCCGTTGCGGCCGGGGCGCTGGCCCCGGCCAAGGCGAAGCGCGTGGCCGGCACCGTCATCGCCGGTCACGGCTTCCAGCATATGTACGCCGACGGCTTCCTGGTGCTGCTGAACCCCATCTACGACGCCTTCGGGCTTAACCCCGTCTCCGCGGGCGTGCTGGCGGTGATACGCCAGTCGGCAGGCGGGCTCATGAGCATGGGCGGCGGGTTCTTCATCGACCTGTTCGCCGGACGCCGTGGACTGCTGCTCGCCTCCTCCCTGTTCCTGATGGCGCTGGGCTACCTGCTGGTGGGCGCCGCGCCCAACTACCCGTTGCTGCTGGCGGCCCTCGCCTTCGGTGCGGCGGGCGGGTCGTTCTGGCACCCCGTGGGGCTAGGCATCCTCTCGGCCTCGTTCCCCAACAACCGCGCGCTGATGATGTCGCTGCACCGCTCATCGGGTGGGGTGGGGGAGGTGATCACCCCGCTGGTGGTCGCCGCGCTGCTGGCGTTCATCACCTGGCGGCAGGTGTTGGTGGCCGGGTTCTTCCTCATCAGCGCCGTGGCCATCGTGCTCTACATCGTCCTGGCCCGATTGGGCATTCCGCAGACCAGTGTCGAGCGCCGGGGCGCAGGGGTGCAGCTGCGCAGCATCGGTGGGCTGTTTCGTGATCGGGCGCTGCCCGTGCTGCTGCTGGTCAGCGGGCTGCGCGGCATGGCCGATAGGGCCGTTGTCTTCTTCCTGCCGCTGTTCATCGCCCAGGCGCTGCGCGCGGTCGATCCGGACGTGAGCAGCGTGCGCATCGCCGCCGTGGTGGCGCTGCACATCACCGTCATGTCGCTGACCGCCGTGTTCATCCCCCCGCTCATCGGCATGCTCTCGGATAGGGCCGGGCGCAAGCCCATCATGCTCGCCACCATGGCGGGCTCCGTCGTGCTGCTGGCGGGCCTGAGCATGCTGGGGGCCATCACCCCGCTGTTCACCGTGCTCATCGCCGTGCTAGGGGCGGTGCGCTTCGCCGTGGCCAACGTGACCCAGGCCGCTTCGCTGGACATCGCCGAGGGACGCCGGCTGGAAGGCTCCATGATCGGCCTGCTGTGGGGCAACAACGCCCTGTTCGGGGCGGCCTCGCCACTGATTTTGGGTGGGCTCATCGCTGCCATGGGCGACGATTACGGGGTCATCTTCCCCTACGCCGCGGTGCTCAACGTGTGCGCCATGGGCGCGGCCCTCTTCCTGCCCCTGCGCCTGCGTCCCGGCCAGACTCCGGCCTCCTAGAGCGGTTTGACGCTCCTTCCGGCGCTCCGCTATTATCGCTCGTGCGAACGGGTCGAGCGGCTGGCTCCCCGGCGCACCCCGGTGGCAACGTAGCTCAGCGGCAGAGCGGGCGCTTCATAAGCGCTAGGTCACAGGTTCGAATCCTGTCGTTGCCACCAGACCCTTTCCTCCGACGATGCCCCCGCACCGACTAGTCCCTCACTGGCTCGGCCGGGCCCCGGCCGGGCGCACCGGCCGCGATCTCCTCCTCTGAGGGGGCGCCCGCCTTGCGCTTGGAGCGCAGGCTCTCGCGGGCGACGAAGATGAGCAGGATGGCTGATAGCCCGTGCAGCGGCGCGAATGCCCAGAAGGCAGCGCCGGGCGAGTACGCCACGGCGAGCGCTCCCGCTATCACCGGTGCCAGCATAGCCCCCGCCTCGCCGATGGACCGTCGCATGGACTGGAGCGAACCGCGCGCGTGGATAGGCACGATGTCGTAGGTGTAGATGGTCATGGCGCCCATGGCCAGCCCGTTGGCGATGCCGATGATGAGCAGCGAGCCGCCCAGGGCGTACACCTGCGAGAAGAACGGCAGCGCCACGAACCCGATGGTGGAGAAGACCGCGGCCCCACCCGATGACCACTTGCGCCCCATCTTGTCGGAGATGAGCCCCGTGGGGACGATCATGGCGAAGGTGACGATGCCCACGATGCCGAAGAGCGCACCCGTTGTGGTGGCCGAGTAGCCCAACTGCTCCTGCGCATAGAGCGGGAACATGGAGTTGGTCACCTGGCTGCGCGCCATCTGCCCGAAGGTCGAGAGGAACAGCACCACGTACGTCACCCGGAAGAACGGGTGGATGTCCCGTACGTTGCCCACCCGCAGTGCCCCGCCCCGGCTGCGGGTCTGCTGGCTGTGGGTGTCCTGGTGGCGCAGCGAGATGAGCAGCACCAGGGCTGAGGTGGCGGCGTACACGAAGAACATGGACGAGATCCCCGCATGGTCGGTGAGCCAGCCTCCCAGGAACGGGCCGATGGAGTTGCCCGTGGAGCCGATGCCCATCAGGGCGATCATCTGCCGGCCGCGCTGGTCAGGCCGCACCATGTAGAAGGCGGCGATCTCCCGCCCGAACATCCACATGCTCATGCCGATACCCCAGGTGAGCTGGGAGGCGATGATCACCGCGAAGTTGGGGGCAAGCGCCGCCGCAAGGCCTGAGGCCGTGGCCAGCGAGGCGCCGATGATCATGGGCGGACGCGAGCCCCACCGGTCCACCATGATGCCCACGGGGATCAGCGAGCCCGCCCGGCCAATGAGCTGGACGGTGATGATCTGTGCCGCCAACGCGCCGGAGACGCCGAACGATGCGCCGATGGAGGGCAGCGCAGGGATGATGAGACCCTGCCCCATGGTCATCAGGAGCGAGGGGAAGTAGATGTTGAGGACGGCGGTCCTCAGCGGCAGGTCGCCGATGCGCACAGGGGCTCCGGTGCGGGCCAGGGTCGGGGCCGACAGCGTACCACGCGCGGGTGCGATGGACGGTCGAGGGCGCTATCATGCGGACGGGCGCCGCACCGTGCGGCGCCCGTCCGGGCGAATAGCTCAGCGGTTAGAGCGCCTGCTTTACACGCAGGAAGTCACAGGTTCGAATCCTGTTTCGCCCACCAGCCGTTTGCGCCCCGGCCGGGGCCCGCTCACCGCTTCTCCGTTTCCAGGCCCCGATGGCCCGCCTGTCCCAACTGGGGACACGACCATTCAACGCTCTGGCCCGCGGGTGCGTCTAGCCGGTTCGATGGCTCTTTCATGGCCCATTTTCCAGTCTATCAAGCCGTGGAGCTATGCTGAACGCACGGTGCGAATGTTGAATTCGCACCACCCCTTGTGCCCGGCGCTCGCGTGCGCGCAACCCGTGGGGTGAAGTCAGCCTGCCGTTGCCCATCCGGGTTGCGCGTGCCTAGAATCGCTCAAGTCCGCGCTGGGAGGTGCCCCATGGCCGGCAGATGGAACGACGTGTTCGAGACGGGCTGGGGGTGGATCTGTGTGGTGGGCTCGGCTAAGGGCATCCGGGCTGCCTCGCTGCCGGAGCCGAGTCCTGAGCGGGCCATCGAGCACGCCGAGGGGGCCATCCGGGGCCCGCTTCCGGAGCACCACCCCGGTGCATTCACGGCGTACGCGCAGCAGGTGGCCGAGTACCTGGCCGGGAAGCGCACCGGCTTCGACGTGGCGCTGGATCTGGACGATGCCACGCCATTCTTCCGCCGCGCATGGGAAGCGTGCCGTTCCATACCCGCGGGCGAGACACGCACCTACCGCTGGCTGGCCGAGCAGGCGGGGAACCCGCTCGCCTCGCGCGGTGCAGGCCAGGCCATGGCGCGCAACCGCGTGCCGCTGGTGATCCCATGTCACCGGGTCATTGGCTCCGACGGGGGTCTGCACGGCTTCGGCGGGCCGGGGCTGGGCCTCAAGGCCCGCCTCCTCAAGCTGGAAGGGGCTGCGGGCTAGACGCCCGCCCCCGCCAGCGCACCGCCCTCCACCAGCACCGCGTCCTCGCGGCCCAGCAGGCTGCCCACGCGCTCGGCCATCTCGTTACAGTACGAGGTGGTGATGATGGGCATCTCCAGCCGCCAGCGCCGTCCCGCGCTGGTGATGAGCAGGTCCACCGCGTCGGTACCGGGGTAGTCCAGCAGCGTCTGGAGCACCTGGCGCAGCAGGATCTGGTCCTCGTCCGGCCGGTCAGACTCGGTGAGATTGATGAGCACGCGCCGGCGCTCCGGCGCCGGGCGGGACGCACCGGGCGGGGGGGCAGGCTGGGGCACCGGCACGCTGGGGCGCAGCCCTAGCGACCCTCCTTCGTTGGCCGTGGGAGCAGGCCGGTAGCCACCGGCAGCGGGCGTGGGACCGGCGGCGGTCTGCGGGCGCGGTGCGGGTGGGGGCGGGGTGGTCAGGGGGGGCTCCTCTTGGGTCGTGGCCTGCGGGCCGTGCCACTCGTGGGCCAGCGGATCGCCCGCCGCCCCTGTGCTCTCCCGGCTCGCCTGCCCGTCAGTGTTCGGCGGCTCGTAAGGGGCCGCCTCATCGCAATGGACGCTCACCTCGTCGTTGCGCCGGCGCACCGGCCCTCGCACCGCCACCAGCGCGCCCTCCACCCACAGCGAGGCGGTCTGCTCGAATGAGCGGGACCAGACGGGCACCTCCACGCTGGAGCCGTCGAATATCTCCAGGGTGACGAAGGCGATGCGCCGCCCCTGCTTGTCCGTCTGCTGGCGCACGCCGGTTACCGCGCCCACCAGCAGCACCTTCTTGTTCTCCGGCTCCGCGTGCAGCTGCTCGCGGGAGAGCACCGCATCTGGCGGTGCGGTGCGCGCGTCCAGGAGCCGCTCACCGATGCACACCCCCAGCAGCTCACGCTCCCAGGCGGCGCGCTCGCGGGCCGTTGGCTCCGGCGCATCCAGAAGCTCGATGGCCATCATGGGCGTGGGCACCGAGGCGCCGAACAGGTCGAACATGGTGGACTGGCCGGAGCTTCGCAGATCCCCCTCACGCGCCATCATGGCCCCGATGCGCTCCACGCTGGCCAGGAGCGACCCGCGCGGGCCGAAGGCGTCCAGCGCCCCTACCTTGGCCAGCGACTCCAGCACCCGCCGGTTGGCGGCCTCGTTGCCCGCGCGCTTGGCGAACTCCTCAAGGCTAGCGTAAGGCCCGTTCTCCTCGCGCTCGGCCACCAACTCGGTCACCGCTGATTCGCCCACGTTCTTGATGGAGGCCAGGCCGTAGCGGATCGCGGGGATGCCATCGTCTGTGGCGTCGATGCCGAAGGTGACGCCGGAGCGGTTCACCTCAGGCCCCAGCACCGGGATGCCTAGGCGCGAGCACTCGGCCACCACGCCCGCCGTCTTCTCCGCGTTGCCCGCGTACGCGTTGAGCACGCAGGTCATGTACTCCACCGGGTAGTTGGCCTTGAAGTAGCCCGTCCAGTAGGCCACCACCGCGTAGGAGACCGAGTGCGCCTTGTTGAAGGCGTATCCGGCGAAGGGCTCGATGAGATCGAAGACCGCGTGGGCCGTCGCCTGCTCGTACCCCTGCTCCAGAGCGCCCTTAATGAACTTCTCACGCTCTTGCAGCATCAGCGAGGCGATCTTCTTGCCCATGGCCTTGCGGACGATGTCCGCGGAGCCCAGGGAGTAACCCGCGAAGCGGCGCAGGATGTGGAGCACCTGGTCCTGGTAGACAATGACCCCGTAGGTCTCCTCCAATATTTCGGCCAGGTCCGGGTGCGGATAGGTGATGGGGGTGCGACCGAACTTGGAGTCGATAAAGGCTGGGATGTGCTCCATGGGGCCCGGCCGGTAGAGCGCCACCATGGCCGCCAGCTCCGCCAGCGAGCCCGGGCGCAGCTCCTTGATGTAGCGGCGCATGCCTGGCGATTCCAGCTGGAAGACCGCCGTGGTCTCTCCGGAGCCCAACAGTTCGTAGGTGCACTTATCGTCGAAGGTGATGTCTGGCAGGCGCAGGTCCACCCCGTGGTGCTGGCGCACCAGGGCGCGGGCCTCGGCCAGGATCGAATAATTGATGAGTCCCAGGAAGTCCATCTTCAGCAGCCCCAGCTTGGCCACGGCCTCCATGGGGTACT
>JAYNIL010000057.1:0-8251 GCA_038109085.1 Chloroflexota bacterium
ACACGGGGGCAGTGGGGTCAGGTGGGGGTGACGAACACCCGCAGGTGCACCGGCTTGTCCACGTGCTCACGCACCGCTGCGGCCACCGTCTCGCGCAGCTGCACCGCTCCCGTGGAGAGGGCCTGGATGTCGCCCAGGATGGTCGGGAACTCGTTGCCCACCGGCGCGCCGTAGAAGCGGATGTGCCCGCCCTCGTCGTCGCCCATTACCAGCGCGGGCAGCTGCTCGATGCCCAGGCGCTTGGCCTCGGCAGCGCCCTCGCTACGCGCGTCCAGCACCTCCAGGTGCAGCTTGGGAGACAGGCTCGCCACGTCCTCCATCAGCTCGCGCGTCATCTTGGCCATCTCGGCCGCCTCGGGGTTGGGCTCCTGGCCGGGGAGGGAGAGCATGGAGCGCACGTTCGACTCGACGAACAGGCGCAGGCGCACCTCGTTCTCCAGCACGGGAACGAAGTGCTCCTCCAGGTACTTGCGGTCCTCATCGCGCAGCAGCGACATGGCTCCTCCAGCGGGGCAGGCTCGAACGTGTGATGCGATTGTAACGAGTTTGGGTGCTGTGGGGGCTCCTGGAGTGCGGGAGGGGCGAGGCCCCAGCAACGCTGGAGACCCACGAGAGTCCGGGCTAGAAGGGTGCCCTCTTCCATCGAGCGAGCCTGAGGCGAGCGGGGAAATATGCGTGCAGGCCACGCACCTGCTGCCAAGAGTGTCCGCCGAGGGCACGGAGACGGGGGTAGGCCCGCCAGGGCCGAAGGGGGAGCCCCCCTTCCATCGAGCGAGACGCAGACGAGCGAGAACCTGGCCCTACGCGGCTTCGGGCACGGCCACGGGCGCGGGGTCCGGTGCAGGTGCGGGAGCCAGCGTCACCACCGGGCTGGTCTGTACGGGCTGAGTGGTGCGCAGGGAGAGCCACACCAGGCCCACCGCGCTGGCCCGCAGGCCCGTGGACACGTAGAACAGCCCCACCAGCGGCAGCGTGACCAGCGGGCTCACCAGCGGCAGCAGCAGCCCGCCCAGGCCCGCACCGACGAAGGCGCCCACGCCGGAGAGGGCGTTATAGACGGCCACGTTGCCCATGCGCCGCTCCCGCCCGCCCTCACGGGCCAGCAGGCTCATGGCCGCCAGGTTGAACCCGGCCCAGCCGATGCCGCTGATCACCTGCGCGGGGATGGCCTGCCACGGCTCGCGCACGAGCGTCCACATCAGCGGGACGGCGATGATGCCCAGGGTGGAGAACTTGATGGCGGCCGCGTCACCGTGCTTGTCGGCGAACCGGCCCCAGAACCGCAGCGCCACCGCCGAGGAGAGGGTGAACACCACGGTGGTGAAGGCGTAGGCCAGGTATGAGAAGCCCAGGTCGCGCAGCTGGAACACGGCGATGTAGGGGGCCGCAACGAAGCTGCCCACCATGAGCACGCCGGAGGCGGCGGCGAAGCGCCCCACCTTGCTGGTGTACAGCCCCCTCAGCGAGACAGCCATCTCGTGCGAGCAGTCACGCGGCTCCGGGCGCGGCTCATACAGGCGGCGCAGAAGCCACGCGGAAGCGAACTGGAGCCCCGCGCCCACGCTCAGCAGGCCCGCGAAGGCCACCACGCCCACGGCGCCGGTGAAGGTGTCCAGGAACAGCCCGCCCAGCATGAACACGCCGATGGCCGCGGGCATCCCCACGCTGGTGCGCAGCGCCATATAGCGCCCGCGCCGCCCGCGCGGCACCACGGTGCCCATCCAGCCGCCCCACAGGGGGTTGGGAAGTTCCAAGGCCACCAGCACCAGTGCGCTCCAGAGCATCAGGGCCCACACACGCGCCCCTTCCGGCAGCGCCAGCACCGAGGCCGCGCCCACGAATGCAGCGCCGCCCACCACAGCGCTTCCGACCACCACGCGGCGGGTGCCGCGCAGGTGCTGCAGGTGCGGGGTGAGCAACTGGGCCAGGGCGGCAAGGAGCCGGGGGAAGGAGGCCAGCAGCCCGGCCTGGCTCGCTGCGGCGCCCAGGGCGATGCCGAACGGCACCAGGAACTCCTCCTGGATAGCCAGCGCAGCCCGGCGGGGGAAGAATTCGCCCACCACCGTGTCCAGCGAAGTGCGCGCCGCCGAGGTGCGGCCGGTGCGTGAGCGCGGCGCGGCAGGCATGCGCAGCGCCGGCGCCAGGCGAAGGGCGCGCAACCCCCGAGCGCTGGGCAGCGGCAGGGGGGAGGTGGTCTCGGCGGAGGGGGCGGGGTTGCGCATGAGGTCGAGAGCGGGTGAGCGGGGAGCAGGTTGGCCTGGTATGCAGAACGGGAGCGCCCCCGGATGGGGCGCTCCCGTTCTTGATGTACACAAGATGTCTGCTGACCGGCCGGGCACAGGCCCGGATGGCTGACGCGCTGTCGTCGTCTCCTTCGGAGTATTCCCATTCATGCTATCGGAGTCAGTACCCGCCAACAAGGGGTGCGGCCCCGTACTTTTGGCGGGTGTCCCGCACGCGCATGGGGTGGCGCGGGCCTGGGCGCCGGACTTGGGCCCCAGGGCCCATGCGCCTGGGCCCGTGCCCGCGCTAGGCTTGCCACAGTCCGGGAGCACCCCGGAGCGAGTACGGTCTCAGAACGGTCAAGGAGCGCACATGGGCAAGATCAAGGTCGCCATCGTCGGCGTGGGCAACTGCGCCTCGTCCTTCGTGCAGGGTCTGGAGCGCTACAAGGAGGCCCCGATGGACGAGTTCGTCCCGGGGCTCATGCACCCGCAAATGGGTGACTACCACATCGGTGACATCGAGGTGGTGGCCGCCTTCGACGTGGACGCCGACAAGGTGGGCAAGGACGTGTCCGAGGCCATCTTCTCGGGGCAGAACAACACCGCCAAGTTCACCGACGTACCCCACCTAGGCGTGAAGGTGGAGCGCGGCATGACCCACGACGGGCTGGGCAAGTACCTCTCCCAGGTCATCAAGAAGGCCCCCGGCCCCACCGCCGACATCGTGGGCATCCTGAAGGAGCGCGAGGTGGACGTGCTCATCAACTACCTGCCGGTAGGCTCCGAGGAGGCCACCAAGTGGTACGTGGAGCAGGCGCTCCAGGCCAAGGTGGGCATGGTGAACTGCATCCCCGTGTTCATCGCCCGCGAGCCCTATTGGCAGAAGCGGTTCGAGGACGCGGGCGTGCCCATCGTGGGCGACGACATCAAGTCGCAGGTGGGCGCCACCATCACCCACCGCGTGCTGACGAACCTGTTCCGCGACCGCGGCGTGAAGATCGAGCGCACCTACCAACTGAATTTCGGTGGCAACACCGACTTCATGAACATGCTGGAGCGCGAGCGCCTTGAGTCCAAGAAGGAGTCCAAGACCAACGCCGTCATCTCCCAGCTGCCCTACGACCTGGGCGGTGAGAACGTGCATGTGGGCCCCTCGGACTACGTGCCGTGGCTCAAGGACCGCAAGTGGTGCCACATCCGCATCGAGGGCCGCACCTTCGGCGATGTGCCCCTGAACATGGAGCTCAAGTTAGAGGTGTGGGACTCCCCCAACTCCGCCGGCGTGGTGGTGGACGCAGTGCGCACCGCCAAGATCGCCATGGACCGGGGCGTCTCCGGCACGCTGAAGGGCCCCTCCGGCTACTTCATGAAGTCGCCCCCCATCCAGTACACCGACGACGTGGCCCACGCTATGGTGGAGGAGTTCATCAAGGGCGACGCCTAGCGCCGGAGGTCCCTGTGGCTCTGCAGCCCCGCACGGGCGATGCAATCGAGTCGGGCGATGACCAGCGCAGCCTCAAGGTTGCGCTGGTCTCGCCCTACGACTATGGCGCTCCCGGCGGGGTGAACGACCACATCCGCAATCTGGCCTTCCAGTTGCGTGCCAAGGGGCACACCGTCAAAGTCATCGCCCCCCTGGCCAACTCCTCCCAGCGCGAGCAGGAGCCGGACTTCATCCCCATGGGCCGCCCCGTGCCAGTGCCCTCCGGCGGGGCCGTGGCCCGCATCTCCTTCTCCGTGTGGCTAGAGCCGCAGGTGCGCGAGCTGCTGGAGCGGGAGCGGTTCGACATCGTCCACCTGCACGAGCCGTTAGCCCCGGCCCTCCCGCTGACGGTGCTCCACTGCTCCGAGGCAGTCAACGTGGGCACCTTCCACTCCTACAAGGGCACCCGCTTCTACCGACTGTGGGGGTATCTGTCCCGGCGCTGGTTCCGCAAGCTGGACGGGCGCATCGCCGTCTCGCGCGCGGCACTGGAGTTCGTCTCGCGCTACTACCCCGGCGAGTACGAGATCATCCCCAACGGGGTGGACGTGGACCGCTTCGCGGCCCCGCAGGCGCCCATCGAGCGCTTCCAAGACGGTAAGACCAACATCCTGTTCCTGGGGCGCATGGAGCGGCGCAAGGGGCTCAAGTACCTGATCATGGCCTACGCGCGCCTAAAGTGGCGCCACCCCAATATCCGGCTCATCGTGGTAGGCGCGGGCGACCCCGGTGAGGAGGTGGCAGGCCTCATCGCCGGGCGCAACCTGCCCGACGTGGAGTTCGTGGGGGGCGTGCCCTGGGCCGACATCCCTCGCTACTACCAGACAGCCGACATCTACTGCGCGCCCAACACGGGGCGCGAGTCCTTCGGCATCGTGCTGCTGGAGGCAATGGCGGCGGGCACCCCCATCGTGGCCACGCGCATCGATGGCTTCAAGCGGGTCATCGCCTCGGGCGTGGAGGGGTTGCTGGTGGCGCCCAAGGACGACGCGGAGCTGGCCTTCGCGCTGGAGCGCCTCATCAACGACCCGGCGAATGGTAAGGAGATGGGGGCGCGGGGACGCATCAGCGTGGAGCAGTACCGGTGGGAGGTGGTGGCCGAGCGGGTGCTCACCTACTACCGGTCGCTGCTGTGGCGCCGGGAGCACCGGCAGGAGCGTGTGCGATGAGCGTGCCGACGGCCCTGCGCGTCCCCGCCAAGGTGTGGGCCTCGCGCTACTTCTCCCACCCCATCGCACGGGTGCTGCTAGCGCTGCACATCGGCCCCAACTTGCTCACCTTCGCGGGCTTCCTTGTCGCGTGCGCGGGGGCGTGGCTGCTGGCCGGGGGAGACATGTTCTGGGGTGGGGTGGTGATGCTGGCTGGTGCCATCATGGACATGTTCGACGGAGCCGTTGCGCGGTTGGGCGGCAAGGACTCGGTGTTCGGCGCGTTCTTCGACTCGGTGATGGACCGTCTGGGCGAGGCGGGCGTCCTGTTCGGCATCGCCATCCACTACACACGCGAGGGGCATGAGCTGGGCGTTGGCCTGGCCATCGCGGCGCTCATCGCCTCGGTGATGGTCTCCTACACGCGGGCGCGCGCCGAGGGGCTGGACATCGAGGGCGACGTTGGCGTGCTGGGCCGACCGGAACGCATCGTGGTGCTGGGCGCGGGGCTGCTCTCGGGCTACGTGCTATGGGCCCTGGGCATCATCGCCGTCGTGGCCGGGTTCACCACGCTCCAGCGCGTCTGGTACGTCTACCGGCGCGCGCCGCGCTAGGGCGCGAGGGGTGAGGGCTCCGGCAGGTCGAACACTTTCTCCGGGTGCCAGAGCGACTCCATGCGGTTGAAGCGCACCAGGGCGATGAACCGCCCGTCCACGCTGTATGCCCGCCGCTCCTCCAGGTGCCCCGCGTACACTCCCGCGCTGGGCAGGGAGACCGGCTGCCCGTTGCGCAGGTGACGCTCAGCTGCGGGCTCCACGGTTGCCGCCTGCACCTCGTCCACCGCCGCATCCGGGGGGAGCAGGTGCTCGCGCCAGGCCTCGCCGGACGCCTCCAGGTCCTCCAGCATGACGGTCTGGGCCAGGGCGAAGGGCCCCGCCTCGGTGCGCTCCAGAGCAGAGAGGTGCGCGGGCACGCCCAGCGCCTCGCCCAGCTCGTGGGCCAGAGTGCGCATGTAGAAGCCGCGCCCGCAGCGCACCTCGATGCGCAGCACGGGCGGCGCAAACGCCTCCAGCGTGATGGCGTGCACCACCACCTCGCGGGGCTCACGCTCCACCTCAACGCCCGCGCGGGCCAGCTCGTAGAGTCGCTGGCCCTCGTGCTTGAGCGCTGAGTACATGGGCGGGCGCTGGAGCACGGTGCCATGGTAGGGGGCGAGGGCGGCCTCCACCTGCTCGCGCGTCACATGGGCGAAGGAGCCGGTGACCGTCTGCTGGCCCGCCGCATCGTAGGTGTCCGTGGCCGAGCCCAGCGTCACCTCACCGCGGTACCTCTTGCCCCCGTCCACCAGCCGCTCCATCAACCGCGTCCCCTGGCCGAGGCACACGGGCAGCACGCCGGTGGCGATGGGGTCCAGGGTGCCTGCGTGACCCACCCGGCGCACGCCGGTGAGCCGCTTGACCGCGCGCACCACGTCCATGGAAGTGATGCCGCCGGGCTTGTTCAACGGGATGATGCCGTTGGCGATAACCCCGCCGCGTGCGCGCCTACCCATCCTGCTTGCGCTCCCGCTCACCCGCCGCGGCGGGTGAGCCGGGAAGGTTGTTCAGCAGCTCCAACACCCTATCGCCCTCCCGCACCACCTCGTCGGTCACGAAGCGCAGCGACGGCACGTGGCGCAGGCGCATCCGCCCCGCCAGCTCCCGGCGCAGGTAGCCGGAGGCGTCGGTGAGGGCAGCAAGGGCCGCTCGTTGCACGACGGCATCGCCCAGCACGGAGACGGCCACGGTGGCGTGCTCCAGGTCGGGTGAGAGGTTCACCCGGGCGATGGTGACGAGAGAGCCCAGGCGCGGGTCAGCGATGGCCTCCCGCAGCAGGCGGCTCAGTTCCTCGCGCAGCAGGGTACCCACCCGCTGGATGCGGCGCCCGTCAGACATGGCGATGCTCCTCTCGGGACTGGAGGCCGGGCACTAGGCGCCGGTGACCTTCTCCCGGTGCACCTCGATGATGTCGCCCTCCTGGTAATCGGAGAAGCCGTCCAGGGAGAGGCCGCACTCGTAACCCGCGGCAACCTCGCGCACGTCGTCCTTGAAGCGGCGCAGCCCGGCGATGGAACCGTCGAACAGCTCCTTGCCATCGCGCAACACCCGGGCCTTGGCCCCACGGGTTGCCTTGCCCTCCTGGACGTAGCACCCGGCTGTCTTGCGCCCACGGGCCAGGGAGAAGACGGCGCGCACCTCCATCTTGCCCTCCACCACGTCCACAACGGTGGGCTCCAGCATGCCGGCCAGGGCCTTCTCCACGTCCTCGGTGAGGCGGTAGATGATGTTGTACTCGCGGATCTGCACGCCCTCCTGCTCGGCCAGGCGCGCAGCACCCTGGTCGGGACGGGCGTTGAACCCCACAATGATGGCGCTGGAGGCCACGGCCAGCAGCACGTCGGACTCGGTGATTCTGCCGGTGGCCAGGTGGATCACCCGCACCTGCGCCTCGGGCGTGGAGAGCTGCTCCAGCGCCTGACGCACGGCCTCGGTGGAACCCTGTACGTCGGTCTTGACCACCAGAGCGAGCTCCCGTACCTGCCCGGAGGAGATGCGCGAACCCATCTCTTCCAGCGTCGCGCCGCGGCGCGCCTCCTCACGGCGCACGCGCTCGGCCACCATGTCCCGGGCGCTCTTCTCGTTGGGCACCACCACCAGCCGGTCGCCCGCGCCGGGGGTGTCCGTAAGGCCCAGCACCTCCACAGGGGTGGAGGGCCCGGCCTGGTGGATGCGCCGGCCCTTGTCGTTGACCAGGGCCTTCACCCGCCCACGCACGTTGCCCACCACCACGTGGTCGCCCACCTTGAGAGTGCCGGTCTGCACCAGCACCGTGGCCAGGGCGCCGCGCAACTTGTCTAATCGCGCCTCCACCACCACGCCCACGCCGGGGCGCTCCGGGTTGGCCTTGAGCTCAGCAACCTCGGCCACCAGCTGGATGACCTCCAGCAGGTCCTCGATGCCCTTGCCCGCCTTGGCGGAGACTTCCACATCCATCACGTCGCCGCCCCATTTCTCCACCACCAGCTCGTGCTCGGTGAGCTGGCGGCGCACCTTCTCGGGGTCCGCGCCGTCCACGTCCATCTTGTTGATGGCCACGATGATGGGCACGCCAGCAGCCTTGATGTGGTCGATGGCCTCCACCGTCTGGGGCATGACGCCGTCGTTGGCCGCCACCACCAGGATGGCGATGTCCGTCACCTGGGCACCCCGGGCGCGCATGGCCGTGAAGGCCTCGTGGCCCGGCGTGTCGATAAAGGTGACGGGGTTAGAGTTGTGCTCCACCTGGTAGGCGCCGATGTGCTGGGTGATGCCACCCGCCTCCTTGGCGACCACGTTGGTCTTGCGGATCGCGTCCAG
>JAYNIL010000058.1:0-8107 GCA_038109085.1 Chloroflexota bacterium
CAGGCCACGCGCCTGCTGCCATGAGCGAGCGCCCAGCGAGCGGAGACGGGGTAGCCCCCGCAGGGGGCGCAGGGGAGTCCCCTGGAACGAGGCTGCCGCAGGCAGCCGGGCCCGAACCCCACGCCTCAGGGCGTGGGGTTCGGAAGCCAGCCCCAGGGGAAGGGGCCGTAGTCCGGGCTGTACTGCACGCCGTCCTTAAAGGTGAGCACGGGGCGCAGCGCCTTCTGCCCCTTGATGGTCACAGCCTCAGCGTCCTCATAGTCCCACACCCCGGTCGCCTCCTCCAGTATGGCGATGTCCGCCGCGGTGCCCTCTGCGAGCGTTCCTAGGTCGTCCTGGCGGCCCACCAGCCGCGCGGGGTTGTAGGTGGACATGCGGATGACGTCGGGCAGCGCGTAGCCCAGCGCCAGGAACTTGCCCATGATGTGGGTCATGGAGCGCACGCGCCCCGCCTGCCCCTGGCGGGTGATGTCGGTGGATATGGTGTAGGGGATGATGTCCTGGTCCATCATACGCTTGGCCACCTCGAAGGAGAGGTTGAAACGTCCGTGGGCCGGGTCGAACACCACTCCCCGGTCCTTGGCCTCCACCAGCTCCGGCACGGCGCGCCCCAGGGTGTCGAGCGCCTTGCCCGGCGCGCCGGTGAACAGGTGCGTCAGGATGTCGTCGGGCTCCAGCAGGGGCAGCAGTGCGCGGGTGAGGTTGGCCGTCTCCGGCGCGCGGTCGGCCGGGTCGCCGATGTGCACCATCACCCGCACGCCCGCCTAGCGCGCGGCGGCCACGGCCTTCTCGATGTAGGCCACGCCCAGGGTGCGCGCGGCGGGGCCCAGCGCCCGTACCTTCACGCCGATGATCTCCCCCCGGTGACGGTTTACCATCTCGACGGTGGCGTCGTGGTCGATGTCGGAGGCATCGCGCGCCTCCGGCATGAAGGCCAGGCCCGCGCGGGCGATGTGGATGTTGGCCAGTACCCGCGTCGCGGCCTTGGCGATGACGTGGCGGGAGAAGCCCTCGTAGTTAGCCGAGCCCGCCGACCCGCCATCCACCAGGGTGGTGACGCCGGAGCGCACCCCGGCCAGGTCCGGGTCCAGGCCGTTCTCGATGCCCATGTGGTAGATGTGGGCGTGCACGTCGATGAGGCCGGGCGTGACCAGCTTGCCCCGCGCGTCCACCGAGCGCAGGCCTGCGGCAGCGCCGATGTCCGGCGCAACCTGGGCGATGCGCCCGTCGCGCACCGCCACGTCCATGAGGGCGTCCACCCCCCTGCCGGGGTCCAGCACGCGTCCACCGGTGATGACCAGGTCATGGGCGGGACGGTTTTCGGCGGGCATGGGCACCTCCTGGTGCGGGCAGGCTAGTCCACGGCGGCGATGGTCTGGACGATGCCGTCGGTGATGAGCTTGACGGCAATGGCCGCCAGCAGCAGATACATGACTTTGTTGAAGGCGCGCAGGCCGCCCGCGCCGACCCAGCGCACCAGCCGCCCCGTCTGGCTGAAGACGAGCCAGGCGATGGCCATGTTGGCGACGAACGCCGCCACCACGAGCCACAGGGGGTGCAGCGCCGCCAGCACCAGCAGCAGGGAGATGGTGGCCGGGCCCACCAGCAGCGGGGTGCCGATGGGCACCACGGCCATGAGCTCATCCGGCTCAGCCGGAGGCTCGGCGCCAGAGGTCATCATCTCCCGCAGCGCCAGGGCGAAGAGCACTGCGCCACCCGCCACCAGGAAGTGGTACACCTGCACGCCCAGCAGGGCGAACACCGCGCGGCCCGCCAGCAGGAACAGCACACCCACCACCAATCCGGTGAACAGGGCGGTGCGGTGGATACGCGCGCGCATGGCCGCGGGCATGACTCCGGTGAAGGCGGCGAGAAACGGCAGCACGCCCAGGGGGTCCATGACCACCAGGAGCGGCAGGAAGACCAGGTGGAACTCCTTCAGCCCCGCCAGCACCTGCTCCATTGCCTCACCCCTCCGGCGCCGGAGCGCGACGCTCAGCCCACGCTACCACCTCGGAGCGCGGCCCACGTAGAGCCTTCGACAGCCGCCCCCGGCGAGGCCCACAAGCGCGACAGTAGAGCCCCCTCAGCACACGGGCCCGCACGAAGCGAGCGCCACAGCCAGGACACGCCAGGCCTGTGTGCGGACGCTCAGCCGGCTCTGGTGCGAGGGCCGGGCCCTGGCGCGCGGTGGCACGGGGCACGGCGCCCAGGCGCACCGCCCACTCCCGCCACGCCTCGCCGTGCGGGGCGGCCCGCCCCCGGCCGCGCCGGTGCTGGTGGTCGACGATGTGCGCCAGCTCATGGCGCAGCGTCTCGGCGGCCTGGCCCTCATCGAGCCAGGCCGAGAGGCGGATGACCCCATCGCGCATGTAGGCGCGCCCCAGCATGCGGCGCATGCGCACCGACCACTCCAGCGCCGGGGCGGGGGCGATGGAGTGCTCAGAACACAGGGCCGCCAGCAGACGCGAGACGCGCTCGCGCGCTTCGGAGTCCAGGCTCCCCTGCCCCGCCGCGCTCACAGCGGCTTGGCCGCCGTGGTGAGGTCTGGCACGCGCTCGTCGCCCGGCGTCTCCAATGCCCGGCGGGAGGGGCAGCGCGCCGCCAGCGGGCAGGCGTGGCACAGCGGTCGCTGCGCCTTGCACACGCGTCGTCCATGGGTGATGAGGTAGACGTGGAAGGCCCACACGCGCTCCGGGGCCATCGCCCGCTCCAGCAGGTCATGGGCATTGTCGGCGCCCACGCGAGGGCCGATGAGGCGCAATCGCTGGGCCACCCGGTGGATGTGGGTGTCCACGGCCATGGCGGGCATGCCCAGGGCGAAGGACAGAACGACGCCGGCGGTCTTGGGCCCCACGCCGGGCAGGGAGGTGAGCCAAGCCTTGGCATCGGCCAGCGGCATGGCAGCCAGGAAACTAAGTCCGTAGCCACCGGTGCGCTCACGCAGTGCGGCCAGCACGGTCTGGATGCGCGGGGCCTTCTGGTTGGCGAGCCCGCCGTGGGCGATGACCCGAGCCAACTCTGGGGTGTCGGCCGCCTCAACGCCCTCCCAGGTGGGGTAGCGCGCCACCAGCGCGTCGAAGGCGCGCCCGGCGTTCAGGTCGCTGGTGTGCTGGGAGAGGATCGTCCACACAAGCTCGGCGGTGGGCTCCATGCGGGGTTCCCAGGTGAGAGGGCCGTACACCTCGGCCAGCAGGCCGAAGACCTCCTCGGCCCGGTAGGGGCGCACGCCGCGCTGGGCGGGCGGGATGCCGGAGCGCCTAGCGCCCGAAGCCATCGTCGATGCCCGCCAGGTGCGCGGCGTCCTTGTGGCGCACCAGCCGCAGGTGCGGGCCCTCCACCTCCAGCTCCGTGATGGAGGCCAGGGGGGTGCGCAGGTCAGGGTCGGTGTGCTTCTCGTCACCCAGCCCCAGCGCCAGGGATGCCGCCACCCGCACCGGCGAATCGTGCGTGGCCGCCAGGACCGTGAACCCGTCGTGGTTCGCGTAGGCCTGGGCGATGAACCGGCGCACCCGCTCGCGCAGGTCCGCCAGGCACTCGCCTCCCTCGAAGTGGACTGTGTGGGGGGCGGCGCGCCAGGTCTCGAACAGGTCGGGACGCTCACGCTGCACGTCGGCCAGGAGCGCACCGGCGTAGCGACCGTAGTCCAGGTCGGCCAGCAGGCGGCGCCGGCGCACGGGCAACCCGCGGCGCTTGGCCACGGCGCCGCCAGTCTGCCGGGCGCGCAGCGCGGGCGAAGAGTAGACGGCGGCCAGGGGCTCGGATGCGAACGCATCGGCCAGTCGCATGGCCTGGGCGCGACCTATCTCATCCAGCCCACCGCCTCCCTGCACCCTGCCCTGCACGTTCCAGGAGGTGCGGCCGTGGCGTACGAAGATGAGTCGCAACATGGGGGGAATTGTAGCGCAAGCCCTTGCGCTCGGGGTCCTTGCACTGGGAACTAGGAGGGCCCATGAGCACCTTCACCGACGCCCAGATGAACTACCTGCAGCGGTGCCGCGTGGCGGACCTCGCCACCGTGGGGGCGGACGGTGCTCCCCACCTGGTGCCGCTGTGCTACGCCTTCACACGTGATGCTTCCTTTATCACCAACGGCGGGTATCACCAACGGCGGGGAGCGCACGCATGGGAGCCTCAAGCGGGTGTGCAACGTGAAGGAGAACCCGCAGGTGGCCGTGGTGGTGGACCACCACCGGGAGGAGTGGGAGCGCCTCGCCTACGTCCTTGTGCATAGGCAGGCCGAGGTGCTGCGCGGCGGCGGGCAGGAGCACCAGGAGGACGCGCCCCTTCTAATGGACCGCTACGCGCAGATAGCCGAGTGGCCGCTGATCGAGTGGTCGGTGCTGGCGATCCGTGTGGAGCGTGTCTAGGAGTGGGGCGGGATGGCAACCGGCGCGCCGGGAACGGAGCCTGTGCTCTGGCTCACCCCTGCCGGGGCTCCGCGAACACCCGCAGCACCTGGCCGTAGCGCTCGGTGAAGCGCGCACGCACATCGTCCAGGTGGGCCAGGTACTCGGCGGAGCCCAGCTCCGGGGTGGTCATGATGATGGCGTCCTCGTTGTTATCCGAGTAGTAACGCCGCCGCAGTCCCACCTCGCGGAACCCGTACTTGAGGTAGAGGGCCTTGGCCGCATCGTTGGAGACGCGCGCCTCCAGCGTCACATCCGACTGCCCGCGCTCCAGCGCTAGCTCCACCGCGCCCAGGAGCAGCAGCTCGCCCAACCCCCTGCGCCGGTGGGACTCGCGCACGGCCACCTCGATGATGTGCGCCTCCCCGGCCATGTACCACATGCCCAGGTACCCCACCAGCTCCTCACGCTCCACCGCCTCGCGCTTGCCCTTCCCGAACAGGCGCGCCAGTCCCCGGCGCCCGTGTGTGAGCTGGGTGAGGTAGCGACCCTGCGCCACGCACACCAGGTACTCGGCCCTGCCGTTGCGCAGCTCCTTGGTGAAGGAGGTGGGCGGCCAGACCGTGGGGAACGCCTCACGCTCCATGGCGGCCACCTGCTCGATGTCGCCCTCCTCCATGGGGCGTAGGGAGAAGGGCAATGCCGGGTTCTGGGACACGCTGACTCCTGCGGGGAGATAACACGATTCTACACGCGGGCGCGAGGGGGGCCCGGCCCCTGGAGGCATGGCCTATACTGGGAAGGTTCTCATGCGGATACTCTGGCGCATCACCAAGATCGCGGCGCAGAACCCGTGGCGCATGACCGCCGCGTGGGTGACGCTGCTCCTCTCAACCGGCTTCTTCCTGCTGGTGCCACGCCTGGTGGGCGATTCCATCGACGAGTTGGCTCAGGGCGCCGACCGCTCGCGCATGCTCACCATGGGCGGGCTACTGGTGGTCGCGGTGCTGGCGCGCGGGGTGTTCAACTACGCCAACTTGTACCTGGCCGAATCCGTCTCGCAGCACGTTGCCTGGCGCATCCGCAACATGCTCTACGACAAGCTCCAGCACCTCTCCTTCGCCTTCCATGACCGTGAGCACACGGGCAACCTGATGTCCAAGGCCACGGTGGACGTTGAGCAGACACGGGCCTTCGTGTCCATGGGGCTGGTGCGCTCGGGGCAGATCGTGGCGCTGGTTGCGGGCAGCGGGGTCATCATGCTCTCCATGGACTGGCAACTGGCGCTGGTGGCGCTGGCCTTCGTACCGCTGGTGGGCATCCGCGCCGTCACGGTGAGCCGACGCATGCGCGTGATGTGGCGCCGGGTGCAGACCGAGACGGGCCTGCTCACCACGGTGCTCCAGGAGAACCTGGCCGGTCAGCGGGTGGTGAAGGCCTTCGGGGCCGAGGCCCACGAGGAGGGCAAGTTCGCCGTCCACAATCAGAGCGTGTTCGACTGGACCTACATGGCCCGCCGGGCCCAGTCCGCCAACACCAGCTTGATGCAGGTGTTCTTCTGGGGCGGCACGGTGGCGGTGCTGTGGGTGGGCGGTCACGCGGTGATGAACGGGCGGGTCAGCGTGGGTGAACTGGTGCAGTTTATCTTCTACGTGGGCCTGCTGGTGCAGCCGGTGCGCATGGTGGGCTTCCTGGTGAACACCTTCGCCCGCACCATGGCCGCCGGCGAGCGCCTGTTCGACGTGCTGGACGCTATCTCCCCGGTGCACGACGCCCCCGGCGCGAAGCCGCTGGTTGACCTGAAGGGCCACGTGCGCTTCGAGGGTGTGCGCTTCTCCTACGGTCACGTCCCCGCCCTGGAGGACATCGACCTCGACGTGCCGCGCGGCACGGTGGTGGCGCTGCTGGGCGCGCCGGGGAGCGGCAAGAGCACGCTGGTGAACCTGCTGGCTCGCTTCTACGACGTGGACTCCGGGCGCGTGTCCATCGACGGGGTAGACGTGCGCGATGCCACGGTGGCCTCGGTGCGCGATGCGGTGGGCATGGTGCAGCAGGACGTGTTTCTGTTCAGCGCCACGGTGCGCGAGAACATCGTCTACGGGCACCGCGACGCCACGCTTGAGCAGGTGATGGCCGCAGCGAAGACTGCCCAGCTGCACGATGAGGTGATGGCCCTGCCCAAGGGATACGACACCCTCATCGGCGAGCGGGGCATGTCGCTCTCCGGCGGCCAGCGCCAGCGCCTGGCCCTGGCCCGCACGCTGCTGCTGGACCCGCCCATCCTGGTGCTGGACGATTCCACCTCTGCCGTGGACGCAGGCACCGAGGCGGCGATACAGCAGGCCATGGGCGCGGTGGTAGCCGGGCGCACCACATTCGTCATCGCGCACCGCCTCTCGTCCATCCAGCATGCGCACCTGGTGGTGGTGCTGGAGCACGGGCGCATCGCCGAGATGGGCCCCCCGGCCGAACTGATAGCCACCGGCGGGCTGTTCACGCACATGCGGGAGCTCCAGTACGCCACCAATCTCAACGGCCACGACGGGGGCGAATCGCGGACCGAGGGGCTGAGCGCGCGGTACGGAGCGGGCGCATGATGGTGTTGCCTTGGTGATGCACGGCGGCGGCAACTTCATGATGCGCTCAGAGGCGGGCGACATCGACGAGGACGGCGCGCGCCTCTACGACTCGCGCGTAGTCACGCGCATGAGCCGCTACCTGGGCCCGTACAAGGGGCTCACCGCCTTGGCCATCCTGGGCGTGGTGGTCTACACCCTCGCCACCATCGCCATCCCGCTTCTGGTGCGCCTGGGCATCGACACGTACATCGCGGGCGGCGACGGGCGCGGGCTAGACCTGCTGGCCCTGGGCTTCCTGGGCCTGCTGGCGGTGCACTACGCCGCCAACTACTCCCACCAGCTCATCCTAGCCAAGGTGAGCCAGCAGGTGATCTACAACCTGCGCCGCGACCTGTTTACCCACCTGCAGCGGCTGGACATGTCCTTCCACAACCGCAACAAGGTGGGCTCTGTGATGTCCCGTGCCCAAAACGACGTCTACCAGGTGCAGGAGTTCCTGGACATCCTGGTGCTCTCCGTGGCAGACCTGCTCGCCCTGGTGGGCATCGTCGTCATCATGGTGGTGACGGCCCCCTCCCTGGCGCTGGCATCCCTGGCCCCCCTGCCGCTGCTGGCGGTCATCATCTGGGTGTGGCAGCGCCGGGCGCGCGCGGCCTTCCTGCGGGTGCGGGTGGCCATCTCCCGGGTAAACGCCTCCCTGGCTGAGAACCTGGACGGGGTGCGCGTGGTGCAGGGGCTGAACCGGCAGGCCGTGAACATGCAGGCCTTCGATGATTTGAACACGGCCCACCTGCACACCAACCTGGCGGCGCAGCGCCTCTCCGCCTCGCTGATGCCGGCGGTCGAGGTGTTCATGTCCCTGTCGCTGGCCATGGTCATCGTCTACGGCGGCAACCTCTACGTTCAGGGGGCGGCCACGGCCGGTCTGCTGACGCAGTTCGCCCTGTACGTGCAGCGCTTCTTCGACCCGATACGGTCGCTGACGATGCAGTTCACCCAGCTCCAGCGCGCCATGGCCTCCGGCTCGCGCATCTTCGACCTGCTGGACGTGAAGCCCGAGCTGGCCGATGCGCCCGATGCCGCTGACCTGCCGCCCATCAAGGGCGCGGTGCGCTACGAGAACGTGGGCTTCGCCTATCTGAAGGGCAAGCCGGTGCTGCACGAGGTGAACCTGGAGAT
>JAYNIL010000059.1:0-8017 GCA_038109085.1 Chloroflexota bacterium
ACGGCGTGGGAGTCCCACGAGTCGCTGGAGGCGCACCTGGCGCGTTTGGAGGAGGCCGCCAAGCGTGACCACCGTAAGCTGGGCCGCGAACTGGACCTGTTCTCCACCTCTGACCAGGTGGGAGCGGGGCTCATCATCTGGCACCCCAAGGGCGCGCGGGTGCGCTCGCTCATGGAGGACCACTGGCGTCAGGAGCACCTGTCGCGCGGGTACGAGCTTGTCTACTCCCCGCACATCGGCAAGTCCACGCTGTGGGAGACCTCCGGGCACCTGGGCTTCTACCGTGAGAACATGTACGACGCGATGGACGTGGATGGGCAGGAGTACTTCGCCAAGCCCATGAACTGCCCGTTCCACATCCAGGTGTTCAATTCCACCAAGCGCTCGTACCGCGAATTGCCCATGCGCCTCACAGAGATGGGCACCGTGTACCGCTACGAGCGCGGTGGCGTGCTCCACGGTTTGCTGCGGGTGCGCGGGTTCACCCAGGACGACGCCCACATCTTCTGCCGCCCCGACCAGGTGGAGGACGAGGTGGTGGGCGTGTGCACCTTCGCCTTCGACCTGCTGCGTACCTTCGGCTTCAGCAACTTCGACGTGTACCTGTCCACCAAGCCGGAGAAGGCGGTGGGCCGCGACGAGGACTGGGAGCACGCGACGGCATCGCTGCGCAACGCGCTGGACCGGCTGAACGTGGACTACGAGGTGGACGAGGGCGGCGGTGCCTTCTACGGTCCCAAGCTGGACATAAAGGTGAAGGACGCCATTGGGCGCTCGTGGCAGTGCTCCACGGTGCAATTCGACTTCAACCTGCCGGAGCGGTTCGACCTGAACTTCGTGGGTGACGACGGCGCCGAGCACCGCCCCTACATGGTGCACCGCGCCCTCTTCGGCTCGCTGGAGCGCTTCTTCGGGGTGCTGGTGGAGCACCACGGTGGGGCCTTCCCCCTCTGGCTCGCCCCGGTGCAGGCGGTGGTGATACCCATCGCCGACCGGCACATCCCCTACGCCCAGCAGGTGCGCGAGCGCCTGGCGGCGGCGGGGCTGCGGGCCCAGGTGGACGAGCGCGGGGAGCGCATGGGTGCCAAGATACGGCACGCCCAGCTCCAGAAGGTGCCATACATGCTGGTGGTGGGCGACAAGGAGGCCGAGGCCACCGGGGCGGCGGTGCGCCTGCGCTCCGGGGATGACCTGGGCATCATGGGCGTGGACGCCATCGCCGCGCGCATGGGGGACGAGGCGGCCCAGCGAGTCTAGCGCTTGCGCGCCTGTGGATCCTCCAGCGCCACGTAGGCCGAGTAGCGTGGCTCATCGCCGATGGGGTTCATGATGTGCCCCTCGCCGGTGGTGTCCTCGAAGATGATCACGTCCCCCGGCCCCACCTGCCGGTGGTCGCCGCCGGAGAGGACGATGTCCACCCCGCCCGAGAGGATGATGACCATGCGCCGGTAGGGCGCGGTGTGCATCGAGTCCTGGAAGCCCCCCGGCTGGAAATTGAAGCCGGTCTCGTGGGCGTCCTGCATCAGCGCACGGGGGAAGCGCCCGGCGCTCGCGTCGAAGTCCAGCTCCACGTCCTCGAAGTGGGACCTTCCGTCTTTGCCGGTGTAGACCCGCATCACCTGCATGCGCACCCCCCGCGCCCATCGGGGCGCCCCTGCGTCGTGGGCAGGGACGATATGCCCAGCGCTATCCTGGGGCAAGACCCATCGCGGAGCCCCCTCGCCATGACCTTCCCGGCACGCCAGCGCGCGTCCATCCTCCTGCTGACCCTGCTAGCCCTCGCGCTGTCACTGGCCGCGTGCGGGGGCTCTGGCCCCGCCAGCGGGGCGCTCTACCCCATCGAGCCCACGGCGGCGCAGGCCGAGGCGGGCAGGGTGCTGTACGAGGCGAATTGCATCGCGTGCCATGCCAGCCCGGAGAGCGGCGGGGAGCGCACGCTCGGTGCCCCTGCCCACGACGCCACCGGCCACACCTGGCACCACGCCGACCGGCTGCTGGCGGGCTGGGTGCTGGATGGGCTGCCGGTCCAGGGCTCTGCCATGCCCGCGTTCCGGGAGCTTCTCACCGAGCAGGAGGTGGTGGATATCCTCGCCTATATAAAGTCTGCCTGGCCCGCCGACGTGCGCGCCTGGCAGACCGAGGGCTCGGCGCTGTACGAAGAGCAGCTAGCCGAGTGAGCGCACCCCTGGTGCCCTTGCGCTAAGATGGCCGCCATCCGGCCCCCTGGAGCGCACCTGTGAGCGCCTCTCAACCAGCCCCGGTCGCCGTCGCCGGCACCACCACCTGGGGCGCCACCCTGGCCATCATCATGGCGCGCCAGAATGTGCCCGTTCGGTTGCTGGCGCGCACGCCGGGGGATGCGGTGGCGCTAGAGACTGCACGGGAACATCCGCGCATGGCAGGCCACGCCTTCCCGGCCAGCCTGAGCGTTACCCACCGGTGGGACGAGGGGCTGGCCGGCGTGGCTGCGGTGCTCTTCGCCGTGCCCTCCCATACGCTGAGGGAGAACGCCCGGCGCGCCGCTCCGCACCTGGCGCCGGAGGCCATCGCCGTCTCCGCAGCCAAAGGACTGGAGCAGGGGACGTTCAAGCGCATGAGCACCCTGCTGACCGAAGAGCTGCCCCAGGCCGCGGGGCGGGTGTGCGCCCTCTCCGGGCCCAACCTGGCCCGCGAAGTGGTGAAGGGCTTGCCCACCTCAACGGTGGTGGCCTCGGACAACCCGCAGGCCGCCGGTGCGGCGCAGGCGCTGCTCAACTCGATGGCGTTCCGGGTCTATACCAACGCCGACCTGCTGGGCACGGAGCTGGCGGGCGCGCTGAAGAACGTCATCGCCATCGGCGCGGGCATCTGCGATGGCATGGGGCTGGGGGATAACGCCCGCGCTGCTTTCATCACGCGGGGCCTGGCCGAGATTACCCGCCTGGGTGTTGCCGCTGGCGCGCAGCCCGTCACCTTCATGGGCAACGCGGGCATGGGCGACCTGCTGGCCACGTGCTACTCCGGCCTCTCGCGCAACCACCGGGTGGGGTTGGCGCTGGCTGCGGGCAAGGGCCTGGAGGACGCGCTGGCCGAGCTGGGCGGCGAGGTGGCCGAGGGCGTCAAGACCACCGTGGCTGCACTGGAGATGGGCGCCCACTTCGGGGTGGAGATGCCCATCGCGGAGCTCACGGCGCGGGTGCTGTTCCAGGGGATGACTCCCCGTGACGCGCTGGCCGAGCTGATGGCGCGCACCCCCCGGCCCGAGTAGCCCATCCGGCCCCCCCGGTGGCCCGTATGCTCAGGGTGCGCTCACGCGCACCCCCCCAGGACTTGTCCGTGGAACGGCTGGCAACGGCGCTGATACCGCACTCCCTTCGCCGCACGGTGGTGCTCTGGATGCCCACGGGGCGCGAGTCACCCCTGGAGGGGCCGGGCCCCGGTCACGGCTAGCGGCAGACCAGGACGACCCACTCCCCGTCGGCGATGCGCTCGTCGATGGTGATGCCCGCGCCGGTGAACGCCTCCTCCACCTGACCCAGGCGCTCGGTGAGTATCCCCGCCGCCACCAGGTGCCCGCCCGGTGCTAGTGCGCGCGCCAGCTCCGGGGCCAGCTTCGCCAGTGCCACGGAGTTCACGTTGGCCAGCACCAGGTCGGCGCTGTGGGGGGCGATGTGCTCGTTGGGCAGGCTCCCGGCGTACAGGCGTACTGCACCGGACACCTTGTTCGCCCTCAGGTTCGCCCGCCCCGCCTTGAGGGCCACGGGGTCTATCTCCACCCCCAGTACCTTACCGGAGCCCATCTTGGCCGCGCCCACCGAGAGGATGGCGCTCCCCGCTCCCACGTCCAGCACGGCATCGCCGGGCTTGAGCAGCCGCTCCATGCACGCCAAGGTGCGGTGGGTGGTGGGGTGGTGGCCCGTGCCGAAGGCTAGGCCTGGGTCTATCTCGATGACGATGTCGTCGGGCCCCGCCTCTCCCCGGTGCCAGGGGGGCTGCACCAGCAGGCGCTTGCCCACGCGCAGGGGGGTGAAGTGCGCCTTCCACGCCTCCTCCCACTCGCGTTCGGTGACCTCCCGCTCCTCCACCACTAGGGGGCCGTTGATGTGCCCCACCAGGTCCAGGCCGATGTGCACCATCTCGCGTGCCGTCTTGTAGGCCGGGGTGCGGGGCATGTAGCAGCGCACGATGGCCGCTGCCTCGGCCGGGGCGAACTCGCCCTCGTCGGGGTTCCACCCGCCCGGTTGCTCGATGGCCACGCCGCCCTTGCCGTAGCGGCGGAACAGCTCGGCCACCGGCTCCACGAACTCGAAGGGCACCTGGGCCTTCACCTCGAGCCAGACCGTCTCACGGGGCGCACGGGGCATGGTTCACCTACGGTGTCAGGGTGTGGGGAGGGGGGCTAGTGGTCTAGCTCGCGTGCGAGCTCCTCCAGGAGTTGGCGCTGGCGCTTGGAGAGCTTCTCAGGGATCACCACGTTCACCGTCACCAGCTCATCGCCGCGCCGGTCGGGCCGTCCCAGGTGGGGCACCCCCTTGCCCTTGAGGGCGAAGATGGTTCCCGCCGCCGTGCCCGCGGGCACCTTGAGCTTGGTGTCCCCGTCCAGTGTGGGCACCGCCACCTCCGTGCCTAGCGCGGCCTGAGGGTAGGTGAGGTTGAGGGTGTAGAGGATGTCGTTCTCCTCACGGTCGAAGTGGGGGTGCGGCTCCACGCGGATGTCCACCAGCAGATCACCCGCCGGTGCGCCCGACTCGCCCGCGTCACCCTGACCGCGCAGGTTCAGGCGCGCCCCGTTGAACACCCCCGCGGGCACGGCCACCTCTAGGGCGCGCTTGGAGCGTTCACGGCCGGAGCCCTTGCACTGGGTGCAGGGGTGAGAGACCACGCGGCCGGAGCCGTTGCACACGTTGCAGGCGGCCTCGGTGACGAACTGGCCGAAGATGGAGCGCTGGGAGCGGCGCACGCGCCCGCTCCCCTTGCAGTTTTCGCAGGTGGCCGGGGTGTGGCCGGGCTCGGACGCCGTGCCGTTGCAGCGGGTACAGCGCTCGGTGCGGGAGACGTCCACGTTCTTGTTGGTGCCGAAGGCCGCTTCCTCGAAGGAAACGGTCAGCTTGGCGGACAGGTCGCGTCCGGGGCGGGCCTGGGGGCGTCCTCCGGCCACCCCGCCGCCAAAGAAGGCGTCGAAGATGTCGCCGAATCCGCCGAACACGTCGCCGGAGCCCTCGAAGCCGCCTCCCTGCTGGCCCCCCGCGCCTGGCCCGCCGGCCGTGTGGCCGAAACGGTCGTAGCGCTGACGCCGCGCCGGGTCGGTGAGGACCTGGTAGGCCTCGTTGACCTCCTTGAAGCGGTCGGCGGCGTCCTCGGCCTTGTTGCGGTCGGGGTGGTATTCCAGCGCCTTGCGCCGGAAGGCCTTGCGGATGTCCTCCTCGGAGGCATCCTTGGGGACCTCGAGCACCTCGTAGTAATCGCGCTTGGTGGCCACGCTAGTTCTGCTCGTCCTCGAGCCCTGCCAGCAGCCCGGTCAGCGCACTGGCCAGGAACCGCACCGAGGCGATGGCCGACGGGTAGTCCATGCGCGTGGGGCCCAGGGCGGAGATGACGCCCACCGCCTGCCCCGGCAGCCCGTAGCGGGCGAATACCACCGAGTAGGGGCGCAGCTGCTCCGTGGTGGACTCATCGCCGATCACCACATCCACGCCGCTGCGGTCGTTGCCCGCTCCCGCGAACACCTGGCGCAGCACGGTGCCGTCCTCCAGGACCTCCACCGCCTCGCGGGCGCGCACGGCGCTCTGGAACTCCGGCTGCCCCAGCATGTGGCGCAGGCCGTCGGTGTACCGGCGGCCCGGCTCCTCCTGCTCCTCCTCGGCCAGCAGGCGCAGCACCTCGCCCAGCACCGCGTCGCCCTGGGTACCCGCGATGTCGCGCTGGTCCCACGCCGTGCGCAGCTCGGCGGCGTTGAGACCGGAGGCGACGGTGTTCAGGCGTGTGGCCAGCGCCGTTAGCTCGTCCTGGGTCGCCATCTGGGGCAGCAGCACCATGCGCTGGCGCAGCCGGCCCTCCTGCATCACCAGCACCAGGAGGCATTGGCGCTCGTGCAAGCTCACCAGCTGGAGCTGGCGGATGCGCGCCTGGTACACCTTGGGGGTGGTGGCAATGGCAACGTTGTGCACCGCCTCGGATAGCAGCGCCGCGGCGCGCCGGGCCCATTCGTCCGGGTCCGCGGCCTCGGCCACCAGCCCCTCGCGGGCGCCCGCAGCCAACTGGGCGGAGGGGCGCGCGCGATCCACCATCCGGCCCACGTAGAAACGGTAAGCGGTGGGAGCGGGCACCCCGCCCGCCGAGGCGTGAGGGCGGGAGATGTAGCCCATCTCCTCCAGCTCAGCCATGTCGTTCCGGATCGTCGCGGAGCTGACCGAGAGGCCGTGCTCGCGCGCTATTTGCTGGGAGGCCACCGGAGCGGCGGTGCGGATGTAGTCGCCCACGATGATCTCCAACAGGCTCTGCCTGCGGGGGTTCAGCCGGGGGTTCTCGCTCTTCTCGGGCATGGGTGCTCCCGCCGTGTTAGCAGAGCGCTGGGGCGAGTGCTAAAGCGGCAGGTCGAATGTAGCAAGGGTGGTCCGGTGCGTCAACGTCGCGCGGGCGCCGAGCACGCCGGCTCCCTGGGGTATATGCTCGGCTCTGCTCGAGGCTACTTGGGGGTGTGCGGAGCAGCTGGAGGGCGCGCGTAGAGACAACTTTGTGAAATACGGCACGAGTTGTTGACGCCGTCTTGCTCGCGGTGCTAATGTTGCGCAAATATCCACAACATATGGGGGGCGACGCCATGGTGCTACAACGGGTTCAGGCCAAGGAGCTGCGGCGGACCTACGGTTTCGAAGAGGTGGCCATCGTCCCCGGTGACGTCACCACCAACCCTGAGTTGTCCGTCACCGACCTGCAGATCGGGCCCTACCAGTTCTCCATCCCCATCCTCGCCTCCGCCATGGACGCCATCGTGGACCCGGCCTTCGCCGGTCACATGGCCAAGGCGGGTGGCCTGGGCGTCATGAACCTGGAGGGCGTGTACTCGCGCTACGACGACCCCTACGAGCCCCTCAAGGAGATCGCCGCCGCCCCCAAGGAGAAGGTCACCGAGGTCATGCAGAAGGTGTACAGCGCACCGCTGCGTGACGAGCTGGTGGGCAAGCGGGTGCAGGAGATCAAGGCAACGGGCGCCGTCTGCGCCGTGAGCGTCACCCCCGCCTCCACCAAGCGCCTCGCCCCTCTGGCCGTGGAGGCCGGCGCCGACATCATCGTCGTCCAGTCCACCGTCACCACCGCCCGCCACCTCTCCTCCTCCACTCTGGGCCTGCGCCTCTCTGACCTGGTGGCCGAGCTGCCCGTGCCCATCCTGGTGGGCAACACCGTCACCATCTCCGCCACCATGGAGCTGATGGAGCAGGGCATCCACGGCATCCTGGTGGGCGTCGGCCCCGGCGCTGCCTGCACCACCCGTGAGGTCACGGGCGTGGGCGTGCCCCAGGTTTCCGCCACCCTCGACTGCGCCGCGGCCCGCGACGAGTATTACTCCCGCACCGGGCGCTACGTGTCCATCATCACCGACGGCGGCATCCGCACTGGCGGCGACCTGTGCAAGGCCCTCGCCTCCGGCGCCGACGCCGTGATGATCGGCACACCCTTCGCCCAGACCAACGAGGCCCCCGGCATGGGCTTCAACTGGGGCATGGCCTCCCCGCACCCGGCCCTGCCGCGCGGCACCCGCATCAACGTGGGCCGCAACGCCAGCCTGGAGCAGGTGTTGTTCGGCCCCTCCCACGTCACCAACGGCACCCACAACCTGGTGGGCGCCATCAAGGTGTGCATGAGCATGGTGGGCGCGCAGAATATCGCTGAGTTCCACGAGCGTGCCGAGTTGGTGGTTGCCCCCACCATCGCCACCGAGGGCAAGATCTTCCAGCGCTCCGGCCTCATCTAGCCCCTGAGACGGAGGATCCCTGTGGAACCAAGGGTCCCGGCATCGCGCCGGGGCCCTTCTCGTTCC
>JAYNIL010000060.1:0-3474 GCA_038109085.1 Chloroflexota bacterium
CACGGTGCTGGAGGAGCGCGGGACGAACCTCTCGCTGGGCCAGCGCCAGCTGCTCTCCTTCGCCCGCGCCCTGGTGGCGAACCCGGCCATCATCATCCTGGACGAGGCCACGGCCAACGTGGACACCCAGACGGAGCAGCAGATACAGCAGGCCATCGGCACGCTGCTCAAGGGACGCACCGCGGTGGTAATCGCGCACCGCCTCTCCACCATCCGCAACGCGGATCAGATCGTGGTGATGGACCACGGGCGCATCATCGAGCGCGGCACCCACGACGAACTGGTGGCGCTGGACGGGCGCTACGCAGCCCAGTACAAGCTGCACCAGGGCACCGCGCTGGTGGGCGCCAAGCCGTCCGATGCCACCGGCAACGAGTTCGACGACCCGGCGGAGTAGGGGGAGCGGGGACGACGGGGCGCGCTATACTCGGGCGACCCCGCCCGGAGGTGTCCCGTGACCGAGCCCCATGAGCTCACGCTAGCCCAGGCCGCCGAGGCGATACGCCAGCGCGCCCTCTCCTCGGTGGAGTACACCGAGACGCTGCTGCGGCGCATCGAGGCGCTGGACCCCAAGCTGCTGGCCTGGGCCACCCTGGCCCCTGAGCGCGCGCTCAACGCCGCCCGCCGCGCCGACAATGCGCCGGTTCGCGGCCCGCTCCACGGCGTGCCCTACGGTGCCAAGGACATCTTCGACACGGCGGGTATCCGCACGGCGGCGGGCTCCAAGGTGTGGGCCGAGCGCGTGCCGGACGCCGACGCCGCGCCCATCGTGCGGGCGGATGTCGCGGGCGGCGTGCTGGTGGGCAAGACCCACACCACCGAGTTCGCGGACGGCGACCCGGCCCCCTCCTTCAACCCGTGGAACGCCGAGGCCACCCCCGGCGGGTCGTCCACCGGCTCCGGCGTGGCGGTGGCGGCGCGCATGGTGCCGTGGGCCTTCGGCTCGCAGACGGTGGGCTCGGTGCTGCGCCCCGCCTCCTACAACGGCATCGTGGGCTTCAAGCCCACCTTCGGGCGCATCACGCGCCTGGGCGTCATCCCCATGTCACGCTCGTGCGACCACGTGGGCTTCCTTTGCCGCGACGTGACCGACGCGGCGCTGCTCCTGGGCGCCGTAGCGGGGTACGACCCGGCGGACCCGGACTGCGTGCCGGTGCCGGTGGACGATTACTCCGCGGCCATCGAGGCAGGCGGTGCACCACCGCGCTACGGGCTGGTGCGCTCCTGGTTCTTCGCCGAGTCCGACGCAGAGACGCGATTGCAGATGGAGCAGGTGGCCCATGCTCTGGCCGCGGCGGGTGCGGTGGTGGAAGAGGTGGACCCCGGCATCGACTTCGAGGCCGCCTACGCCCACCACCGGGTGATACAGGAGGCCGAGATGGCCATATGGCACGAGCCTCTCTACCGGGGCAACGAGGCGCTCTACGGGCCCAAGATATCGGTCTACCTGGAGAACGGGTTTAGGCACTCGGGCATGCGCTACGCTCAGGCGGTGGGCTACCGGGCGGACGTGCGCTGGCTGGCCGACCAGGCCCTGGCCCGCTACGACGTTCTGCTGACGCCCACCGCCTCCGGGCCCGCACCCCACGACCGCACCATCACAGGCGACACCCGCTTCCAGAGCGCGTGGAGCTACACGGGGCTGCCATCCATCTCTATCCCCGTGGGCCTCTCGGGCCAGGGGCTGCCGCTGGGCGCGCAGATGGCCGCGCCGCCCTTCCAAGAGGCCCGCCTGCTGCGCGCCGCGCGCTTCGCCGAGCGGGTGCTAGACGTGCACCTGGCCCCGCCGGTCTAGGGGCCCCACAGCTCGCCGTGTCCGATGGGGCGCAGCACCAAACGCGCTTTCTAGCAGCGATAGTCCGGGCTAGAGGGGTGCAGTGGGAGTGGTGACCTCTCCCCTGCCGGGTGTTCGGCGCGTAGCGCCCAAGGGGTGTACCCCTTCAATCGAGCGCGCCATAGCCGAGCGGGGATCCCACCTAGCGCCATGTGGGGCGCTAGGTGTGATGCCCTGTGTCGTTCCAGGTGGTGAGGGCGGGCAGCGATCCATCGTGGGTGACGATGGACAGGCTGGCGGGCTCCAGGCCCCGCAGGCGCCAGAACGCCTCCGGCGGCAGGCCCAGGATGCCCACGGCCAGCGCCCGCAGCGAGCCCCCATGGGCTACGACCAGCACATCTTCGTTGCGGTGGCGCTCCTCCAGCTCTGCGGCCACCGTGGCGGTGCGCTCCAGCAGGGCGCGGAACGACTCGGCACCCTCCGGCGCGAAGTCCATGTCGCGGGCGAACTGGCGGTCCTGCAGGCGCGGGTCGGCCACCCGCACCTCCTCCCAGGTGAGTCCCTCCAGCACGCCGTAGCGTATCTCCTGGAGCGCGGGGCGCACGGTGAGCGGGGGCAGGCGCACGGGCTCCGGTGGGTCGTCCAACCCGTCCTGCGCGGCAGGCGGACGCTGCCCCTCCAGGATGATGCGAGCGGTCTGCTCGGTGCGGGTGAGGCCGGAGACGTACACGGCGGCGAAGCGCTCCCCCGCCAGGCGGGCGGCCAGACGCTCCGCCCCGGCGATGCCGTTGGCGTGTAGGGGCACGTCGGTCTGGCCCTGGATGCGCCGCGCGGCGTTCCAGGCCGTTTCGCCGTGGCGCACCAGATACCACCGGGCCATATGCTCTCCCCGCCCGGTTGCGCCGGGCTCGATAGAAGGGGGACTCCCCCTTCGGCAAAGTGGGGGTCTTTCAGCCCCCACGCCCCCTGGCCCCCGCCGCCGCTCGCTCGGCGCTCGCACATGGCAGCAGGCGCGTTGCCAGCGCTTGGCCCCTCCCCCACTGCATGCCCCTAGCCCGGGCGTGCCTAGGCTGGGGGCTATCTCTGCTCCGCAAGCGGCAGGCCCGTGCCTACGCCCCTGGGCGGACGGGCGGGCCGTCGTTGTCGATGACGGCGTTGGCCCCGTCCCACCAGGAGGTTATGGCGTCCAGCTCCGCCTGCTCATCGGGCGTGAGCACCCAGTCCGTCGCCTTAACGTTGGCCGCCACATGCTCCGGCCTGTCGAGGCCCGTCAGCGCCACGGCCACTTCCGGGTGCGCCAGCACCCAGGCCAGCGCCACCTCCACCACGTGCCGCCCCGCCTGCTTGGCGAACGCCTCGATGCGGGGCACCAGGGCGTCCACGCGCTCGGAGCGCAGCCGGGTGACGATGCCGGTGGGCACCTTGTCTGCGCGCGATCCCGCGGGCACGGGCTGGCCGGGCCGGTAGGTGCCGGTGAGCCAGCCGCCACCCAGGGGGAAGTAGGACAGGAGCGAGTTGCCCTGCCCCTTCAGGTAGGGCATCAGCTCCACCTCCGGGTGGCGGTAGAGCAGCGAGTAGTGGTTCTGGGTGGAGATGAACTCGGCGAAGCCGTTCACGCGGGCGGTGATCAGCTCCTCGTGCATGCGCCAGGAGGCGGTGTTGCAGTTGCCGATGTAGCGCACCTTGCCCGCCTGCACCAG
>JAYNIL010000060.1:3574-7977 GCA_038109085.1 Chloroflexota bacterium
GCCCTGCCCGTACACGTCGGAGGTGTCGAAGAAGGTGATGCCCGCGCCCAGCGCGGCCTTCACCACGGCGGTCGTCTGCGCCTGGTCCAGCAGGGGCGGGCCGAAGGGGTAGCCCCCCACGCCGATGACCGAGGCCTCCAGGTCGCTCGAACCGATGCGCCGGTACCGCATACCGCTCCCTCCGCTTCTGTGGTGGGCCTACCCCTGCGCCTTGGCGGCGGCGGGGAAGACCAGGGACTTGATGACCACCGGCGCCGCGCCCGAGGAGGGTATGATGGCGCCGATGTCGATGAAGTCGAACTCGCGCAGGTCGATGCCGTCGATGGAGATAATTGGGCTGGTGAGCCCGACCTCCTCCTGCAGGTGCAGGCCGATGAGACCGCCGATGTCGCCGTCGCCCACCAGCACCAGCGGCTGGCCCGCCGCCAGCTGCGTGCCCATGGCCTGGGCCACGCCCCGGCAGAAGCCGTCCAGGCGCTTGAACGTGGCGGAGCCCCCCCACCGGAAGCCCACGGCCACGGCGCCCTCGCCGCCCGCCAGGTCCAGGCGCGTGAGCCCACGCGTCACGGCATCGGCCACCTCGGCCGGGTCCAGCTCGTCGGCTGAGAGGTCCATCTCCGGCACCACCACGGGGATGTTGCGCACCGGGACGGCATCGTCCGGGCTGATGTAGATGGTGGAACCAGAGACCTGGATGGTGTACTGGGAGGCGCCGATGACGGTGGCGCGGATGCCCGCCGCCGGCACCATGAGCAGCCAGCCCTTGGCAGCCACGCGCGCCTTCATCTCGGCGGCAAGCTCCGGGCCCAGGTCGCCGAAAGAGCGCGGCTCGCGCCCGTAGACGAACTCCGAGACGCCGCCGGAGAAGATGACCGCGTTCACCTGCCCCCGGTAGGCCAGGGGCGGCAGGCGCAGCAGGCCCTTGGCCTCCTCGCTCATGTCGGCCAGGTCCACCACCTCCATGAGCTTGTCGGCCATCTGCTTGACCAGCGCCTGCTTGTCGGCTGCTGAGAGAGGCTTGCCGTTGGCGATGGATAGGCCCGCCTTCTTGGCGAAGAAGCGGCCCGCCTCCTCGATGCGCTGGATGGTGCCCTGCTCGTCCGTGGCCACGAGACGTGCGCCCACGTCGATGGCCGTGACCTCCAGCACCTTGCCGTCCTGGCACAGCGCCACCTTGGAGGTGCCGCCGCCTATGTCGATATTCATCACCACGTCGATGTGGGAGCGGCCCGATTCGGCCGCGGCGCCGGAGCCGAAGGCGGCCATGGTCGCCTCCAGGCCGTCGCCCGCGCTAACCGCCACGAACTTGCCCGCCTCGCCGGCGAACAGCTCGCCGATGGCCCGCGCGTTGGAGCGGCGCACCGCAACGCCCGTGAGGATCAGCGCGCCGGTGTCCACCTGCTCACGCGCCAACCCCGCCTCCTTGTACTGGCGGTCGATGAACGCCCCGAGCGCGTCGGAGTCGATTGTGGTCAGGTCGTCCTTGTAAGGGGTGAGGAGGATGTCCGACTCGCGAATTACCCGGCGCTTAGTGATGGCGTAGCGGGTGTTCTGGCGCTCCAGCGTGAGCTCCGAGAAGACCAGGTGCGAGGTGGACGAGCCGATGTCCACGCCCACCGAGGTGAGGTGTATCTCGTCCTCATCGACGATGGAGCGGCCCTTGCCCGAGAAGCCATGCTGTGGCGCGTCAGCCATGTGTGTCTCCTTCTCCGCCCGCCTCCGGCGGGCTCGACGGCAGAAGGGGACTCACCGCTCGGTGAGTCCCCTTGAACTGCCCTACAGACCGGCAGGGCGCTGGTAGAAGCGCTCCTCCATGCGGGAGCCCACGCCTTCCTTGCGCAGCTCGGCATCGAACTCCTTGCGGATGTACGGGTCCTCGTCCCAGTACGCGATGGCGGAGCCACCCTCGTGCAGCTCCAGCGCGCCCCGGTCGGAGTCCTCCTCGCCGGGCACGCCCGCCTCGCGGCCAGGGGCGTGGGGGCCGAACCAGGCCGTGAGGCGCAGGCCCTGGGCGCTGGTGCCGAAGTGCTGGTGGAACCAGTCACCGCTCATGGGCGCGGCGGTCACCATGCCCACAGGCTCGTAGTCCTGGCGCTTGATCTTGTCCTCGTTGCCGTCCTCCCATGGGTGGGTGCCCAGGGTACGGGGCCATGTGTAGGTGTAACCCTTGCCCTTGATGCAGATGAGGACGGCGGCCGAGCCGTGGGCGTGGGCCTTGGAGTAGCGGCCCACCTCGTGCTGGCCGATCCACAGGTAGAAGCGGTTCTTGGACATGAACGGCTCGATGCGCCGGTAGCCGGGCGAACGCCGGTTGTCCGAGGGCAGTTCGCAGTTGACGATGTCCGGGATGATGTTGGTGCGCCGCATGGCCAGACCCCGCACCGGGTCGGGCTCGATCTCCTCCTTCGGCTTGAAGTAGTCATCGGAGTCGTCGAACCGGTCGGTGAAGGTGTAGTTGTTGTTGAAGATGAAGTCGTTGTTCTGGTACAGGTTCATCACGGGCGGAGCCGTGGTGCCGGCCAGGAGCAGCGCCGGGGCGTTGGTGGCGTTGACGATGCGGTGGCGCGTGTTCATGGGGATGGTGAAGAGCGAGCCCTTCTGCCACTCGAAGGTGTGCTTGCGATTGGAACCCTCGGCCCACACCTCGGTACTCCCGCGCCCCTCCACTACGAAGTAGATCTCCTCGTAGAGGTGCTTCTCCTCGTTTAGGGCGCCCGCGGCGGGCACCTCCACCACGTAGGAGCCCCACTTGCCCTCAGTGCCAAAGAGCTGAATGAACGTCCCCTTGCCCCCCATCCGCTTCCACGGCTTCATGGGCAGGTCCTGCACCCGGCGCACGCCGATGTCGCGGTGGACAGGGATGCCCTGCTCCTCCATGAAGGTGTCGTAGATGGTGTTGGGCCGCTTCCAGTGCCCCTTGCCAGAGCGGGTCGCCTGGTCCGTGGGCTCGGCCCACTGGCCGGACTGCTTGTTGGTCATGGGATACCTCCAGGAGAACGACGGGGATGGCGCGGGCGATGCCCAGCGTGGGTCGAGAATACCAGGCACGCGGGGGAGCGGCCAGCACCGTGGCAGCCTTGACAGGCACCTCGCGCGTGTCTACCGTTCGCGCCACGGCGGCCCCGGCTTGGGGCCGTGATATGACGCAGTCTGCGGGAGGGACCCATGCGAATCGTCCGAGCCCTGCTCCTGAGCGCTCTCGCCCTGATGGGCGTCCTGGCCCTGGCGGCGTGCGGCGGCGCCGATCCGACCGCCACCCCCACGGCGACCCCGAAGCCCGCTGATGGCGGCACGGCGGCCACGCCGACGCCCACCCCCCAGCGCGACCTGGCTGCCTACTTCCAGGGCAAGACCATCGTGGTCAACGTGGGATTCTCCCCCGGCGGCGGCTACGACACCTTCTCCCGCCTGATGGCCAAGCACATTGCCCGCTACATTCCCGGCAATCCCAAGTTGGTAGTGCGCAACCTGCCTGGCGCCGGTGGTGAGCGCGTGTTCAAAGCGACATTCACCGACCTACCTGCTAACGGCCTAGCTACGGCGATCCTCCACCCGCGCTTCGTGAAGAGCGAATTGCTTGGCATCGACGTTGAGCACTTCGACCTGAACACCGTGCGCATCGTAGGCACGGCCTCAGCGGTGAACGAGACGCAGTCCTACTACGTCAAGCGGGCCACGGCCACCACTTGGGCAGAGGTCCTCGCTTCGGGCAAGACTCTGACAGATGGGGCCACCGCTCCCGGTGACACGGGTTCCGTTGGCCCAACTTTCGTCCAGCTTCTGGGTGGGCCCATCAAGATGATTTACGGCTACGGCGGCACCAACGAGATTGCCGCTGCCTTCGACCGGGATGAGCTGGCCGGCACCAGCCGAGGTAACTACACTTCTGCCCCGCGCCTGTACCCCGAGTGGATCGCGTCCAAGAGCATCGTGCCTCTGTTCCGCTGGGGCGCGGAGCCAGCCGACGACCCGCTCTATTCAGACTATGTGACGAAGGACCTGGGCGCGGCCATCCCTCCCCACGTCTACGACATCGTCAGCCCCAGCGAGGGCCAGAAAGCGGTGTTCGAGGCAACGGAAGTCATCAACGACAACCTTCAGCGCACCTTCCTGCTCTCGCCCGATACGGACGAGGACATCGTCCAAGCCTGGCAGGAGGCTTTCGAGGCGATGGTGGCCGACCCCGCCTTCGTGGCGGACGCTCTGACCGCTGGGTACTCCACGGGATACGCGGGCGAGGCCAAAATGCGCGTAGCGCTGGCCAACGCCAAGAAGGCGCTGGACGCCGACCCCGCCCTGAAGGACCTGTTCACCGCCCTCGCTGGCGCTGAGTAGGGCCAATTCAAAGCAATGCAGCGAGGGCCCCCGCCAATTGGCGGGGGCCCTTTGTTTCTTCAAGCCCG
>JAYNIL010000061.1:0-7849 GCA_038109085.1 Chloroflexota bacterium
CCCTGGCAGGGCATGGCGTGGCCGCCGCCGTGGAGGCGCTGGCCGCGGCGGTGGAGGACGCGCAACCCTACGCCGTGCTGCTGCCCTCCACCCCCGACGGGCGCGAGGTGGCGGCGCTCCTGGCCGCCCGGCTGCGGCTGGGCCTCACCGGCGATGCAATGGGGCTGGAGGTGGACGCACAGGGATTGGCCATGCTCAAGCCCGCCTTCGGTGGCAACGTGGTAGCGCCTGTCTACTCGCGCACCCTGCCCAACATGGCAACGGTGCGCCCAGGCATCGTCGAGGCCTTCGCGCCCCAGGAGGGCCGGGCGGCCCCCCAGCGCACGCTGACGGTGCCAGAGCCCGTGGGCCCGCAGACCCGGCGCGTCAGCGTCAGCCCATCCGGGGACGACGCGGCAGAGATGGACGGGGCCTGGTGCGTCATCGGCGTGGGCAAGGGCGTGGGCGGGCCGGAGGGTATCGCGGCGCTAGAACCGCTGCGCGCCGCGCTGGACGCGCGCTTCGTGTGCACGCGCGATGTGGTTGAGGCGGGCTGGCTGCCCGCCCAGCTCCAGGTGGGCATCACGGGCCGCTCCATCGCGCCGGAGCTGTACATCGGCATCGGCGTGCGGGGCGACTTTAACCACATGGTGGGCGTGCAGCGTGCGCGCTTCAGCGTGGGGGTGAACAACAACCGGCGCGCCTCGCTGTTCCGGCAGGTGGACCTGGGCGTGCTGGCCGACTGGGCCGAGTTCGTCCCCGCCCTGCTGGAGGCGCTGGGCTAGGAAATCACCCAGCCCCCGTCCACGTAGAGCAGGTGGCCGTTTACCGCTGCCGCTTCTTCCGAGGCCAGGAACACTACGGAGCCCGCTATCTCGTGGGGCTCCAATCGCCGGCCCAGGGGGGAGCGGCCCAGCACCTGCGCGTCGCGCTCCTGTGATGCCCCGGCGGTCATGGGCGTGGCGGTAGGGCCGGGGCCGATGGCGTTGACGGTGATGCCCCGGGACGGCCACTCCAGCGCCAGGGAGCGGGTGAGCGCCATGATGGCGCCCTTGCTTGCGGCGTACGCCGCGCGGGAGGGGGAGGAGGCTCCCACCAATTGGGAGGAGACATTGATGATGCGCCCCCACCCTCGCTTCAGCATCAGCGGAGCGGCGGCCTGTGCGCAGAAGAACGTGCCCCGCAGGTTCACCGCCAGCACCCGGTCCCACTCGGCCTCGGTGAGCGCAAGCGTGGGAGTGCCGGAGCGTATCCCCGCGTTGTTCACCAGGATGTCCAGGCTGCCCATCTGCGCGACGACCTGTTCGAACAGCGGGCGGATCGACGCGGTGTCCGTGACGTCCAGGCCGTAGCCGCGTGCCCCGTTGCCCAGCTGGGCGGCCAGTGCGTCGGAGGCCGCCTGCTTGGCGGGCAGGTCGGCCACGGTCACGGCGGCCCCGGCAGCGGCCAGGGCGCGAGCGATGGCTTCACCGATGCCCTGGCTGGCGCCGGTGACCAGCGCCACGCGCCCGTCCAGGCGGAAGGGGCTCTGTGTGGACGGTGCTGCTGGCGGCATGGGGGCTCCCTGCACAGAAGGTGCGCCGATTATACGGCCCTAGGCCCCCAGGGCGGGGGAGCCGCCCTCGCGCACCGGCGCCAGCAGCGCCGCCAGCATCGTGGCCACGGGTACGGGGATGGAGTGCGAGGCGGCGCGGCGCACCACATCGTCCACCAGCGCATCCGACTCCAGCCGCCTCCCCGCCACACGGTCACGCAGCATGGAGGCGAGGCCCATGAAGGTACGCATGCGCTCAAGTGTGGCATCCACCATGTCAGCGGGCAAGCGGGCGCCCTCCGCCGTAGCGACGGCCACGTACTCGCCGATGAGCGCGCGCGCCACGCCTCCAGAGACGCTCTCGCCCGCCAGCAACGGCCCGCGCAACCCCGTGAGGGTGTTGAGGGCCGCGAAGGGGCCGATGAAGCAAAGCTTGGCCCACAGCGCCGTGATGATGTCGTCCGCCAGCTCGGCCTGCCAGCCCGCCTCGCGCAGCGTGCCCAGAAGCGCTTGTTCGCGGGCCCCATTACCCGAGCGCTTGCCGAACACCACCCGCCGTGGCCCGCCCTCTTGGGCGATGACCCCGGGGGCCTTCACGTACGACTCGATGTAGATCAGCCCCTCCAGCACCCGCTCGCGTCCGAAGGCGGCGGCCAGGTGGTCTGCCGAGACGACCCCGTTCTGGAGCGTCAGCACCTGGGTGTGGGGGCCGACCCCGGCGAGCGTCTGCTCGATGGCCCCCTGCGTGTCGTACTCCTTGACGGTGAACAGCACCAGGTCAGTCGTCCGGCCCTGGGGGGCGGTGGGCACCGCCTCCACGGGCACGGTGAACGTGCCGTCCGCCACGGACTCGACGCGCAGCCCCTGGCGACTGAGCGCCTCCAGCGAGGCCCCGCGCGCCACCACGCTCAGCCGGTGCCCAGCCCGGGCCAGCAGGCCTCCCAGGTAGCCGCCTACCCCGCCCGCGCCCACCACCAACACGTCCATGTCTATCGCTCCGTCCGGGGATAGTGGCAGGCTAGCCCAGCAGCGCGAACGTGGGCAAGGCACCCCCGCAGCGCCTTGCCGCTATGCCCGCGCTGGTGTAGGTTGAGACGCAGCACGCACCCCCGGAGCACGCACGATGGCCGTCGAGTCCGCCGCCCCGTCCAACGCCCGTCAGGTCTACACCCTCCTGCTCGCCCTGGGAGTGGTGGCGGCCATCGTTTCCTCGGTGGTCATCGGCGTCATCTCCTACAACTACGTGACGCGAGTCGAGCTGCGCGAGCCCGCTGGGGTCGAGTCCACCAAGGGTGAGGCGGCCGAGGCTGCCCACTAGCCGCTCCCGCTTACACGTGAACCCTAGGGGGCCTCGTCAGAGGCCCCCTTAACGTTGCCCCAATGGGGCGAGCCGCGAGAGGGGAGCCGTTATCATGGGGCGGCCGCAGCAGCGGCGGGAGCAGCCATGAGCATGAGCGTCCTGCAGGTAGCCAGCGAGGGCCTGGTGCCGGGCTTGTCTGCCGGGCAGGAGGTGCGCCTGCTCATCATCGGCGCATGCCTGGTGGCGGTGCTTGCCCTGGACCGGCTGGTGATCTGGCGCCTCTTCCGCAAGTTGATGCGGTTGCTGGGCCGCGTGCCGTTGCTGGACGTGCTGCGGGAGAAGGAGATACCCGCCTCCCGCGGGCTGGAGATGGTGGTGGACGGAGCCTTCACCATCGCCGCGCTCATCACCGCGCTGTGGGTGCTGGAGGCCGACATCGGCCCAGTGACCCGCGCGGCGAGGGCCGCGGGCCTGGGGGTGCTGGAGTGGGGGCGCACCAATGGTGTGCGCATCCTGCTCATCCTGGTGTTCGGCTTCCTAGTGAACCGTACGCTGCGCTCGGTGCTGGCCCCCCTGATCCGCTCCGCCGTGACCCGCGGCAAGATGGGCGTGGATCTGGACGAAGCCAACAAGCGCTCTGCGGCGCTGGCTCAGGTTGCGGGCAACGCGGTGCGCATCGCCCTGATGACGGTGGTGGCGTTCATGGTGCTCTCTGAATTGGGATTGAACATCGCTCCGCTGCTGGCCGGTGTGTCCGTGGTGGGTATCGCCGTGGGCTTCGGCGCCCAGAACACTGTGCGCGACCTGATCGCGGGTGCATTCATCATCGCCGAGGACCAGTACCGCGTGGGTGACGTGGCGGCTGTGGGGGGCAAGACCGGGCTGGTGGAGGGGCTTACCCTGCGCCGCACCGTGCTGCGGGACATGGACGGGACCGTCCATTACATCCCCAACGGCGAGGTGACCACCGCGTCCAACTTCTCCAAGGGCTTCTCGCGGGTGAACCTGGACATCGGCGTGGGGTACGGGGAAGACGTGGACCGGGTGATCCGCACCATCAACCGGGTGGGCGCGGAACTGGCCCAGGACTCCTACTTCGGCCCATTCATCACCGAGCCGCCACGCGCCCTGCGCATCAACGCCTTCGACGACTCGTCCGTCACCATCAAGGTGGTGGGCGTCACCAAGCCCATCCGCCAGTGGGAGGTGGCGGGGGAGATGCGCCGGCGCATCAAGTACGCGTTCGATGCGGCGGGCATCGAGATACCCTTCCCCCAGCGCACCATCACCTGGGCATCGGGCGCGCACCCCGCCGCGACGCCCCCCCAGGCCCGCCAGGCCGCCGCAACCGACGGGGACACTGGCTCGGACGAGCCCCTCACCAGCGTTGATCCCTTCGCCGCCGCGCACCACGCCCATGCCCTTGAGCAGGAGGCGCTGGCCGCCGGGAACCTGGCCTCGCACCGCGAGGAGGTGCTTAACCTGCTGGGCACCCGTGCGCCCGCTGGGCTGTTCCTGGACATCGACGGCACCCTGGCGCGCATCAACCCCAATCCTGCGGCGGTGACCATCACCCCGGCGGTGCGCCAGGCGCTGGACGCCCTTTCGCGCCGCCTGCACGTGGTGGCGCTGACGGGCCGGAGCGTGGCTGGGGCGCGGGGCATCGTGGGCCTCTCGGCCATCACCTACGCGGGCAACCACGGCGTGGAGTGGTTCGAGAAGGGCAAGACCAGCGTGCTACCCGACGCGCAGGCGTACGTTGGCCGGATGCACACCGTGGCCGAGGTGGTAGGCAAGCGCCTGGCGCACCTGGCTGGCGTGCAGGTTGAGGACAAGGGCGCGAGCCTGTCCTTCCACTACCGCTCCGCCGCCGACCCGCAAGCTGCGCTCACGGCCATCGAGTCGGCCATAGCCCAGGTGCCGGAATCGCGTGGGCTGGTGCATCGGCACGGCAAGATGGTGCTGGAGCTGCGCGCGCCTGTGGACGCAGACAAGGGCACGGCGCTGGAGCGGGTGGTGCGCGAACGGGGGTTGGCCTCGGTGCTGGCCTTCGGCGATGACACCACCGACGTGGACTCGTTCCGGGTGGTGCACCGGCTGCGGGCCGCCGAGGGCATCCCTGGCGTGTGCGTGGCCATCGCTGCCGCCAACACGCCCGATGAGCTGCTGGAGCTGGCCGACTACCGGCTGGACGACCCGGACGCCGTGGAGCTTTTCCTCACATGGCTCGCCGCCGAGACGGTGGAGTGGCCGCGCCTCTAGTCCCCCTCAGCGGCCTCTTTACCGCCCAAGAGAAGCCACGTTGTTGAGCTGGCGGGTGAGCCAGTGGGTGATGTCCTCGCGCTCGATGCACGCGCGCAGCGCCTGGGACACGCCGTCGGGGCCGGAGTGGTACTCCATGGGCGCTCGGCTCGCCGCCAGCAGGAGCTGGCGCTCGCGCAGCGACTAATCCACCAGGCTACTCAGCGCCTGCCCGTCGTGCCCGGATGGGATCGCCGTCTGCATGCCCCGCGCCCCCTCGACGGCCGCCCCGGCGCCATTGTGGGCGGCCTCCCCAGACCGCCCGGCGCTCGTGCCAACCTGATGGCGACGCCACCGTAGGCACCAGTGTGGGTCAAACGCCGTTTTCCTGGCCGTGGACTGCCGCAAACCCAGCAGAACCCCGCACTTGTGCGCGTTTGACGCCCTTGCGCGCCGCTCCGTAGACTTTCCACAGAGGCCGTGGCGCCGCCGCGGCTTCTCCCCATCCCTCCGGTAGAGGCTTGTGCGTGAGCCAGCAGCCCCCCCGCTCCGGCGACGACATCCGCGCGGCTTTCCTGCGCTTCTTCGAGGAGCGCGGCCACCTGCACCTGCCCTCGGCCTCCCTGGTGCCCGCGGGTGACCCCACGCTTCTGCTGACCTCGGCGGGCATGGTGCCCTTCAAGCCCTACTACGCGGGGGATGAGACGCCCCCGCGCACCCGCATCACCACGGTGCAGAAGTGCTTCCGCACCACGGACATCGACGAGGTGGGCGATGCCACCCACCACACCTTCTTCGAGATGCTGGGCAACTTCTCCTTCGGCGACTACTTTAAGCGCGAGGCCATCCACTGGGCCTGGGAGTTCGTCACCGGCTTGCTGGCCATGGAGCCGGCCCGGCTGTGGGTGACGGTGCACCACTCCGACGATGAGGCCCGCGCCATCTGGCGCGACGAGGTGGGCGTGCCGAACGAGCGCATCATCTCCCTGGGCGATCGGGACAACTTCTGGGGCCCGGCGGGGGACGAGGGCGCCTGCGGGCCTTCCTCGGAGATCCACTACGACCGGGGCGAGGACCTCGGTCCCGGCACCGTGCCGGGTGATGACACCACCCGCTACACCGAGATCTGGAACCTGGTCTTCCCCCAGTTCTACCAGTCCAAGGACGGCTCACGCGGGCCGCTGCCCGCCACGGGCATCGACACGGGGATGGGGCTGGAGCGTATCACCGCCATCATGCAGGGCGTGGGCTCGGCCTACGAGACGGACCTGCTGCGGCCCGTCGTGGCCAAGGTGGAGGAGCTTTCCGGGCGCGCATATGGGCGCGATGCGGACACGGACTTCGCCCTGCGCGTGGTGACCGAGCACGCCCGCGCTGCATCGTTCCTCATCGGCGATGGCGTGGTGCCCTCCAACGAGGGGCGCGGCTACGTGCTGCGCCGCATTGTGCGCCGGGGCATCCGCTTCGCCCGCAAGCTGGGGATGGAGGGGCGCTTCTACGCGCCGGTGGCCGAGGTGGTCATCGCCAAGATGGGTGAGCGTTACCCGGAGTTGGCCCAGGGCCGCGCCTTCATCCTGCGCACGCTGGAGGCCGAGGAGGAGCGTTTCGCCGACGCCATCGGCCTAGGCATGCCGGTGCTGGAAGGGTTCCTGGCCGCGGGCACGCAGGTGGCGGGCAAGGACGCCTTCCTGCTGTACGACACCTACGGCTTCCCGCTGGAGCTCACGCAGGAGGTGGCGCGCGAGCGCGGCCTCTCTGTGGACACCGAGGGCTTCGCCCAGGAGATGGAGGCGCAGCGCGAGCGCGGCCGTGCGGCGGCGCGCTTCGGTGGCGGGCGCGAAGCGGCCCGCGCCTACGAGGCGCTGGGCGCCGGTGAGACGGTGTTCCTCGGGTATGAGTCGCTGGAGGCTGATGCCGTGATCGTGGGCATCCTCACCGGTGAGGGCTTCGACACCCCCGCCGACGTGGTGGGTGCGGGTGAGGTGGCCGACGTGGTGTTGGACCGCACCCCCTTCTACGCGGAGAGTGGCGGGCAGGTGGGCGATTCGGGCGAAATCGCGTGCGCCGCGGGCGAGGCCCAGGTCTCGGACACCCAGCGCCCCGTGGGCGGGTTCATCGCCCACCGCGTGCGCGTGACCCGTGGGCGGCTGGAGGTGGGCGCGGAGGTGCGCGCTAGCGTGGACGCCGAGCGGCGGGCGGACATCGCCCGCAACCACACGGCCACCCACCTGCTGCACGGCGTGCTGCGCGAGGTGCTGGGCTCCCACGTGCGCCAGGCAGGCTCGCTGGTGGCCCCGGAGCGGCTGCGCTTCGACTTCACCCACGTCTCCGGCGTCTCGCGCGAGGAGCAGACGCGCATCGAGGCGCTGGTGAACGAGCGGGTGCGCGCCGACCACGCGCTCGTCAAGCGCGAGGAGGCCCAGCGTGAGGCGGTCGGGCGCGGGGCACTGGCCTTCTTCGGCGAGCGCTACGGCGAGACGGTGCGCACGGTGCAGATAGGCCCCGATGGCGGCGCCGTCTCCTTCGAGCTGTGCGGCGGGACGCACCTGGACCGCACCGGTCAGATAGGCACGTTCCGGCTCACTGGCGAATCGTCAGTGGGCACCGGCATCCGGCGCATCGAGGCCGTGACGGGCCGGGGCGCCGACGCGTGGGTTGCCCAGCGCCTCGCTTGGCTGGAGGAGGCGGCTGCGGCACTGCGCACCGCCCCTGGCGAGGTGCCCGCCCGCATTGAGGCGCTCGCCGCCCAGGCCGAGGAGGCGCGCCGTCAGTCGGCGGCCCAGGCACGTCTGAGC
>JAYNIL010000062.1:0-7841 GCA_038109085.1 Chloroflexota bacterium
GCAGGGCGCGGCATCGGGCAGGCGACGGCACTGAAGTTGGCCGAGGAGGGCGCGCACCTGGTCCTCAACGACCTGGACCAGGAGCCCCTGGACGAAACGATCGCGCGCATCGAGGCGCTGGGCGGGCAGGCCGTGGGCCTGGCGGGCTCGGTGACCGAACCCGCTATAGGCGAGCGCCTGGCGGCTCTGGCGGTGGAGCGGTTCGGCGACGTGCACGTCGTGGTGACCGCCGCGGGCTACACCTGGGACGGCATGATCCACCGGATGACCGACGACCAGTGGCAGGCCATCGTGGACGTGCACCTGACGGGCACCTTCCGCGTGGTGCGCGATGCCTTCAAGGTGATGCGCGAGAAGGCCCGCGCCGTTCAGGAGAAGGGAGAGACGCCCGTGGCACGCCACATCGTCACCATCTCCTCCCTATCCGGCTTCGGCAACCTGGGCCAGGCGAACTACGCGGCGGCCAAGGCGGGCATCGCCGGGCTCACCCGCACCCTGGCGCTGGAGGGCGCGCTGTTCAACGTGCTGGCCAACTCCGTGGCCTTCGGCTTCATGGACACCCGCCTCACCCGCGCCCGCGAGACGCAGGAGGAGAAGGTGGGCACCGCCGTCCTGGGCATCCCCACCCAGCGCCGCGAGGCCCACATTCAGGAGATTCCCCTCAAGCGCCCCGGCACGGTGGAGGAGGCGGCGGGCTCCATCACCTTCCTGTGCTCCGACCTGTCCAACTACGTCACCGGCGTGCTGCTTGAGGTCAACGGCGGCATCCACATCACCTAGGCCCCGGCGCGAGCAACGAGAGCATGGAAGACCTGCGCGAAACGTCCGTCCCCATCCACCTGCACGTGGCCACCCGTCTGCGCCTCGCCTCCTTCGGCGCGGTGCTGGGCTACATGGGCATCTCCATGCGCACCTATCGGGAGGCGCGTACCATGCCCGGCTTTGTGGCCGGTGGCATCCGCTCCAAATGGTGGCGCAAGGAGTTCTGGACCTACACCGTGTGGGAATCGCGGGAGGCGCTGGACGCCTTCCTGGCCCACCGTGCGCACGGCGAGGCCGTGGCCCACGCCCGTCCGCGCCTGCATGGCCCCCTCACCACGGTGAGCTGGGAGAGCCCGGAGTTCCCCGAATGGAAGGAGGCTCTGGCACGCCTGGACGCCGCCTCCTCCGGGTTCACCGTCTAGGAGGCCTCGTGCAACTGGTGCTCTTCGGCCTGGTGATGGCTGTCTTCGCCGTGGCGGGGGTGCTGCCCCTGCTGCGGGTGCAGGACGGACGCTTCTCCACCCGCGACGGCCTCGTAGCGACCGGCGGCATGCTGGCGGGTGGGCTGGGTCTCCTGAACCTGGGTGGGGTGGTTTACCTTCTCTTCGCGGGCGAGGGCACGGGCCTGGTGGTGGGCCTGGGCATCCTGCCGCTACTGGGCGCGTTCACCGCATGGCGCATCGTCAGCCCGCCCGGCCTGCGCGGGTTCAAGCGCGCGGGTGCGGTGCTGGCCGCGTGCGCGCTGGTTGCCGGGGGCATCCCCGCTTACTTCGCCCTGCCCGTGGCCGCGGTGGGCGTGGCCGTGGCGGACTTCTGCTTCCTGGCGGGCATCGCCGACCCGGGCTCCCTGGCCCGCCGCTTCGACCCCCGGGTCTAGCCCCCCGCGCTCGCGGCGCTACAATGCCCGCGTCCCCTAGCCCCCGCATGCGAGGTGCCCCGTGCCTGGTCCCCTGGAAGGTCTGCGCGTCCTCGACCTCACCCGCATCCTGTCGGGCCCCTTCTGCACCATGCTCATGGCGGACATGGGCGCGGACGTCATCAAGGTGGAGCAGCCCGTCACCGGCGACCCCGCGCGGGGCAACGGCCCCTTCCTGCACCCCGAGGGGCGTGACTCTGGCGAGGAGTTCTCCTCCTACTTCATGTCCATCAACCGGGGCAAGCGGTCGATAGCCATCGACCTGTCCAACCCGGAGGGCAAGGAGACGCTGCTGAAGCTGGTGGAGGTCTCCGACGTGCTGGTGGAGAACTTCCGTCCCGGCGCCATGACCCGGCTGGGGCTGGACTACCAGGCGCTCAAGGCGCGCAACCCGCGCCTCATCGCCGCGTCCATCTCCGGCTTCGGCCAGACGGGCCCCTACGCCTCGCGCTCGGCGCTAGACGTCATCGTCCAGGGCATGGGCGGCATGCTCTCCATCACCGGCGAGCCGGGCCGCGGGCCGGTGCGTCCGGGCGCGTCCATCGGCGACATCACGGCGGCGCTGTTCACCACGGTGGCGATACAGTCGGCGCTGCTGGAGCGCGAGCGCTCCGGCGAGGGGCAGTACATCGACATCTCCATGCTGGACTGCCAGGTGGCCATCATGGAGAACGCCTTCATGCGCTACTTCGCCCTGGGGCAGATACCCCAGCGCATCGGCACCCGCCACCCGTCGTCCACACCCTTTCAGGCCTTCGAGACGGCCGACGGGCACGTGGTGGTGGCCATCATGGGTGGCTCCACCGACCAGTGGCCCCTCTTCTGCGCGGCCATCGAGCACCCAGAGCTGATGGACGACCCCCGCTACACCACCGGCTGGTCGCGCACCCAGCACTACGACGAGCTGATCCCTATCATCGAGGAGACGATGCGCACCAGGACCACCGCCGAGTGGGTGGAGCTGCTCACCGAGATGCGCATCCCCGTGGGCCCCGTGCAGAACATCGCCCAGGTGGCCGCCGACCCGCAGGTGAACCAGCGGGGCATGTTCGTGGAACTGGAGCATCCGGAGCTGGGCCCGGTGCGTTTCACGGGCAACCCCATCAAGATGTCCCGCACGCATGTGGAGCCCTCCCGCTTCCCCCCGGCGCTGGGCCAGCACACCGGCGAGGTGCTCACCGAGGTGCTGGGCATGAGCCCTGCGCAGGCCCAAGCGCTGCGCTCCAGCGGCGCGGTGGGATAAGGGATCCATGCCCCGCCCGCACATCCAGTTGTTCGACGTGGTTCGCTACGGCTGGGTGCTGGCGGTCATCGTCGTCTTCACGTTGGTCTATTCCGGCTCCTGCCAACGAATCCCCGTGCTGGACCTGGCCGGAGCGGAGGCATCCGGTGCCTCATGGCAGGCGGTGGAGGACACGCAGGCACGTGCCGGTGCTGCCGCGCTGCTCGCTGCGGGCGACGGGCTGGGCGCGGTGCGCGCGGGGGTGGAGGCGGTGCGCGTGTCGCTGCACATCACCCTGTCCAACCCGTCGGATGGGCTGACCGCCTCGGTGAGCGAGGTGAGCCCCGGCGTGCGGTTGGACGATGCGCCGGTGCCGGGCGCGGACTTCGCTCCCTTCATCGGCATTTCCCTGAGCAAGAACCAGACGGCCTCGTTCGGCCTCACCCTGCTGCTGCCCGTGGCGGACCTTCCGGACGGCGTGCTCGCAGCACTGGCGTCCGGGGGCACGGCGGCCCTTGTAGCGCGCCTGCAACTGTCGGTCAACGTGAACAGCCTAGTGAACAGCCAGCTGCTGGTCCTGCCGCCGCTCACCGTGGGCCCCATGCCCTCGCTGGCCGGGGCGGTGGCCCCCTAGCGCGCCCTTGCGCCGGAGGGGCATGGGTGGATAATCCACCTGCCGCCCGCAGGCGGCTCGCCCGGAGGGCCGGGCAGGGGAGGGGTGCATGCTCGGCGTGCTTTTCGCGGTGGTCTCCAGCTTCTCCTTCGCCATGAACGGCGTTCTGGTGCGCCGGGGGATGGTGGTGGCCAAGGCCAGCCAGGGTGCCTTCATCACCGTGCTCATGGGCGTGCCCATGTTCGCCCTGGCCACCCTGGTGACTGGGCAGTTCGCCCAAGTGGGCGAGCCGGGGTTGCGCGGCTACGCGCTGCTGGCGTCGGCGGGCATCATCCACTTCGGCATCGGGCGCTACTGCAACTACCGGGCCATCGGCGCCATCGGCGCGGCGCGCTCCGGGCCTATCCAGACCCTCACCATCCCCTACTCCATCATCGTGGCCTGGCTGCTGCTTGATGAACCCGTGACCTGGCTCATGGCGGCGGGCATCGCCCTCATCATGGCGGGCCCCGCGCTCATGGTGCAGAAGCGAACCCCCAAGGCCGCGGCCAAGCCCCCGCCCGCCGGGGCCGCGCCCGACGAACCCGAGGCATCGGGCACCCGGCAGGCCTCCACCTTCCAGCCCAACATGATGGAGGGGTACACCTTCGCCCTGCTGGCGGCGGTGTTCTACGGCACCAGCCCCATCCTGATACGCGCCGCGCTGGAGGGCACCACCGAGACGTCCATCCTGGGCGGCATGGTGGCCTACACGGGTGCGGCGCTGGTGCTGGTGGCCACGCTGGCGCTGCCCGCGCGGCGGGACATGGTCTCCGCCATCAACCCGCGGGTGGCCAAGGCGTTCTTCGGGGCGGGCGTGGCCATCTTCCTGGCGCAGATGTTCCGGTTCATCGCTCTGTCCATGGCCCCGGTGGCCGTGGTGACGCCCATCCAGCGCTCCAGCTCCATCTTCACGCTGGTGCTCTCGTGGTTCATTAACCGCTCGCTGGAGGCCATCAACCTACGCGTGGTGCTTGCCGTGCTCATCTCCGTTTGCGGGGCCATGGTGCTGGTCTACACGCAGGCCTAACCCTCCCGCACCCGCGCGTAGAGCAGCAGGTCGTCCAGCGTGCCGTCCTTGACCAGGGCGCGCCACATGCGCCCCTCCAGGGCGTATCCCGCCTTCTCCAACACCCGTGCCGAGGCGGCGTTGGCGGCGAACACGCCAGCCCATACCCGTTCCAGTCCGTAGGCCTCGAAGGCCCACGGCGTGAACGTCATGAGCGCCCGGGTGGCGACCCCCTTGCCCCAATGCGCCTGGCCCACCCAGTAACCCACCTCGGCGCTGAGCCGGTAGACGTCGGTGCCCAGTTCCACGCTGATGGCGCCGATGGACTCGCCATCCAGGGCGATGGCGAACGATGTGCGCGGGTCGGTCTTGATGGCGGCGCTTATCCAGCGGCGCGCATCGCCCAGGGAGTAGGGGGAGGGGAAGGTATCGCGCAGCCAGCGGGCGATGGCCGGGTCATCGGCGTGCCGAGCCAGCGCAGGGGCGTCATCGCGCTCCCAATCCCGCACGCACAGCCCCACGCCCAGCTCCAGCCTCACGCCCCCGCCTCGCGTGTGGCGGCGAGGGCCGCCTGGTAGTCGGCGGGGGTGTTCAGGTTGGTGAGGGTGAGCGGGTCGCTAACGGGCACCAGCAGGCGCGCCTCGCGGTGGCGGCTCACCACCTCCCGCAGCCCCTGGCGCTCCTCCGTGACGCCCTCCAGCTCCGCGCGCAGCGCCACGTTGAACAGCGGTGGGTGGCCCGGCAGCCCCTCCAGGGAGGGCACCGCCAGTGCGGGGCGGCCCGCCCGCTCCCACGCTTCGCGAACGGAGCGCAGCGTGCCGACGGCACGGGGCTGGTCTACGGACACCACCAGCACCCCGGCCAGGCCCCCAGCGAGCGCCTGCACACCGGCGGCGATGGAGGTCGCGCGCCCCTCGGTGTAGCGCGGGTTCACCACGACGTTCGCGTCAGGGGGTACAACGGTCCGCAGGTCACGGGCGCGGTGGCCCAGCACCACGACCACGGGCCCGTAGCCCGCCTGTAGCAGCGTATCGTGCTGGTGGGCCAGCAGGGGGCGTCCGTCCGTCCAGGGGAGCAGCGCCTTGGCCTCGCCCATGCGGCTCGACTCACCGGCTGCCAGCAGCACAGCGGCCACGGGAGCGGGCCCAGCGGGTGCGGGCATGGCTAGCGGGCCGGGCTCTGGGCCCCGGCGGCCTTCTCCACCAGCCGGTCCACCTGCGCTGGGTCGAGGGTCATCACCCCGCCGGAGCGCCCGTGCCGGTGGGCCACCAGCTGGGCAACGATTGAGAGGGCTATCTCCTCCGGCGTGCGCCCGCCCAGGTCCAGACCCACGGGGGAGTGCACCTGCTTGAGCCGCTCGGCGGGAACCCCGCGCTTGAGGAGCGCCTGGTAGATGAGCACCGTCTTGCGCACGGAGCCCAGCAGGCCCACGTACCCGGCTAGGGAGCGGACGGCGGACTCGAGCGCAACGTCGTCGAAGTTGTGCCCGCGCGTGCCCACCACCACAGCGGTGTTGGGCGTGATGGGCAGGCCGTCGAGGCAATGCTCGTAGGGGGCCACCACGGTGCGCTCGGCCATGGGGAAGCGCTCCTCCGAGGCGAACTCGCGCCTATCGTCCGCCACCATCACGCGGAAGCCCATCATGGCGGCGATGCGCGCAACCTGCAGGTTCACGTGCCCACCGCCCACCAGCACCAGCAGGGCGGGGGCGGTGAAGCCCTGGACGAACACCTCCGTGCCCTCGTGGACGATACGCGCCGTCTTGCCCTGGGGCATCGCCTCGCGGCACGCCTCCACGGCTTGCACGTCCAGCGCCGCCGAGCCCAGCGTTCCCTCGGTCTGCCCACCCTCGCGCACCACCAGCCGCGCGCCGGGCTCGCCCGTCTCGGCGTCCACCACCGTGGCCACGGCCAGCGGCTCACCACCGTCGTAGGCGTTGGCGATGGCGGGCAGCAGCGCGCGGGCCGGGTTGCCCGCCAGTACCGGCTCGATGAAGAAGAACATCGTGCCGCCGCACACCAGCCCGTCACGGGCGGCGATGTCCTCGTTCAGGTAGTAGCGCTTGAAGAAGGGGCCCACGCGCTCGCGCAGCGCCTCCTTGGCGGCGAACCAGATGTCGCCCTCCACGCACCCGCCGCCCAGCGTGCCCACGGTGGAGCCGTCGGCGCGCACCAGCAGCGTGGCGCCGGGCTTCTGGGGGGTGGAGCCCTGGGTGTGCACAACCGTGGCGAGAACGAACTCACCACCGGTGCGGGCCAGGGCAGCGGCCTCCTCGTAGACGGCCTTCATGCGCACCTCCTGCTGGGTGTTGGGGTAGTGTACTACCCCGCTCGCTGCGCTCGCTCGATGGAAGGTGGGGCTCCCCATTAGGCACAGTGGGGGTCTTTCAGCCCCCACGCCCCCTGGCCCCCGTCTCGGCGTCCGTTCCGGAGGCCCTTCAGCCCCTGTACCCCCTCGGGCGCTCGCTCATGGCAGCAGGCGCGTGGCCAGCACGCATACTTCGGGGTCGTGAGTGGGGCGCAGCCCCAAAACACGTTGACTGTCAGCGATTGTCGGGGCTAGAGGGGTGCAGTGGGAGAGGGCACCTTTCACCGCCGGGGGTTCGGTACCCGCAGGGCGCCCAGGGGTGTCCCCCTTGAACGAGCGAGCGTAGCGAGCGAAAACCGGGGCTGCCCCCTCGGCACGCTAGCCGTTAGAATCCTCTCGACCCCCCAGCGAGAGGTAGACATGCCCGTCAAGCAGCGCTCGGCCGCCCAGCAGGTGTTGGATGAGCAGCGCCACCGCATCCGCCACTCTGCCGCCCACATCATGGCCCAGGCGGTGCTATCCATCTTCCCGGATGCGCGCTTCGCCATCGGCCCGGCAACGGACGACGGCTTCTACTACGACTTCGAGGTGCCGCGCCCCTTCACGCCCGAGGACCTGGTCGCCATCGAGGAGCACATGCGCGCGGTAATCGCCAAGGATGCGCCCTTCGTGATCGGCGAGCTTTCTCGCGCCGAGGCCGAGGCGCACTTCGCCGCCCAGCCCTACAAGTGCGAGATCATCGGGGCCATCCCCCAGGGCGAGGCCATCTCCACCTACACCCACGACGGCTTCACCGACCTGTGCCGCGGCCCGCACGTCGAGTCCACCGGGCAGGTGCGGGCCTTCCACCTCACCCACGTGGCAGGTGCCTATTGGCGCGGCGATGAGCACAACCCCATGCTCCAGCGCATCTACGGCACGGCGTGGGAGTCCCACGAGTCGCTGGAGGCGCACCTGGCGCGTTTGGAGGAGG
>JAYNIL010000063.1:0-7242 GCA_038109085.1 Chloroflexota bacterium
GGGTGATGCCACCCGCCTCCTTGGCGACCACGTTGGTCTTGCGGATCGCGTCCAGAAGGGTGGTCTTGCCGTGGTCGACGTGGCCCAGGATGGTCACCACCGGCGGACGGGTCACCAGGTCCGCAGACTCGTCCTCCGCCACAGATCCGGCGGCGGTGGCACCGGCCTCCTCCACCTTGCGGGCAGCGAACCCGAAGGCACGCACCACGCCGGCGGCGGTATCGAAGTCCACCACCTGGTTGATGGAGGCGAAGATGCCCGAGCGCATCAGCTGCTTGATGACGGCCACGGGCTCCACGCCCATGCGCTGGGCCAGAGTGCCCACGGTGACGGCCTCCCCCATGGGCAGTGCGCGCAGCGTCACCTTGCGGGTCGCCGTTGCCTGTCCAGGCGTCTGCTCAGTCATGTGTGTCCTCCCTGAATCCCTCTGCCGTCATGCCCCCGGGGCATCCTCCCCGGACAGGCGCTGCGCCAGACCCTCGCGGGCCTCGGCGCTCACCGGCGCTCGCAGCGAGCGCGCGAGGCGCTCGCCCGCCGCCAGCCGCTCGCGGCACGACGGCTTGCCGCATACGTACGCGCCCCGCCCCGGAGCCTTGCCCGTGGGATCGGGTCGCACCGTTCCGTCGGGGCCCGCCACCACCCGGGTCAGCTCCCGCTTGGGAAAGCGCTCCCCGCACACGATGCAGGTGCGCTCGGGGACGCGGTGGGTGCTCATGGCGTGTTCCCGTCAACCCCGTGGTGACTAGGAGCCACCGGGCCGCGGGCCGCCGGGGCGTCCCCCGCCCTTGGCACCGCCCGGGCGGTTGCCACCGCGGTTCCCACCGCCACGGTTGCCGCCGCCGCGCCGACGGCCGGTGTTGCTACCGCCACGGCGCTCACCCAGGATGTCCTCGGCGAAGCGGATCTGCGGCCCGCCACTGATGGCCTCCGGTATCTTCCAGATGTCGTCGTCATCCTCGATGACGACCTCTTCCACCACCTCTTCATCCGCAGCAGGCGGGGCATCCAGCGACTCCAGCGCCAGCATCTCCTCGGGCGTGAGCCCGCCAGTGGCCTCCTCGGCGACCTTGGCGGCGGCAGCAGCCTCGGCCTCCAGCTCCGCCATGATGGCGGCATCATCATCCGCGGCGCTCGCCGCCACGGGTTCGGGGGCCTCGGCGGCCAGGGGCGCGGGCTTCGGCACGGCGGCCGGAGCGGGGGCAGCAGAGTCAGCGGGCACCGTCGCGGCTGACGCCGCGGCCCGCTCGGCCACCTCGCCCTCGATCTGGAGCTTCATGCGCTCGATCTCCACCTCGGTGGAGGACTTGATGTCCACCTTCCAGCCAGTGAGCTTGGCGGCCAGGCGCGCGTTCTGCCCCTCTCGTCCGATGGCCAACGAGAGCTGGCGGTCCGGCACCACTACCCCGGCCGCGCGCTCGGCATCGTCAAGATCCACGCGCAGGGGCTGGGCGGGCGAGAGGGCGTGGGAGATGAACGTGGCCTCGTCCTTGGACCACTGGATCACGTCGATCTTCTCGCCTTGCAGCTCGTTTACGATGTTCTGGATGCGGATGCCCCGCAGGCCCACGCACGCGCCCACCGGGTCCACGCCCTCCTGGGTGGCGTGCACCGCCACTTTGGCGCGCGAGCCCGCCTCACGGGCGATGCCCCGGATCTCCACGATGCCGTTGTAGATCTCCGGCACCTCCATCTCAAACAGGCGCCGCAGTAGGTCCGGGTGGGCGCGGGAGACGATGATCTCCGGCCCGCGCGGGCTCTGCTCCACGGCGGTGATTAGCACCTTGATCTTCAGGCCAGGCCGGTAACGCTCGTACTGCGCCTGCTCGGCGGGGGGCAGCACGCCCGTGGCGCGCCCGTTCAGGTCCACAGTAGCCACGCCACCGGGGCCGCCGCCACGCTGCACGGTGGCGGTGAACACCTCGCCCACCTTTTCCGAGAACTCGGCGAAGATGAGCTCGCGTTCGGCCTCACGCAGGCGCTGGATCACCACCTGCTTGGCGGTCTGGGCGGCGATGCGCCCGGCGGCCTGGGGCTCCATGGGGAACTCCAGCACCTCGCCCAGGGTCGGCACCGGGCTGTTGCGCAGTTTCTTGGCCTCGGGGAGCGTCACCTCGGCCAGCTCGTTGGTGACCTCCTCGACCACGGTCTTCTGCTGGAAGACCTCCACCTCACCGGTGTCCGGGTCCAGGTGCACGCGGACGCTGGATACGGCCCCGTTGGGCCCCTCCTTCCGGTAGGCGGAGGCGAGGGCCGCCTCCACCGCGCCGATGACCATGCCCTGCGGGAGGTTCCGCTCAGCCGCCAGCTGCGTGATCGCGATGAGGAATTCGCTCTTCATATCCCCGTTCCGTCTCCCCGTTCCATCGCCTGCGCCGCACCTCGGAACGCCTGCCGGGACGGCATCTGCCTAAAGAAACGAGAGAGTGGGCCCGCGCCCACTCTCATCTCTCCTAATATACGCCTGCGGGCCGGGGGCTGTCCACCGCAGGCGCACGCGCGGGGCGGGTGCGCCTGCGCTCTATACTCGCGTTGGCCCGCAGGGCCGCACTGCGGAAGCAGGAGGAATGGGATGCAGTGGGCATCGGCAGTGTCCGAGCGTACTTCGCTGGCGGTGGCGCTGGATGAGGCGTGCTCCTTGGTGGGCGCCCAGCTGGGCCCTGGCCCGGAGCCGGACCTGGTCATCGTTTTCGCCTCGCCCCACCACGACCTGCTCTCCACGCCCCTGGGGCCCCAGCTGCACCGGCGCTTCCCCCACGCCGCCATCATCGGCTGCACCGGCGCAGGGGTCATCGGCGGCGGGCACGAGGTGGAGGGGGCGGCAGGCCTGTCGCTCACCGTCGCCCGCCTGCCCGGCGTGAGCCTGCGCACCTTCCACCTGCTGGCTGATGCGCTCCCCTCCCCCGACGCACCGCCCGACGCGTGGGCCGAGCGCACGGGCGTGCCCCTGGACGCGGGGCCCCATTTCCTGCTCCTGTCCGACCCCTACTCGCTGGACCCGGAGGCCCTGGTGGCGGGGCTGGACTACGCCTGGCCCGGAGCCGCCAAGATAGGGGGCCTGGCCTCCGGCGGGCGCGGCCCGCGCACCCACGCGCTCTACCAGGACGACCTGCTCTTCCGCGAGGGCGCGGTGGGCGTGGCGCTGTGGGGGGACGTGGTGGTGGACACGGTGGTGGCGCAGGGGTGTCGCCCCCTGGGGGAGCCGGTGAGGGTGACGGCAGCGGCGGGGCCATTGCTCCTGGGGCTCGACGGACGCAGCCCCGTGGAAACGCTCCAGGAGCTGTTCCAGCAAGCCAGCCCCCGCGACCAGGAGCTGATACAGCGCAACCTGTTAATCGGCATCGCCGCCGACGCCCTGGGTCTAGAGCCAGGGCCGGAGGAGTACCTGGTGCGCAACCTGACGGGGATAGACCCCAAGCGCGGCGCGCTCACCGTGGGCGCGCACATGCACGAGGGCCAAGTGGTGCGCTTTCACGTACGCGACGCCGACACCAGCACCGAGGACTTGCGCTCGGCGCTCACCCGCTACGCCGGGGCGGCGGCCGGCCAGTCTCCGGCGGGTGCGCTGCTCTTCTCCTGCACCGGGCGCGGGATTTACCTGTACGGGGAGAGGGACCACGACACGGGCATCTTCCGCGAGTTGGTGCCCGGGCAGGGGGAGAGCCTGCCTCTGGGAGGGTTCTTTTGCAACGGGGAGATAGGGCCCGTGGCTGGGGCCACCCACCTGCACTCATACACCTCGTCCTTCGGTATCTTCAGGCCCCGTTCGTAAGGTTGGGACCTGCGGGGCCCACAGCAAGGCCCCCCGACTTATCAGGAGGTGGCGATGCGCCTTCGACTCACGAGCATCATCGTTGCCGAGCAAAACCAGGCAGAGCGGTTCGACAGAGGCGTGCTGGGCTTAATCAAGAAACAGGACTTCCCCGTGGGGGAGTTCCGGTGGCTCTCGGTGGTGGCCCCCGACGGCCCGGAGGAATTTGAGCTGTCGCTGGAGCCGAACGCCCACCCCGGAGCCCAAGCGTCCCAGCAAGCGATGCGGGAGAGCGGCATCCCACTGGCGGCGTTCGAGCCCGACGACCTGGCCGCAGACTTCGCCCGGCTGAGCAGCAAGGGCGTCGTCTTCACCCTGGAACCCACCGACGCTGGGCAGGTGTCCATCGCAATGTTCGAGGACACCTGCGGCAACCTCATACAAATCTATCAGCACAAGCGCGACTGATAGCGCCCCCCCTCCGGCTGCTAAAATCTATTGCCAAACATACAGACGGCGCGTCCCGCAGCGGGCGCGGGACGGAGGATGAGCATGCGAGGACTGAAGGGGCGGCGCGCGGTGGTCACGGGCGGTGCCCGCGGGCTCGGCAAGGCGGCGGCGGAGCGGTTGGCCGAGGAGGGCGTGAAGGTCGCCATCCTCGACCTGCGTGAGGACGAGGCACAAACCGTGGCCAAGGCCATCGGCGGGGCCGCCTTCAAGGCCGACACCACCGACGAGGCCCAGTTGGCGGCGGCCTTCGCCGGAGTGGAGAAGGCCTTCGGGGGCCTGGACATCCTGGTGAACAATGCCGGGCTCATCGCCCCGCGCAAGGACTGGCAGTCCTGGACCAAGGCCGAGGTGGAGCGCTTCGCCGAGGTGAACTACATCGGCTACTTCCTGGCCATCAAGGCGGCCTACCCCCTGCTGAAGGCCAGCGGGCACGGACGCGTCATCAACGTGGCCTCCCGCACCTTCTTCATGGGCAACCCCGGCCAGACGCCCTACGTGTCGGCCAAGGGCGCAGTCATCGGCCTTACCTGGAACATGTGCAAGGAGCTGGGGGGCGATAGCATCACCGTGAACTCGGTGATGCCCGGCCAGGTGGCCACCCCCGGCACAGAGGCCTACAACCCGCCGGAGATGTTCGAGCGAACGATGCAGAACCAGGCCATCAAGCAGCGCGTCTACCCCGAGCACCTGGCCGCGACCATCGCGTTCCTGGCCTCCGACGATGCGGCTATGGTGAGCGGGCAGTCCATCGTGGTGGACGGCGGCGGCCTTCTGCACTAGGCCCTGGCCGGACTAGAGCCGCCCAGCGATCAGGCGAGCCAGCACCTCAAGCCCGGCGGCGTCCAACAGTGGGGGGATGCCGTCGGCGATGGTGGTGTGCAGAGAGATGACCCGCTTGCCCTGTAGGGCGATGAGCGCAGCGCCGATGCCCGTGGCATCGTCCGGCTGCGCCAGTGCCGCTTGCACACCGGAACCCAGGCCCACGGGCGCGAACCCCGGCCCCGTGAGCACGGTGCCCAGGTGGGCCTCGGCGTCCGCTCGCTCATGGAACTCCAGCACCGCGAACACCAGGGCAGGCCCGGTATCCCCCTGGTGCACCGTCAAAAGGAACCAGGCCGCCAGCTGTGCAGCGCGGGTTGGGTTGGTGTCGCCCACCACGGGGAGCAGGTCGTCCAACTCCACGGACAGCCCACCGGGCCCGCCCAGGGCCTCCACGTCGGCGGTAGTGAGCAGCGCGCGCATGGCGGGCCCGTCCACCGGCGCATCCCCACGCGGGGTGGGCGTTGCGGCAGGCCCGCCGCAGGCGACAAGCGCCAGCGCGGCCAGGAGCAGCACCAGCGCCCTCACGGGGCCAAGAGCCCTTCGGAGATGAGCCGCTCATCGAAGTAGGCCGTCACCGTGTCTAGGTAGCGCCCGTCCCACACCTCATATGCACCGGCGTGATCGCAGTTCGGGTAGAGGGTGAACGAGCCGCCGCGCGGTGCCGCGCCCCACAGGGCGATGGCCTGCTCCACGCTGATGCGGGTGTCCTCCAGGCAGTGGGTGAGGCCCAGGCGGTAGGGGTACGCCCCCACCACCGCTACGGGCCGCACCTTGGTTATGTCCACCCCCTTGGTGAGACGCGCCATCCAGACGATGCCGGGCCGCAGCGTCAGCGCCGCCCACCGGGGCAGCACCGTGCGGTCGGCCACCTCCTTCACCAGCACGTCCGAGAGGTCGGCGAAGGCCGAGTCCGCGTAGACCCCCGCCACGGCGGGCTCATCCACACCAGTGAGCAGGGCAATGGCGCCACCGTAGGAGATGCCGTACAGGAAGATGCGCCCGGACTGACCCAGGCCCTGGGCCAGCAGGTAGTCCACCGCCCCGCGCACGTCGTCCTGCTCGGCCAGTCCCGCGCCCATGAGCGCATCGTCCGAGGCCCCGTGCCCGCGCAGGTCGAAGGCGAGCACGCTGAAGCCGCGCTCCACCAGCCCCGCCAGGAGTCCCAGGTCCCACTCACGGTTACGGTCGATGCCATGGACGAACACCACGGTGCCCAGTGCGGCATCGGCGCTGGGCGAGGCGGGCATGAACCACCCGCGCAGCGTTAGTTCCGCATCACCCCGGGGGGAAAACGACACGTCCTGGTAGGCCAGCCCCTGGGAGGCAGGTGTGGACTCGATGGGCTCCCGCTCCGCGGTGAGTGCCTGGCGCACCACCACGAACGAAAGGGCGACGTAGGCCGTGATGAGCACCACGGCGATGACAGCGGCGGGCAGACGCAGGCGCCGCCACGGGAAGGGCGCGCGCGGTGGCGGTGCGGGGGCGGGCTCGGACTCCGGGATGGGCTGCTCTGCCATACCCACGATTCTACGCCGCCACGGCGCGCTGATGTGAGACAATCCCTCCATGCGTACTCCCCTCCTCGCGCTGGCGGCGTTGGCCATTGCAGCCTGCGCCGCGCCTGCCCCCACCCCCACGCCGCCCTATGGCCTCCCGCCGCTGACGCTGCCTGTGGACGAGGCGCCGCACGACTTCGCCACCGAGTGGTGGTACTTCAACGCACACCTGGCGGGGCCCCAGGGCGAGCGCTTCAGCCTGCACGATGTGCTATTCCAGGTGCGCGAGCCGTCATCGGGCCGGGTGCTGTACGTGCGCCAGATGGGCCTGTCGGACGAGGGAGCAGGGACGCACGTAGAAGGCGAGCGCCTGCGCAGCATGGAGGCGGTGACTGCCGGCACGCCGGACGGGTACTCCTTCGATGTGGGAGGTGCGTTCACGGGAATGGGCGGCGAGCGCTACCACCTGGTGGGCACGGTGGACGGGTACGCCTATGACCTGACCCTCGTCAGCGAGGTCCCCGAGCTGGTGCACGACGGTGATGGCCTTGTGGACTCAGGGCCCGCAGGCATCACCTACTACTTCTCGCGTCCGCGCCTGGAGGTGAGCGGGGTCCTCACCCCGCCGGACGGCGCGCCGGTGCCGGTCAGCGGGCTGGGATGGTA
>JAYNIL010000064.1:0-7155 GCA_038109085.1 Chloroflexota bacterium
ACCCCGCCCGCGAGGTTCCCCTGTGGCCATCGGCATCATCGGTCTTCCCCTGACCGGCAAGACGTCCATCTTCAACGCCGTCACCCGCGGTCACGCCCAGACGGCGGGCTTCCGCACAGCCGGGGCGCAGCCCAACATGGGTGTGGCCAAGGTGCCAGACACCCGCCTCGCGACGCTGGCCGAGATCTCCCACCCCAAGCGCATCATCCCCGCGGAGGTGGAGTACATCGACATCCCCGCCGCCGATGGCACGGGCAAGTCCAAGGGCATCGGCGGCGAGTACCTGAACATGCTGCAGCGGTGCGAGGCGCTGCTCATGGTCTGCCGCGCCTTCGAGAACGCCTCCGTGCCCCACGTTGAGGAGACCATCGACCCGTACCAGGACGCTGCGAACCTGGAGCTGGAGCTGATGTTCTCGGACATGGCGATCCTGGAGCGGCGCGAGCAGCGCCTCACGGCCCAGCTGCGCTCGGCCAAGACCTCGGAGCGTGACGCCATCCACAAGGAGCAGGCCATCGTCACGCAGATCAAGGAGCAGTTGGAGGCCGAGGTGCCGGTGCGCGAGCAGACGCTCCCCGCCGAGGCGCGGCCCATACTGGAGAACTTCCAGCTCCTGTCCGGCAAGCCGCTGATGATCGTCTTCAATATCAACGAGGACGACGTGGAGCGCACCGGCGCGATAGAGGCGGAGCTGGCCGAGCGCTTCAACAAGCCGGGCGTGGCCACCGCTGCGCTGTGCGGCAAGCTGGAGATGGAGCTGGCCCAGATGAGCCCGGAGGAGGAGACCGAGTTCCGGGAGTCTCTGGGCGCAGGCGAGCCGGGCCTGGACCGGATGATCCGCCTCTCCTACGGCCTGCTGGGGCTCATCTCGTTCCTCACCACGGGCGAGGACGAGACGCGCGCCTGGACGATACACCGGGGCATGTCCGCCGTGGAGGCCGCGGGGCGCATCCACTCGGACATCCAGCGCGGGTTCATCCGCGCGGAGATCGTGGGGTTCGATGACCTGGTGGCGGCAGGCTCCATCGCCGAGGCGCGCAAGCGCGGCACCTTCCGCACCGAGGGCAAGACCTACATCATGGCCGATGGCGACGTGGTGAACTTCCTGTTCAACGTCTAGTCAGCGCCCTTCGGTGACGAAGCGGGAGAACGCCTCGTTGCCCAGTAGGCGTCCGTCCTCCGTCAGCCGCAATCGCCCGTCAGCCCACTCGAGCAGGCCCAGCTCCAGGCACTCGGCCGTAGCGTGGGGGAAGCGTGTCTCGATGCCCATGCCGAAGCGCGCTGCGAACGCCTCACCCCAGACGCCCTCGTTCAGGCGCAGGCCCATCATCATGAACTCGCCCTGGGCCATCGCCGCGTCCACCGCCTCGGCGCTCTCCACCGCGCCCGCCGCGCTGATGGCATCGGCGTCCAGCGGCCCACCCGGCTCCCAGGCGTTCACCTGCTCCATGTAGGCGCGCGGGGGCTTGGCGTTGGCGAAGCGCACGCCCCACGGCCCCAGCGCCTCAATACCAAGGCCGGGTGCGTCGTACAGGTGCGAATGGGCACCTGGGCCCACCCCGAGGTACGGCTCCACGCGCCAGTAGGCGAGGTTGTGGCACGACTCACGGCCGGGCCGGGCCCAGTTCGACACCTCGTACTGGGCGAGGCCCGCACGCACGGCCTCGGCCTGCAGGTGCCGGTACATCTCGGCAGCCAGATCCGGGTCTGCCTCCGGCAATCGCCCCGCGCGGGTGTCCGCCTCCATGGGCGTACCGCCCTCCAGCGTCAGCGCGTAGGCCGAGAGGTGCTCCGTCCCCAGGGCCAGCGCCTCCTCCACGGTATGCGCCCAGGTGGAGAAGTACTGGCGCGGCAGGCCGAACATCAGGTCCAGGGAGATGCGCTCGAACCCGGCCAGACGGGCCGTCGCCACGGCGACGCGGGCCTGCGCCGCGTCGTGCCTGCGGCCCAGCGCCACGAGCTCCGCGTCGTCGAAGGACTGCACGCCGATGCTGATGCGGTTGAACCCCGCGCGGCGCATAGCCTGGAGGCGCTCGCGGGCGCAGTCGCCGGGGTTCGCCTCCACCGTCACCTCGGCATCCTCACGCAGGAGGAACGCCTCACGTATCGCGCGCATCAGTCGCGCCAGATCACGGGTGGGCAGGAAGGACGGCGTGCCACCGCCGAAGAAGACGCTGCCCAGTTCCGGCCGGCCCAGCCAGCGCCCCCACCCCGCTAACTCGTGCTCCAGCGCCGCCACGTAGGCCGGCATCAGGTGAGCGATGCCCGCGTAGGTGTTGAAGTCGCAGTAGGGGCACTTGGTCTCGCAGAAGGGGATGTGGACGTACAGGGCCAGGGGCTGGGCGCTCATGCGCCCAGTATAGGGGGTCTCACTCGCCCGCCGGAGGCTCTCCCGCTGGCAAGGCAGCAGCCGGTGGGGCCACGGAGGAGCCCACGTGGGTGGGTGGTGGGTAGTCCAACGCCAAGGCAACGGCCTCCCGCGCCTCGGCCAGCACTTGACGCGGCACCAGCCGCACGCCCAGGGCGATGGGCACGCCCACCAGCACCACGTCGTCCAGCCAGCCGACGACCGGGATGAAGTCGGGCACCAGGTCGAAGGGCATGGCGGCATAGGCGATGCCGAACCCCAGCAGCGCCTTGGCGTACCACGGAGTGCGCCGGTCGGCCAGCACGCGGCGCCAGACGGCGAGCTCACGCTTGATGCGCCGGGAGAAGGCGCGCAGAGCGGCCTTCAACGCCATCGCCCGCTCGCGAACCCACGTCCATGCCTGTTTCGCCACGCGCCGCATGGGGTGAGTGTGCGCGCGGGGTGCGGCGGTTAACAAGGGGCGGAGGCTGTGCCAGAATGGGCGCGCAACCCGGCCTCGCTTGCGAACAGGGAATGCCAACCAAGGGGGTAGATATGCCGCAGTTGGTGCTGGTGCGCCACGGTGAGAGCGAGTGGAACCTGTCCAACCGGTTCAGCGGGTGGACGGACGTGGACCTGACTCCCAACGGGCGCAAGGAGGCCACGAGGGCGGGCCAGTTGCTGCGGGAGGAGGGCTTCACCTTCGATGTGGCCTACACCTCGGTGCTCAAGCGTGCGATACGCACCCTCTGGCACGTGTTGGACGAGCTGGACCTGATGTGGCTGCCAGTGGAGCGCTCCTGGCGGCTGAACGAGCGCCACTACGGGGCGCTCCAGGGGCTGAACAAGGCCGAAACGGCCGCGCAGCACGGCGAGGAGCAGGTGAAGATCTGGCGCCGCTCCTACGACGTGCCCCCGCCCGCCCTCACGGCTGACGACGAGCGTCACCCCTCCCGCGATCGCCGGTACGCCGGGCTCAAGGCCAGCGAGCTGCCGCTCACCGAGTCGCTCAAGGACACGGTGACCCGCTTCCTGCCCTACTGGAACGGCACGTTGGCGCCGCAGATAAAGGCGGGCAAGCGGGTGCTAATCGTGGCCCACGGCAACAGCCTGCGAGCACTGGTGAAGCACCTGGACAACGTGTCCGACGCCGACATCATCGACCTGAACATCCCCACGGGCGTGCCGCTGGTGTACGAGCTGGACAGCGCCCTTCGGCCCACGGGCCACCGCTACCTGGGCGATGCGGCTGCGGTGGAGGAGGCCATGGCGGCGGTGGCGGCGCAGGGCAAGGCGGGCAAGTGAGGGTGAAGGCGCTCTCCTGGAACGTCAACGGCCTGCGGGCCGCACACCGCAACGGCAACTTCCTGACGCTGCTGGAGGCCGAGTCGCCCGACATACTGGGCATCCAGGAGATCAAGGCGCAGGTGGACCAGCTGCCCGCCGAGGTCACGCAGGTGCCCGGCTACCACGCCTACTTCAACCCCGCCCAGCGCAAGGGTTACTCCGGCGTCGCCGTCTACTCTAAGACCGAGCCGCTGGAGGTGACGGCGGGGCTGGGCATCGAGGAGTTCGACGCCGAGGGCCGCGTGCTCATCCTGCGCTACCCCGGCTTCGTCCTCTACAACATCTACTACCCCAACGGGCGCATGTCCGATGAGCGGCTCGCGTTCAAGATGCGCTTCTACGACGCGTTCCTCCAGCACGCCAACGCCATGCGCGATGCGGGCAACCGGCTGCTGATCTGCGGCGACGTGAACACGGCGCACCGGGAGATAGACCTAGCGCGCCCCAAGGAGAACGCCCAGGTCTCCGGCTTCCTGGCGCAGGAGCGCGAGTGGGTGGACACGTTCCTCTCGAACGGCTACCTGGACACGCTGCGCCTGTTCAACCAGGAGGCCGGCCAGTACTCCTACTGGGACATGCAATCGCGCGCCCGTGAGCGCAACGTGGGTTGGCGCATCGACTACTTCTTCGTGGACGAGGCGCTGCGCCCCGCGGTGCAGGACGCCTTCATCCTCCCCCAGGTCATGGGCTCCGACCACTGCCCCGTGGGAGTGGTCCTGGAGGTCTAGCCGGTTTCCCGCTCCAGGGGGTGCACATGGCGGCAGGCGCAGGGGCAGCCTCTTGGCATAAAGCAGAGGGGCCCCGGCGTCGACGCCGGGGCCCCTCTGCTTTACTTCTTGGCCTTGGTGGCCGGCTTGGCGGGCGGGCGGTTGGACGCCCACCAGTCGTGGTCGACACCGGTGTTGATCATGGCGTGGTCCGGGTCACGGAAGACGCCCAGCGGGTCCTTGCCCGCCTGCACCTTGGCTATCTGCTCCTGCACCACCTTGCGCAGCAGCACCACGCCCCGGTCGGAGTAGGAGAGGTGCTCGATGCCCCGGTTCGCCACGGGGCCCTGGGTCTCCCAGGCCATGTGGTCCTGCGGTATCACCGCGTGCATGGTGAAGTGAGTGAAGGGGTGCAGCGCGTTCGCGGGCTCCTTGTACGGCTCCTTGTACTCGATCTCCGGGTCGAAGGCCTGGGGGTGGGTGGGGGAGCCGTCCTCGTTGGGGAAGAAGAGCACGTGGATGTGCATGGTGTGCTGATCGTCGATGGGCGTGCGGAACTGGGTGGACGGGCCCTGGCGCAGGATGGTGGGGAAGACCACCGGGTGCTCGTCGGTGGTGCCGTTCTTGTAGGTGCGCCGCTTCATCAGCCCGAAGTCCGTGGCGTAGAAGTCGTAGGACTCCACGTCGTCCGTGAATCCCCGCGTCGTGTTGACCGGCTTGCGGCCGCCACCGATGAACTCCTGGTGGAGCACCTGAAGGTGCGCCGGGTCCATCGAGTTCTCCATCGCCTGGAACCAGTTGCAGTCCAGCTGCGGGTGCACCAGGATCTTTCGCCGCCCATCCGGGCGGTACAGCGTGTCGTAGTGAGGCATGGGGGGCACGGGCGACGGGCCCATGTAGGCGAACACCAGGCCCACGTGCTCCTGCACGGTGTAGGCCTTCTGTTTCACCGACTTCATGATGGCGTCGTTGCGCTCCGGCGGGGTCTCCAGGATGTTCCCCTCGCAGTCGTAGAGCCACCCATGGTAGGCGCAGGAGATGCCACGCTCCTCCACGCGCCCGTACACCAGCGAGGCGGAGCGATGGGCGCACTGGTCGCCCAGCAGACCGATGCGGCCCGTCCCGTCCCGGAACAGCACCAGGTCCTCACCCAGCACGCGCACGAACTTGGTGGGGCGCTCAGCGGTCAGCTCCGAGGCGACGGCGATGGGGTGCCAGTAGCGCCGCAGCAGTTCGCCTGCGGGCGTCCCCGGACCCACCTGGGTCAGCTGTTCATTCTCCTGACGGGATAGCACGGGGGGCCTCCTTGATTCGGCAACCCGGGATTGGCCGGGGACATCGTTCACGCGACCTGCACGCGAGTATACGCCCCCTTCATACGGGCTTCATGGGTCAACCTTAGGTTGACCGCCAGACATGTAACGGGGCCAGTGCCCCGTTGAAGGAGACTCACCGCATGCTGACCGCGGAACAGAACGAGAAGCTCACACGCGTCGGCGCTGGCACCCCCATGGGGGAGCTGCTGCGCCGCTACTGGCACCCCGTCGCCGCAACCGCAGAACTCGAGGACAAGCCCACCAAGGCGGTTCGCGTCCTGGGCGAGGATCTGGTGCTCTACAAGGACAACTCCGGCACCTACGGCCTGATGGAGCGCTACTGCGCGCACCGGCGGGTGGACCTCTCCTACGGCATCCCCGAGGAGCACGGCCTGCGCTGCATGTACCACGGCTGGATGTTTGATGAGTCGGGCGCCTGCATCGAGCAGCCCTTCGAGGAGACCGTCCACCCGGACGGGCGCTTCAAGGAGAAGACGGGCATCGCCGCCTATCCCGTGCAGGAGCTGCGCGGACTGCTGTTCGCCTATATGGGCCCCCAGCCGGCCCCGCTGCTGCCCCAGTTCGAGCCCTTCACGTGGGACGACATCTGGATCGACATCGGCATCGTGGAGCTGCCCGCCAACTGGCTCCAGTGCATGGAGAACTCCATGGACCCGGTGCACCTGGAGTGGTGCCACGGCTACTGGGGCGTCTACCAGGAGGCCCAGAAGGCCAAGCGCGCTGGCAAAGAGCCGGAGATCTTCCCCACCATGCCCCGCAAGCACCTGAAGATCGGGTTCGACCAGTTCGAGTACGGCCTGATCAAGCGCCGCGTGGTCGAGGGCACAACCGAGGAGGACACCGACTGGAAGGTGGGGCACCCCCTGATCTTCCCCCAGATCCTCTTCGTGGGTAGCGTGGTGAACGGCTCGCTCCAGTACCGCGTGCCGGTGGACGACACCCACACCATGCACTTCACCTGGTACTTCTATAAGTCCGCGCCCGGCGCCGAGAAGCCCCAGCAGGACCGCATCCCCTACTGGCAGGTGCCGCTCTTCCACCCCGACGGGCGACTCATCGAGGACCTGGTGAACCACCAGGACTTCGTAGCCTGGATCACCCAGGGTGCCGTCGCCGACCGCACCAAGGAGAAGCTGGGCCAGTCCGACCGCGGCGTCATCATGTACCGCCAGGTGCTGGAGGAGCAACTCGCCATCGTAGCCGACGGCGGTGACCCCATGGGCACTGTGCGCGACGCGAAGAAGAATCAGGCCATCGAGCTGCCGCTGGAGCGCTGGCAGGCGCTCTCCAACCCGGCGCGCCTGCTGGACTACGGCGCGACGCAGGCGGGCGAGGCGCCCGAGCTGCAGGACCAGATCCGGCGCATCCTCGCCACCTGGGCCGAGTCCACCGACTGGGTGGTGACGGGCAAGGAGTA
>JAYNIL010000065.1:0-6706 GCA_038109085.1 Chloroflexota bacterium
TTGTTGTGGGAGACGAAGAAGAAGGAGAGTCTCCCCGCGAACGCGTCCACGTCCAGCCCCGCGTCCACCGCCGCCTGCACGTAGGCGATGCCGTTGGCCAGGGTGAAGGCCAGCTCCTGGGGCGCCGTGGCCCCCGCCTCGCGCATGTGGTAGCCGGAGATGGAGATGGTGTTCCAGCGGGGCACGGCGCGCGCGCAATAGGCGAACAGGTCCGTGGCCAGGCGAAGTGAGGCCTCCGGCGGATAGATATAAGTGCCCCGAGCGATGTACTCCTTGAGCACATCGTTTTGCACCGTCCCGCCCACGTCTTCCACGGCAACACCCTGCTTGCGCGCGACGGCAAGGTACAGGGCTAGCAGCACGGGCGCCGTGGCGTTGATGGTCATAGACGTGGTGACCTTGTCCAGCGGTATCCCCGCGAACAGCACCTCCATGTCGGCCAGGCTCGCCACAGACACCCCCACCTTGCCCACCTCGCCCTCGGCCATCTCGTGGTCCGGGTCGTAGCCGGTCTGGGTGGGCAGGTCGAAGGCTACGGACAGTCCTGTCTGCCCCTGGGATAGGAGGTAGCGGTAGCGCTCGTTGGACTCCTCAGGAGTCGAAAAGCCCGCGTACTGGCGCATGGTCCACAGCCGTCCCCGGTACATGGTGGGTTGCACGCCACGGGTGTAGGGGTACTCGCCGGGCAGGCCCAGGATGGTAGGCGGGTCGGTGGGCCCGTAGACGGGAGAGACCGCCAGGTCTGACTCAGTCGCGAAGGTGACGCGCCGCTCTCCCGTCCGCTCTACCGCGGGTCGGTACGTCTCTCGCTCCCAGCGCTCCTGTTCGCTCATGTCCACCTCGTGAGGGGTCGAGCGTCAGTCTAGCGGCACGCCACGGGTGCGCCTAGCGCAGTTAGGCGTGGGGGTGGAATAAAGAGCGCGGCATTGCGGCTATACTCGTTGTACCCGCGCTCGCTCTGAGGTTGTCCGTGATAGCCATCCGCCGTTTTCTGGCGCTGCTCTTGGTGCTGCCCTTCGTCTTTCTATTCTTAGCGACCCTCCTGGTCTTCCGGGTGAACGCCACGGTGTTGGAGCCGGGTTTCTACACGGGAACCATGGATCGGCTGGACGCCTACAACTTCATCTACGAGGAGGTGCTGCCCGAAGCTCTGGCCGACACGGCCCTGGGCCGCGACGCAAACGCGCTGGGGCTCACCTCGGACAAGCTGGTGGGCTATCTGGGGACGGCGCTGCCGCCGGCCTGGATCAAGCAGCAGACCGAGCTGGTGCTAAATGAGGTGGTTCCGTACCTGAATGGTGATGTCGATTCCTTCTCGATTACCGTGCGTCTGGACGATAGGGTGGAGGCCGCCTCCGGTGTCGTCCGGGAGGCGGTAGCTGGCGCCGGTCTCTACGATTACCTACTGGATGAAGCTGTCCGCCCCGCGGTGGAGGAGCAGCGCACGGCGCTTGCGAGCGAACTGCCCCTCGGCATGAGCCTAACGCCCGAGCAGGTGATGGACGGGGTGCGCACGGTCCTCACTCAAGAGTGGCTGGAGGCGCAGGTCAACGGGCTATTAGACCAGCTGGTGCCCTACGCAGTGGGACAGAGCGAGTCCTTCTCCTTCACCTTGCCGCTCCAAGACCGCGCCGAGGTTGGGCTGGAGGTGCTGAGCGGGTGGGTGCTGAGCTCCCAGGTCACGAACACACGTGAATACCTGCTAACCGAAGTGCTGGTGCCCCAGGTCACCGCTGCCCTGGCGGGCGCGGGCACGCTGCCTCTGGGGGTCACGGTCACCGACGCTGAGGTGGTTGCGGCGCTTGGGCCGGTGCTGTCCGAATCGTGGCTAACTGATCGACTAAACGACGCCTTCGACGCGCTGGGTCCCTACCTGGTGGGCCGTACCGAAGACTTCTCCATGACCGTTCCCCTGGGCTATGAAGCTGGGGCCATTGCCGCCAACCTTGTTTCGACGATTGATGGGAAATACCAAGCCAAATTTAATTCCTTACCGGACTGTACTGCGGCTCAGTTGCCCAGCTTCTCTCTCAGCCTGAGCACAATGCCCGATTGTCTGCCTGCGGGGATGAGCTACGAAGACGTGAAGGCGGGGCTGGGGCTCAACGTGCTCACCCAGCTCACCGGCCTGCTGGCCGGGGCGCTGCCCGCCGAGGTGACGGTGACCAAGGACCAGCTGCTGGGCACCTTCGAGGCCTCCGGCGCGGCGAACGGGGTGGAGGAGGTGCGCTCGATCCTGCGCGACGGCTACGCCTTCGACACCGCCCGGCTCGAGAGCCTGGTCAACGAGCAGCTGGGCTCCGGCCCCGGCGACACTGGCCCCTGGGAGCAGGTGCAGCGCGGGCGTGAGTGGCTGCGCGACGGCATTACCCTCACCCAGGCCGACCTGTGGGACAACCTGGATGACGCCGACGTTCGCCAGCAGGTGGACGATGCCCGTGGCTACATCGGCCAGGCGCGTTCGCTCCTGTTCCTGCTGCTCCTAGTACCGCTGGTGCTGGCGCTGCTCATCGGCCTGCTGGGCGGGCGCACCTGGGGCTCGCGCCTGGCGTGGGCCGCCTTCCCGGTGCTGGTGGTCGGTGGCCTGTTGGCTGGTGCCATGTTCGCCGTCTCCGGGCCGCTCTCCGGCCTGCTGGACGACGTCATCTCCAGCATGGACGCCCCCGCCGTGGTCGAACTCAAGCTGCTTGAGCTGCGCGACGCGTTGGTGGACGCCTTCGTAAACCCGCTGCGCACCCAGGGAATCGTCGCCGCCGCCGTCGCCGTGGCGCTGATGGTGGTGGGCATTGTCCTGTCCGGGCGGGGCGGGAAGAAGGCGGTCTAGCAGGGTTCGTCCAGCCCCGCGCCGCTGCGGCGTTGCGGGGCTGACGGGGGCCTGGCACCATGGGGGGCATGGCCGAGCGCATCATCTCCGGCGATGCCAGTGAGGACGACCTGCCCGTCGAGGGGGGGCTGCGTCCGCATCGCCTGGCCGACTACGTGGGCCAGGAGCAGGTGAAGGAGAACCTCTCCATCGCCATGGCCGCTGCGCGTGGGCGCGGCGAGCCGCTGGACCACATCCTTCTGTACGGCCCGCCGGGGCTGGGTAAGACCACCCTGGCGCACATCATCGCCGCTGAGATGGGCGCCTCCATCCGCATCACCGCGGGCCCTGCCATCGAGCGCCCGGGCGATATGGCCTCCCTGCTCACGCAGCTCCAGGCGGGCGACGTGCTGTTCATCGACGAGATACACCGGCTCTCCAAGGTGGTGGAGGAGATCCTCTACCCGGCCATGGAGGACTTCTCCCTCTCCTGGGTCATGGGCAAGGGCATGAGCGCCCAGTCCATCAACCTGAAGGTGGAGCCATTCACCCTGGTGGGTGCGACCACGCGCTACGCCATGGTGGCCCCACCGCTGCGTGAGCGGTTCGGCGCCGTTCACCGGCTGGACTTCTACGACGTGCCCGCCATGGAGTCCATTGTGGCGCGCTCGGCCCGCATCCTGGGCGTGGAGATCGAGCCCACCGGGGTTCATGAGGTCGCCCGTCGTGCTCGTGGCACCCCGCGCGTGGCCAACCGTCTGCTGCGCCGCGTGCGCGACTACGCCCAGGTGCGCGCGGGCGGTGTGGTCACTGAGGCAGTGGCGGGAGATGCCCTGGCGCTTCTCAAGGTAGACGCACTTGGACTGGATGACATCGACCACCGGGTGCTTCAGGTGATCTGCGAGCGCTTCGGTGGGGGGCCTGTTGGCCTGGAGACGATCGCTGCCTCTGTGGGTGAGGAATCCGACACCATCATGGACGTGTATGAGCCGTTCCTCATGCAGCTGGGCATGCTGGCCCGCACACAGCGCGGGCGCACCGTCACCCGCGCCGCTTACGAACATTTGGGCCTGCCTGTGCCCGATTCCGCGCCACGCGCCCAGGCGAGTCTGTGGGACGCCTCCGCCTCCTAGCAGCCGCCACCGGGCTTGTCCTGGTGCTGGTGGCCTGTGGCACTGGCTCCAACCTTACTTCCGCCCCGCTGGCTCCAGAGCCCGAGCCTCTCACCGACGGGGCCTTCTATCGCGTCGAGGTCGGGAGCGCAGTCTATGCCGCTGAAGTCGCTGCGTCGGCTCCTACTCTCGCGTTGGGCCTGTCGGGGCGCGAGGGCTTGGGGCCCGGAGCGGCGATGCTTTTCGATCTAGGCTCCGAGCGCGAATCGTCCTTCTGGATGCGCGGCATGCGATTCGCACTGGACATAGTTTGGGTCCGTGCCGACTGGAGCATCGTCGCTGTTAGCCGGGAGGTACTTCCTCCTGCGCCCGGCACTGCTGACGCTGCGCTGCCCTTGTACTCGCCAGGCGAGCCGGTGCGCTTCGTCCTGGAGGTACCCGCGGGCGATACCACCGCTTATGCCATCGAGCCCGGTGTCCACCTGCGCGTTTACGCCCAATGAGGCGTGTACGCTAGACTTCCCTGACTCTGGCTGTTGGAGGCGGCGGATGGCGCGGACTTACCTGTCTGGCGAGCGAGAGAGCTCGCGATCCTACTCTCGGGCGGTCATTACTCAGGGTGGGCGCACCGTTTACCTGGCTGGCGTGGGCGGCACCCGCGGGCCGGGTGGTGAAGCTATCAGTGGCATAGAGGAGCAGACGCGCGCCGCTTTTGAGCGTCTGCGCGCCACGTTGGCCGAAGCGGGTGGAACGCTGGACGACATTACCACCATGACCGTATTTGTCACCGACGTTCGTTACGGTGACGAGGTGACCCGAGTGCGGGCTGACTACTTCACCGCCGGTTTCCCTGCCTCAGCTCTCATCACCGTGGCGGGCCTGGCCCGGCCGGAGATGCTGGTGGAAATAGTGGGCATCGCCGTCATCGGCGACTAGGCGCTCGTGCTCCAAGCGTTGAGCAGATCATCGGCGCGGTGCACCACCCCGAAGGTGCCCTCCAGCGCCTCCAGAGATGCCGCGTGGTAGCCCATGTTGGACTGGGCGCAGCAATCCTCCACGGCAACAACGTAAAAATCGCGCATGAAGGCATCGCGAGCGGTCGACTCCACGCAGGTGTTGGTGGCTGTACCTGTCACAATCACCGTCTTCACTCCACGCTGGCGCAACACCATCTCCAGGTCCGTCCCTACGAATGCCGAGTAACGCGCTTTCTTTATGATGTAGTCGGAAGGGGTGGGCTGCGAACCATAAAAGTCCGCCCCCCAAGTGCCCTCGACGCAGTTGGGCTCACGGTCGATGTGGCGTTCTATCCGCACCGGCGAGTCGGTCCACGGGTTGTGTACCGCCTGGGTGAACAGCACTGGTACTCCTACCGCACGGGCCCGGTCCACCAGGCCGACAAGCGTCGGAATGATGGCCTGCACAGGGCGCACATCTGCTCCATCGTGGGCCTTGGAACCGTCCTCATGGCAGAAATCATTCTGCATATCGATGACCATCAGCACCGTGTGCTTGGGGTCGATCTTCTCTGACAGCGTGCGTAGCATGGATATCCCTGGCGCCGGTCGCCTGTATCGGCGAGTTACGAAGGGGAGACGGGTCGCTCAGCAGCCCCAGCCCCCGGTAGAATGGTGCCATTGCCCCGTGGTGCAGTGGTAGCACAGCAGACTTTGGATCTGTTGACCCTGGTTCGAATCCAGGCGGGGCAGCCACCACCGCTGGCGGTTATAACCTGAGCATGAAAATTTGTAATTCTTGCGCCGAAATTGGCTCAATGATCTACTGTGGGACCCATTTAAATCGAGTTACCAAATCGTTCCAGCTTAGTTCGTTTTGCTTGAGCCAAATTTCTGCATCTTGCATCTTAGATTCAGTGCGATGACTGAGCTCTGCCAGCGACCGATCCTCATAAATTAGACCTGCTTGCTCGTATAGTTGATCTAGCGCTTTCACTAATTGGGTACGAGCCGCAATTTCGTTTCTTCCCCATTGACGGACTTCGATATTTGATGGCTCAATCAGCGCATTGAGTTTATTTATCGCAGTGTAGTTTGCATCTGCCCAACTTCCGATTGCGGTTCCAAGGGGCCCGTAAGGTTCCCACCAGAGCTCATTGTCTTGTTCTGAGATAGCACTTCGCCAGGTTACCCAAGCATCGTTGTAAGCAACTCGCTCAGATTCCAGTTCATTTCGGATGCTTGAGGCCCGCTGAAAATAATCATCTATTCCATAATTGCTATCAGCACTACAACCAGAGATACCCCAAAATAAGGCAGTCACAATTAGAACGAAGAGAGACTTAGACATTTATTTTCTATCTCGTGAACAAAGAGCGAGCCTCAGGTCATTGAGACTCGCTCTTTGTTTCGTCCAACTAGAGCAGGATGTTCACGGTTGGAAGTAAGGGTTCGATCTCGATGACCTTAATCTCTTCATCCCAACCATCACCAGTCACTGATTCCTGGCTACCCGGATCGCTAATACGCTCAAGTAGGGCAGAGAAATCCCCGACACCGCCCAGGCGGCGATCTTCTTGGGGGACTAGTTCTAGTTTCACTTCAGTGGGGATCGCCTGGAATGATTCCAGTTTGTCCCCCATGCCAGCTTTGCACTCTGGAAGCATGTTTCGAACCTGATCAATGCCTAGAACTTCCAGGGCTTCAGTTGGGATGTTGACCACTTTGTTTCGATCCAACCCAGCCATGGCGGCAGGGTCGAAGTTGCGCATCTGGTCGGCTTTAAATCCGGTCATGGCAGCGGGGTTGAGGTTCTTAACTTGGTCCACGTTGAA
>JAYNIL010000066.1:0-6681 GCA_038109085.1 Chloroflexota bacterium
GCCCCGCGCCGCCGGGCCGCCGTGGCCGCGCCCGAACCGGAGCCGGAGGCCGCGCCGAAGCCCCCGCGCTCCGGGGGCACCTGGCGCCTGCCCGACACCTCGGTGCTGGCCAAGGGCAGCCCCGCAGGCGCCATCACCGAGGAGCACCACGCCACGGCGCAGCTCATCGAGGAGACCCTCGCCCAGCACGGGGTGGAGGTGCGCGTCGCGGAGATACGCCCGGGCCCCTCCATCACCATGTTCGGCCTGGTGCCGGGGTGGATGCGCCGGGGACGCGGGCGCGCCGACGCCGAGGACGACCCCTCCCGCAACCGGGTGAAGGTGGACTCGATCCTCGCGCGCGAGAAGGACCTGGCCCTGGCCCTCGCAGCCCCGTCTCTGCGGCTGGAGGCCCCGGTTCCGGGCGAGTCGGTGGTGGGGGTGGAGGTGCCCAACAAGCGCGCCTCCGGCGTCACGCTGCGCTCGGTGATGGACACACCGGGCTACCGTGACCTGCGCGGGCGCGACGCGCTGCCGGTGGCGCTGGGCCTGGCGGCGGCGGGCGAGCCCGTGGCCGTGGACCTGGCGCGCATGCCGCATCTGCTCATCGCCGGGGCCACCGGCTCCGGCAAGAGCGTGTGCATGAACGGCATCATCGCCTCGCTCATCGCCCATCAGCCGCCGGACCGGCTGCGCATGCTGCTGGTGGACCCCAAGCGGGTGGAGCTCACCCCCTACAACGGCATCCCTCACCTGGTGACACCCGTAGTGACCGACCCGGACAAGGTGGTGCGGCTGCTGCGCGGAGCTATCGCGGAGATGGGCCGCCGATACAAGCTGCTGGAGGAGGCGGGCGTGCGCAACATCGCCTCCTACAACCGCAAGGTGGGCGCGAACGAGCAGATGCCCTACTTCGTCATCGGCATCGACGAGTTGGCCGACCTGATGATGACCGCCTCGTTCGACGTGGAGCAATCCATCTGCCGCCTGGCACAGCTGGGCCGGGCCACCGGCATCCACCTGGTGGTAGCCACGCAGCGCCCCTCGGTAGACGTAGTGACGGGGCTCATCAAGGCCAACTTCCCCTCGCGCATCGCCTTTGCTGTGGCATCGCAGGTGGACTCACGCACCATCCTTGACCTGGCGGGCGCCGAACGCCTCCTGGGCCGGGGCGACATGCTGTTCCTCTCCAACGATGCGCCCAAGCCTCGGCGCGTGCAGGGCGCCTACATCGGCGATGAGGAGGTTGCCGCCCTGGCTGACCACTGGCGCAAGCACCCCAAGCTGGCGCTGCCGGAGCTGGACATCGAGGCGATGGCCCGCGCAGCCGAGGCGGCCGCCGCCGAGGCCGAGGCCAACGTGGACCTGGACGATGCCGACTCGCTGTATGACCGCGCACTACAGCTGGCCGGGGCCAACCGGGTGCTCTCCACCTCGCTGCTCCAGCGCCGTCTGCGCATCGGTTACCCGCGCGCCGCCCGGCTCATGGACCAGCTTGAGGAAGAGGGTATCGTCGCCGCCTCCTCCGAGCCGGGCAAGCCGCGCGAGGTCCTCTATCACCCGGACGACTAGGGGCTAACCCTGCGGCCAGCCCCCGTATTGCGCGCTCCCGCTCCGGAGCGTCAGTCTTCCTCTTTCACCTCGACGCGCACCCGGTTTGGCTTGCCCCCGGCGGGCCGGGGCACCACCACCTCCAGCACGCTTTCCTTGAATCAGGCAGCCATATCGCCCGGCTGCACGCCGTCGGGAAGCTGGATGCGGCGGGCGAAGGAGCCCTGCACCCGCTCCATGCGGTGATAGCCCGCCTCGGTCACCTCATGCTCCTCCCTGTGGGAGCCCCGTATCACCAGCTCGCCGTCCTCCACGTGCACGTCCATGTCCTCGCGCTTCGCTCCCGGCAGATCGGCGCGCACCACCAACTTGCCCGCGCGCTCGAACACGTCCACGTCGGGCGTCCACGCCATACCTGCCGCAGCGGGCAGGAGGCCGCGCCGGAAGCGGCGGCGCTGGGGGAGCCACCACGGCTCCATGAGCTCCTCCCACAGGTGTCCGAAACTCCAGGGCCACTCGTCCTCGCGCCGGGCTAGGTCCTTGCGCTCCTCGTCGGCCATTACGCACCTCCTCACACGCATCCCACGCCCCGCACCGGGGCGCAGCATCACCTCAGGTGGGTGGCGCGGAAGCGGCGTAAAAGCGACGCACGGCTCACAGAGCCGCGCGTGAATCGCCGGTGAAGAGGCCGTGAAAGGCTAGGTGCCGGGCTCCGGTTCCTGGCCGGCGGACACCTGCTCCGGCATGGCGCCCAGACCTTCCAGGCGGGTCTTGAGCCCCGCCCAGATGCCGTCGTACTCGGCGCGCACCTCGCCGGTCTTGAGCACCGTGGGCTGGGAGTCGTCACGGTAGTCGGCACGCAGGGCGATGGAGCCCAGGAAGGGCAGCCCCAGCTCGGCGGCCATCTCTGCGCCCGCGCCGGAGCCGAACATCTCACCGGCGTAGTTCTCCACCACGCCCAGCACCTCGACGTTCAGCTTGCGCACCATGTTGATGGAGCGCTTGGCGTCCAGCGCCGCCAGCGACTGGGGCGTGGTCACCACCACGAACCCGTCCATGGTGAGCGTCTGCATCACCGTGAGGGGGGCATCGGAGGTGCCGGGCGGCATGTCTACCACCAGAAAGTCCAGGTCCCCCCATTCGGTCATCTGGAGGAACTGGTTCAGCGCGTTGTGGATCATGGGCCCGCGCCAGATGATGGCCTCCTCCTCGTTCTGCTGGAAGAAGGACATGGAGACGACCTTCACCCCCGCAGCCACGGCGGGGATGATGCGCCCCTCTTGCACATCGGGCTGCGGGTCGCCCCCAAACACTCGGGCGGCGTTGGGGGTGTCGATGTCGGCGTCCAGCAGGCCCACGTTGTAACCCTGCTTGGCCAGATAGGCGGCCAGGTTCACGGCCACGGTGGTCTTGCCCACCCCACCCTTGGCCGAGTAGACGCCGATCTTGGTCTTGATGCGCCCGAGCGTCTTGCTGATCTGGCGGCGCTGCTCCCACTGGCGCTTCATCTGCGCCAGGCGGGCCTGCTGCTGCTCCTTGCTCATGTTCACGGGCGCGTGCTCCGGTGCGGCGCCGAGCGCCGCTGGGGTGTTTGCGGGGTGGGGGCGGGGCTAGTCGTCGAGGCCGAGGAGCTTGCGGCCGTCCTCGGTGATGCAGTCGGGCGACCAGGGCGGCTCGAAGGTGATCTCGACGTTCACGTCCTTCACGCCCTCAACGTCCGCCACGGCCCACTCGGCCTGCTGGGCGATGAACGGGCCCATGCCGCAGCCCACGGCGGTGAGCGTCATCAGCACGTGGACGTGGTCCTCCTCGTCCACCTCGACGCCGTAGATAAGGCCCAAGTCCACCACGTTCACTGGTATCTCTGGATCGTAGACGTCCTTGAGCGCTTCGCGAACCGCTTCTTCAGTCACGTTGGGCATGGACTGTGCGCCTCCCCGCCGCTCGTAGCGGCAGGGTGATTTTAGGGAAAGTTGACCAAGAGCGTCAACAATACCGATCTGGCATGTGCCAGGCCGGTATCGGGGCGCACAGAGGCCGGGCCCACGCCTTTAGCCCTTCTTCACGCTGTTGATGGTCACTACACGCTGCCGCTACGGCTGGTCTGGGAGGTGACGATGGCCTCCATGAGCCCGCTGGCCTGCTCCTGGCTGGCTGCGATGGCGAAGTAGAACACCGCACCGTAGGTCTTGGCGTACAGGTGCAGCCCGCCGTCCAGCGCCTTGTAGTAGGCCTCCTGCCCGCCCACGGTTGCCTTCTCCAGGCCGATGCGCCCGGCGAACTGGCCCATCAGCATGTTGATGACGGGGCCGGGGTAGTCCGCCTGGGCCACGGCGATGACGCCCGCGCCCGCCTGGGTCGCAGCGGAGGCCGTGGCCTGGTTGGGCAGGGTGCTCAGGTCCTGCGCGTAGGCGGCGAAGGCCACGGTGGACACCCGCACAAGGGAGAGGGCCGAATCCAGACCCGAGACGTTCACGCCCCCCGAGGTGAGGATGCGGTCCACCAGAGCCGCCACGTTGGTGGCATAGCCCGCCGCGATGGCATCACCCGGAGCGTCCTCCGGCAGCAGCCGCAGCGCACTCCACGCCTTGGGGGCCTTGTCCTCAATGCTCACCGGCGTTCCCGTGGTCCACGCCGCCCGCACCGAGGCGCCCCAGGCATCGGACGAGTGGCCGATGAGCAGGGCGTTGGAGGAGCCCAGGGTCCAAGCGGCACCGTCGGTGGCGACCTTCTGCTCCGCCAGGGTGAGGGCCACAGCGGCGGCGGTTGCGTCGGCGTAGACGAAGCGGCCACCGAAGTCGGTGGTGGGGTCGGCGGCGACGGCCTGGATGGAGATGAGGGGCAGCGAGCCGTCGAGCTGGGCGCCCAGCACGGAGGCGGGGACCGCCAGGGGCCTGCCCGCGCTCACGTACAGGGCCATGGTCACGTCAACGTCCGGCAGGCCCGCCTCCACCATGCCGGAGGGCAGCTCCGGGTCGCCCTCCTTGACGTTGGTGCAGGCGCCCAGTGCCAGCACGGCGATGAGGGCGAACGCCAGCGTCAGTAGGCAGCGGCGCGGGATGCGAGGGGTCTCAGCGGCGACGGGTACGCTTGCCACGGGGTGCCTCCTTGGTTGAACGGGGGGATGCGGTGCCTGGGCCGGCGGGCCCGGTGTTGGCGTCGCGGTCGGCGGCCTCCTGCATCACCAGCACCTGCTTGAGGTCGCTGATCTCATCGCGCAAGAGGGCGGCCCGCTCGAACTCCAGGTTGCGGGCCGCCGCTTTCATGTCACGGTCCATCTGCTTGATGGCGCGCGCCAACTCGTCAGCGGGCATATCGCGCCGGGTGGTGTAGGCAGCGCGCGGCTCGGCGGCCTCGCGCAGCGTCTCGGTGATGTCACGGATAGCCTTGCGGATGCCCTCCGGCTCGATGCCGTGCTCGCGGTTGTACGCTTCCTGGAGCGCGCGCCGGCGGTTCGTCTCGTCCATGGCCTGGCGCATGGAGCCGGTGATTACGTCGGCGTACATGATGACGTGCCCGTCCACGTGGCGTGCCGCTCGGCCCATAGTCTGTATCAGCGAGGACACGGAACGCAGGTAACCCTCTTTGTCCGCGTCGAGTATGGCCACCAGGCTCACCTCCGGCAGGTCCAGCCCCTCACGCAGCAGGTTGATGCCCACCACCACGTCGTACACGCCCAGGCGAAGGTCGCGCAGAATCTCCGTGCGCGTGAGGGTGTCCACATCCGAGTGCAGGTAGTGGACCTTAACGTCCATCTCGCGCAGGTAGTCGGTGAGCTCCTCGGCCATCCGCTTGGTGAGGGTGGTCACTAGCGCCCGCTCGCCGCGCGTCACACGAGCGCGCACTTGCTCCAGGAGGTCATCTATCTGCCCCTTGGTGGGCTTGATCTCGATGGTAGGGTCCAGCAGCCCCGTCGGGCGTATTACCTGCTCCACCACCTGCTGGGCGTGCTCGGCCTCGTACGGGCCGGGGGTGGCCGAGACGTACACCGCCTGATTCATCCGCTCCTCGAACTCGGTGAAGTTCAGGGGTCGATTGTCCCTGGCCGAGGGGAGGCGGAAGCCATAGTCGATGAGCCCGTCCTTGCGGGACATCTCACCGCCCCACATGGCGCGCAACTGGGGGATGGTCAGGTGCGATTCGTCCAGGATCAGCAGGTAGTCGTCGGGGAAGTAGTCCACCAGCGTCCAGGGAGCCGACCCGCGTGGGCGCCGGCCCAGGGGCTGGGAGTAGTTCTCCACACCAGCGCAGTAGCCCGTCTCGCGCAGCATCTCCAAATCGTAGCGGGTGCGCTGCTCCAGGCGTTGGGCCTCCACTAGCTTGCCCTCGGCCCGCAGTTGGGGCAGGCGCTCCTCCAACTCCGCCTCGATGTCCACCACCGCCTCGGCCAACTTGTCCTGGGAGGTGACGAAGTGCTTGGCGGGGTAGATGTCCACGCTCTCCCGCTGGGCCACCACCTCGCCGGTGAGGGGGTCCAGCTCCACGATGCGCTCCACCTCATCGCCGAAGAACTCCACGCGCAGCGCGAGGTCCTCGTAGGCGGGCATCAACTCCAGCACGTCGCCCCTGATGCGGAAGCGGGTGCGGGCCAGGTCGTAGTCGTTGCGCTCGTACTGCATCTCGATGAGCCGTCGCGCCAGCTTCTGGCGGTTCACCCGCTCGCCCACCTTCACCCGCTCCACGAAGGCGAAGTACTCCTCCGGCGAGCCCAGACCATAGATGCAGGAGACCGAGGCGACGATGAGCACATCGGGCCGCGTCATCAGCGCGCGCGTGGCCGCATGGCGCAGCTTGTCTATCTCGTCGTTGACATCCGATTCCTTTTCGATGTACGTGTCCGTGGAGGCTATGTACGCCTCCGGCTGGTAGTAATCGTAGTAGGAGACGAAGTACTCCACCGCGTTGTGGGGGAAGAAGTCGCGGAACTCCTGGGCCAGCTGGGCCGCGAGGGTCTTGTTGGGCGCGATAACTAGCGTGGGCTTCTGCACATGCTCCACCACCTTGGCCATGGTGTAGGTCTTGCCGGAGCCGGTGACGCCCAACAGCGTCTGGTGCCTGAAGCCCTGCGCCACGCCGTCGGCCAAGCGGGCTATGGCCTGGGGCTGGTCGCCGCGCGGCTCGAAGTCGGCCACCACCTCGAAGGGGCGGCCC
>JAYNIL010000067.1:0-6301 GCA_038109085.1 Chloroflexota bacterium
CCGGCGAGTGCCTCGACCGCTACACCTACGACGTGCGCCCCTACCCCGTGGAGGTTGTGGACGGGCGTGTGTGGGTGGAGGCGCCCGGCGAGCGGCACACCGGCCCCTGGCAGGCCAAGGCGCGCTGGGGCGCCCATGGACACCCGCGCGCCGAGGACTCGCCCGCGACACCGCTCGCCTGCGGCTCGTTCGTTCTGAAGGGGGACACCCCCTCGGCGCCCTGCGGGCGCCGAGCCTCCGTCTCCACTCGCTTCGCTCGCTCAAGAGACATGGGCCGCGCGCTACGCAGCCTAACGAGGGGCTTGGCCTCAATGCCTACCCCAGGAAGCCGCCCCGTACGTGTCTGGCCACGCGCCTGCTGCCATGAGCGCCCACCGAGCGCGCGGTGACGGGGTAGCCCCCGCAGGGGGCGCAGGGGAGTCCCCTGTAACCAGGCTGCCGCAGGCAGCGGGGGCCAGCACTGCCAGCCACCCCGCGCCACTCCACATCCCCCGTGCTAGGCTAAGCCCATCCCCTCCCGGTGAGCGGCCATGGCCCTCGAGAACATCGTCGTGCGCGGCGCGCGCGAGCACAACCTGAAGAACGTGGACGTGGTGATTCCCCGCGACCAGCTGGTGGTCATCACCGGCCCCTCGGGCTCCGGCAAGTCCACCCTGGCCTTCGATACCATCTACGCCGAGGGGCAGCGCCGGTACGTGGAGTCGCTCTCCGCCTACGCGCGCCAGTTCCTGGGGCTCATGTCCAAGCCGGACGTGGAGTTCATTGAGGGGCTCTCCCCGGCCATCTCCATCGACCAGAAGGGCGTCTCCCACAACCCGCGCTCCACCGTGGGCACGGTGACGGAGATCTACGACTACCTGCGCCTGCTGTTCGCGCGGGTGGGCCAGCCCCACTGCTACAACTGCGGACGGCCCGTTCAGCGCCAGACGGTGCAGCAGATAACGGAGACGGTGCTGGAGCAGCAGAGCAAGCGCCTCATGCTGCTGGCTCCCCGCGTGGTGCACAAGAAGGGCGAGCACCGCGAGGTGTTCGAGGAGGCGCGCAAGGCGGGGTTCGTACGCGTGCGCGTTAACGGCCAGGTCCAGAGCCTCGACGAAGACGTGACACTCAACAAGCAGCAGTGGCACACCATCGAGATCGTGGTGGACCGGCTGGTGCTGGACGCCGAGACGGAGCGCTCACGGGTGGTGGACTCGGTGGAGACCGCCCTGCGCTACGGCGAGGGGCGCATGCTCACCGTGGATGCGGACTCGAACGACGAGCGCGTCTACTCGGAGCACTTCGCCTGCCCATACTGCAACATCTCCTTCACGGAGATAGAGCCGCGCACGTTCTCCTTCAACAGCCCTCATGGGGCGTGCCCCGTCTGCTCAGGGCTCGGCCACCGGCTGGTGGTGGACCCGGAGCTAGTGGCCCCGGACGGGGCGCTCTCCCTCTCCGGCGGGGCGGTGCAGCCGTGGGCCCGCGCCGGCACGGCCACCAACTGGTACTACTCGGTGCTGCGCGGCCTCGCGGCAGACCAGGGCGTCAGCGCCGATACGCCGTGGCGCGAGCTGCCGGAGGCCGTGCGGCAGGTAGTGCTGTACGGGCTCAAGGGACGCAAGGTGAAGGTGACCCACCGCTCCCACCGGGGCCGCGAGTTCGCGTGGGACTCGGCCTTCGAGGGGGTCATCCCCAACCTAGAGCGCCGCTACCGGGACACCACCTCTGACTACGTGCGGGGCGAGGTAGAGCGCTACATGACCGCGCTGCCGTGCGAGGCGTGCGGCGGGGCGCGCCTGCGCCCGGAGGCACTGGCCGTCACCATCGCCGACCGCTCCATCGCCCAGATGACCGACCTGTCGGTGGCCGACGCCGCCGCCTGGGTCGCGGCCCTGCAGGGCCGTGGCGAGATGCCGCCGGTATCCCCCCGCTGGCCCGCCAGCCGCGATGCCCCGGGCCTGTCGGCCCGTGAGGCGGCCATCGCCACCCAGGTGCTCAAGGAGATCGCCTCGCGCCTGGGCTTCCTGCTGGACATCGGCCTCGACTACCTCACCCTCTCTCGCACGGCGGGCACGCTGTCGGGCGGGGAGGCGCAGCGCATCCGCCTGGCCACGCAGATAGGCTCCGGCCTCATGGGCGTGCTGTACGTGTGCGACGAGCCGTCCGTGGGGCTGCACGCCGTTGACAACGAGCGGCTCATCCGCACCCTCAAGGGCATGCGTGATTTGGGCAACACCGTCATCATCGTCGAGCACGACGAGGCGGTGATGCGCGCCGCCGACCACCTGGTGGACCTGGGCCCCGGCGCGGGCGAGTTCGGCGGGCGCATCGTGGGGCAGGGCACCATCACGGACATCGAGGAAGCGCCCGAGTCCACCACCGGCGCCTATCTGTCTGGCCGCAAGTCCATCCCCGTGCCGCCCACCCGGCGCACCGGCAACGGTAAGAAGCTCATCGTCCGCAACGCGCGGGAGAACAACCTGCGCGGGGTCACCGCCGAGTTCCCCCTGGGCGTGCTCTCGTGCGTGACGGGCGTGTCCGGGAGCGGCAAGTCCACCCTGGTGTTCGACGTGCTCCACCGATGGCTGGCCCAGCGCCTCTACAAGGCCAAGGAGCGCCCCGGCGTCTCGGACGGGGTGGAGGGGCTGGAGCACATCGACAAGGTGGTGAACATCGACCAGTCGCCCATCGGGCGCACGCCACGGTCGAACCCCGCCACCTACACGGGCTGCTTCACGCCCATACGCGAGCTGTTCGCCTCCATGCCGGAGGCGCGAGCGCGCGGGTACGCGCCGGGCCGCTTCTCCTTCAACGTCAAGGGCGGCCGCTGCGAGGCATGCTCGGGCGATGGCTATGTGCAGATACAGATGCAGTTCCTGCCCGACGTGACCGTGCCCTGCGAGGTGTGCCACGGGCGCCGCTACCACGAGGACGCCCTGGAGATACGGTTCAAGGACGCGTCCATCGCCGACGTGCTGGCCATGACCGTCACCGAGGCGCACGTCCTATTCGAGAACGTGCCGCGCATCAAGCGCACCCTCAAGACGCTGGAGGACGTGGGCCTGGGGTACATCCGCCTGGGCCAGCCCGCCACCACCCTCTCCGGCGGCGAGGCGCAGCGCGTGAAGCTGGCCACGGAGCTCTCGCGCCGGGCCACCGGGCGCACCCTCTACATATTGGACGAGCCGACCACGGGCCTCTCCTTCGATGACTCCGCCCACCTGCTGCGGGTGCTCCACCGGCTGGTAGACGGCGGCAACAGCGTGCTGCTCATCGAGCACCACCTGGACCTCATCAAGAACGCCGACTGGCTCATCGACATGGGCCCGGGCGCGGGCACCCGTGGCGGGAACGTAGTCGCCGCGGGCACCCCGGAGCACATCGCCGCCCACCCCGACTCGCAGACGGGCCGCTACCTGCGCCCGCTGTTGGAGGCCGCGGGCACGCTCAACGGAGCAGGAGCGGACGGCGCACCCACCGAGCCGAAGACCAGAGGACGGAAGAAGGCCACGGCCTGAACGGGGAAGGAGCCCACTGATGCCTGAGCTGTCCCGCGAAGAATTCACCGTCCTGGCCGCACAGGCCGGTTTCCAGCCCAACGACCCGCACCTGGACGAGCTGTACCCCGATGTGGTGGGGATGCTGGCGCGCCTGCCCCTCATCGAGGCGGTGGCCAACGGCGAGACGGAGCCCGCGCCCGCTCCCGGACATGGGGCGTAGACGTGGCTGACGCATCGCTCACCCAGGGCACGATGGCGAGAATCGCTGGGCTCATCAGGGCCAAGCAGGTCTCCCCGGTGGAGGTGGTTGAGGCGCACATCGCGCGCATCGAGGCGCTGGAGCCGGTGCTCAACGCCTTCATCACCCGTACCTTCGACTCGGCACGCGCCGCGGCCAAGCAGGCGGAGGCCGACATCGCCAAGGGCGGCTATCGCGGCCCGCTGCACGGGGTACCCATCGCCTTCAAGGATCTGTACTGGACCAAGGGCGTGCGCACCACCTCCGGTTCCACGGTGACGGGCAATTTCGTGCCGGACGAGGACGCGACGGTGGTGCGCCTGCTGACCGAGGCGGGCGCGGTGAGCCTGGGCAAGACCAACATGGTGGAGTACGCGTACGGCGGCACGGAGCACAACGAGGCGTACGGGCCACCCCGCAACCCGTGGGACACGGGATGCATCACCGGGGGCTCATCGTCGGGCTCAGCGGCGGCGGTAGCCTCCGGCGAAGCGGCCATGGCGCTGGGGTCGGACACGGCAGGGAGCATCCGGGGCCCGGCCTCCCTGTGCGGGCTGGTGGGGCACAAGCCCACCTACGGGCTGGTGAGCCGCCACGGCGCATCGCCCCTCTCCTGGAGCCAGGACCACGTGGGCCCGCTGACCCGCACCGTGGAGGACGCGGCGCTAACGCTGAACGCCATCGCGGGCCACGACCCGCTGGACCCCGCCTCCGCCGACGTACCGCGTGTGGACTACGCCGCCGCGCTGGCGGGCGGGGTTAAGGGGGTGCGCGTCGGCGTGCCGTCCAACCACGTGTGGGCCTCGACGCACCCTGAGGTGCGTTCGGCCTTCGAGGCGGCCCTCGCCGTGCTGGAAGGGGAGGGGGCACATGTGGAGTGGGTGGAGATACCGGGGCTGGACGAGATATCCGCCGCCCAGGTCACCATCACCCTGGCCGAGGCCACGGCCTACCACCGCGAGCGCATCCGCCAGCACCCGGAGATGTTCCAACCCGGCGTGCGCCGCCGCATCGAGACTGGGTTGTTCCTGCCCGCCCACGCCTACGTGCAGGCACAGCGGGTGCGCTCTTGGATGGAGAGGAACTGGGCAGCCGCGTTCAAGCGGTTCGACCTGCTGGCCACCCCCACCACACCTCTGGCCGCGCCCCCCTTTGGCGCCAGCGCCGTGGATTCGACCGAGGGCCCCGTGACCACGCGGGAGATCGTGCGCCTCACGCGCCTGTTCAACCCCAACGGGCTGCCCGCGTGCTCGGTGCCCTGCGGCTTCTCTAGCGCGGAGCTGCCCATCGGCCTGCAGTTGGTGGGCCGCCGGTTCGACGACACGCTGGTGCTGCGGGCGGCCCACGCCTACGAGCAGGCGACGCCCTGGCACACGCGCCGACCGGCGCTGTAGCCAACATGGGGGTGCGCTACGCGCTCACCCAGTGGTACGCCGACCGGTTCGTGCCCTGGGCCTACCGCCCACTGAACGTGCTGGTACGCGCGCTGCTGCGCTCGCGCGCTCACGCCATCGCCTCCTGGTGGGTGGTGGAGCTGCACGTCACGGGGCGGCGCACCGGTCGCACCTACGCCATCCCCACGTCCTACCGGCTACTGCGCGATCGGGACGGCACGCAGACAGTGGAGGTATGCCTCTCCCGCAACCGACCCTGGTGGCGCAACCTGACCACGGGCGGGGAGGGCCACCTGCTGCTCCGCGGACGCGAGCGCGAGGCCACGATCAGCGTAGAGGCGCAGGACGCTGCGGCGATAGGCGCGGGGCTGGCCCGGCGCGATGCGCTGCGGCGCTGGCTCCTGCCCTACGACCCGCAGCGCGCAGTGCTTCTGCGCTTCACCCTGCGGGACTTACCCGTCCTTTCGGGCAGGTGACGCACCGGCGTGCTCAGCAGCCATCATGGCCCCTCGTATGGGGCGGTAGCATCTCGTCGTTGAGTACGGACCACCTACCCGGCAGGAGGTCGGTATGAACAAGCGACTCACGGCGATGCAACGCTGGCTGGGGCAAACGTGGCGCTGTCTCGTCAAGGGCGCCGAGCGCGTGCCCAAGCAGCTGCCCGGCATGCGTAAGAAGGCCGAGGTGGGGGCCCACGCCGCCCAGAAGTCCCACAACACCACTGAGCGGGTGCGCGGGGCCGCGGCATCTCGCACCGGGAAGGGCGAGGAGGGCGCCAAGGACGGCGCGGCCAAGCCCGCGGCGAAGCGCCCGCGCCGTCCGGCCAAACCCAAGACGGCCAAGCCCAAGACGGACGAGAAGGCCAAGGAGTAGGTTCGGCGCCCTACGCGCTTGCCCCCGCCTCCACCGGCGCCGCGACGGGCACTCCGTCAAGGTAGAGCACCTCGTTGCCGGCGACGGCGGGGATGCGTGTCCCCGCCGTGAGCACCCCCACCAGGTTCAGCGGGTCGGTGGCGCTCACGCGCACTAGCACGCCATCGGGCTCACGCCGTGCGGCGTTGCGCAGCGCGTCCACCGCCTCCGGCAGGGCGAACTGCTCGCCCACCAGCCCGGCGACGAACCGCCCGCCACGCACCTCGCCCCGCGCCTCGGCGCGCCGCAGCACCCGCGCCAGGGCGGTCCACGGC
>JAYNIL010000068.1:0-6296 GCA_038109085.1 Chloroflexota bacterium
AGATGTCGTTCATCTGTGAGACGGCGGCCACGGGGTGCCAGTAGCGGCGCATCAGTTCGCCGGTGGGTGTGCCGGGGCCGACACGGGTGTAGCGGTCGTTCACTTCTGCTGAGAGCATGGCCCACCTCCTATGTGCAGCGCGAACGCGAAGCCCTCATCTCTGTGCGGGGGCGCGCTGTGTTTAGCACATCGGGGGCGCGCACACAATTGCACCCCGCCATGAACGGGGTGCGTGAGTGACGAAACGCGTGTTTCAGAAGAGGGAGGGGGAAGAGAGCAGCGGGAGGAACGGTGCTACTCCCCTCCCCACGAGGGGCGCTGTGGCGCCGCATGAGCAGGGGGGAGGCCGGAGCCTCCCCCCTGCCGGTTGCGTGCGGACTAGAGGCCGAAGTACTTCTCGCGGATGCGGGCGGATTCGGCGTCGATGAGGGAGATGGCCTTCGCGTAGGCGGGGTCAGTGATGACCGTCAGCTCCTGACCCTCCTTGTAGTACATCTGCTCGTTCATCGCCTGGCCGGTGAAGTCCTCCATCTTCTTCGCCACCTCGGGGTTGCTGAAGGTGGCCTTGAGGGTCTCCCCAAGGGCAACCCACAGCTCCTCGTCGACACCCGGGGGCAGCCAGAGCGACTTACCCACGTAGGTGGAAGGGTTGAAGAAGCCGTTGAGCTTCTCGATGCCCTCGGCGGTCATTTTGTCACGCACCTGGCCGCAGTGCGGGTCGGACTCGGCATTGGGCTGTGCCGGAGTGAAGCCCATGTCGGCCACCATCCGGACGGTGCCATCGGCCACCCAGCCAGTCCGGGTCGTGGGCAACTGGTACCAAAGGGAGTTGCGGGACGTGGAGTTGATGTCGCCGCGCTCCCACATCAGCAGCACGTCGGCGGTGGTCGCCGAGGCAACCGCCTTGTAGATGATGGGAACCCGCAGGTCCTCCATGTAGGTCACGTTGGCCAGGATGGTCGCGCCGCCCGCCTCAACGTCGGCGATCTCGTCCGCGAAGGAGAAGAACGCCTCGCTGGAGCCGGAGGCATCCCAGGCGCAGTCGTACTTGGAGCCGTAGGTCAACGTCTGGACGTTGCGCGGGGCCTGGGTCCAGAGGAACCGGAACTCGGAACGCTTCACCGCACCATCACGGTGGCCACGCTCCAGCTCAGGTGTGGACGTCCAGGACCAGTAGGTGCCGTCCTTCGGCGCGCGGGTGGCGGCGTAGTCGTACTCGCCGTCCTTGTTGCCGTTGTTGGACACGATGAACCGGGGGTTGCCCGGGATGTACTGGCTCAGGAACGTGGCCATGAATCGCCCCTGGGCGTCGGTGCCGCCACCGGGGTTGGAGTTGGCCATGATGCGGATGGTCTTGCCCTTGAATTGGGCCGCCAGGTCGAAGGCCGGCTCGGGGGTCGGCGTGGCCGCCGTGGTACCGCCGTTGTCAGCGGGCTTGGGGGTAGCAGTAGGGGTCGCGGTGGGCGTTTCGCCACCACAGGCCGCCAACAGGCCGGCCAGCGCTAGCGTCAGCAGCGCCAAGCCAAGGGACTTGCGGACTCGCATGGGTCACCTCCCGGTGTGTCCAGCGGGAATCCGCTGGTGTCGGCGGGTTTTATCACACCTGGATGCAAGTCGGCAAGGAAAATCGTTTAGTGAATCACATCACGAAACACGTGCTGTATAAAGAGCGATACATAAAGCATGTAATATATAAGGATTCCGTGGCCTCACCACAGGGGAGTGATACAGGGATTCGGTGGAGTTGGCGAGCAGGGAATCAATGGGGAAATGAAAGAGAGAGCGGGCACCGCCCGCTCTCTCTTTTCATCTCATCCGGTGAGTTGGGTCTCAGGCCTTGAGCACGCCAGCCTGGGTCGGGGGCACGCCGAAGATCTTGGCATCGCCGTAGTCCGGCGCCACGGGCACCTGGTGGCGCAGTTCTATGAGCTTGCCGGTCTTGGACGAATCCGTGATGGCGAGGGTCACCTCCAGCGTTGCCATGCCCCATTCGGGGGTGTGGTAGACGGGCGCGCCGTGCACCACCGCGTCATACATCTCCTGCATCTCGGCACGCCGATTCATGGCCCAGCCTCCCGGCGGCTTGAGCTCGATCTCGTGGTGGCCCTTGTTGTCGTAGATGAAGATGCCGTATGGAGAGCGGGTGATGTCACCGCGCTCGCAGGAGACGACCACGAAGCCGGGCTCGGCGGGCACCCATGGCTCGCCGCCCTGCTGGCGGTTCACGCCCTCGCGGGAGAAGATCTCCACCTCGCGCGCACCGCCGATGCGAATGTCCTGCTTGTCGGACTCGTCATCGCGGGTACCGGCCATCATCCCATCGCGCACCTTGATGCGCTCCGGCTCGTCGTAGCGCTGCCGGTCGTGCCCCCAGGGCACCATCTGCGCGCCCATGAAGTAGCCATGCGCGTTGTGGGTGATGGTGGAGTAGGCGCCGTTCTCGAACTCCATCATGGCCGAGTAGTAGCCGGGTATGGGGCGCTCGGGCATCCACTGGCCCACCAACCCCCGCACGTTCTTCACCATGCCGCCGCCTAAGAGGCGCACTGTGTCCACCTGGTGCGGCGCCTGACGCATCACCAGCCCACCGCCCTGGGCCATGTCCAGCTCTTCCTTTACTCGGGGGCGCAGGAGCCAGTCGGTGAAGGCCACGAAGTTGATGGCCCGCACCTTGCCCAACTGACCAGACTGGATGATGGAGTACATCTTGCGGAAGGGAGGGATGAAGGAGCGGGTGTGCCCGGCGATGAGGATGTTGCCCGTGCGCTTGGCTGCATCGCACATGGCCTGGGCCTCCACCAGGGAGAGGGCCATGGGCTTCTCCACCACCACGTGCTTACCGTGCTCCAGGGCGTAGATGGTCATGGGGGCGTGGAAGCGGTTGGGGGTGGATATCCAGACCGCCTCGATATCCGGGTCCTTACACGCCTCCTCCAGGCTCTCGTACGCCTTGGCCTCGTAGCGGGCCTGGAAGCGCTCGCGGGTGAGGGGGTTGATGTCCACCCCCGCCACCAGGTCTATCTCCTCCATCTGCTCGAAGGCGGGCAGCATCTCCGTGCCGCCGACCCCGATGCCCACCATCGCCATGCCCAGCTTGCGCTTGTCCGCCATGGGTCCTCCTTTGCGGCCGCTAGGGGCCGCTCAGTCAGCGATCTTGATGAACTTGCCGTCCAAATAGCAGAAGCTCCAGTCCTCACCCGGCTCGATGGAGCGCATCAGCGCGTGCCCGTCGGCCCGGAAGTGCGCGGAGGCATGCTTGTTTTTGGAGTCGTTGCAGCAGCCCACCTGTCCGAACACCATGCAGCGGCGCAGGTGCACCCACTTTTCCCGCATCTCCACGCACTGCGGGCACACGGTCACCTCAGTGGTGAAGAAGCGGGCCGTGTCCTTGTGTCCGCTGCGTCCCAGTATCTGCGTGTGCTCTAGGCCTCCCAGTAGCCGAAGGTGATGCCGTGGCCCGTCCCCGCCAAGGAGCGGTAGCACGGGATGTAGTCCACCAAGCGCATGGTGGAGGGGGCCATCGCCCCTGCCACGGCGACCCAATTGAGGATCTCCGGGGTGCCGGGGCCGATGTTGAGCCGTTCGCTGTCCAGGGCGCGCAGCGCCTCGGCATCGCCCGTCTCAAGCGCCGCGATGACCGCCCGGTCCAGCTCCTCGTCCAGCACCTGGTGGCTCAGGCCCCCCGACGCCAGCACGCCCACGCGTGCGTCCGCATCCCACGAGGCGATGGCCTCCCCGAGCGCTTGGCCCAGGGCGTAGGCGCGCCGGGCACGCGGCTGGTAGGGGCGGTAGCGCGAGAGGAAGAAGGGTACGGCGGGGACGGTCCCCCCGGGGGCGAAGCGCTCGTATAGGAAGGCGAATGCATCGTCCAGGGTGTTGCCCTCACGGATGCGCTCCACCGAGGCCACGTCGAAGTCGGCGTTTATCAGGTTGGTCAGCAGGTGCGTGGCCAACTGGGGCTGTGCGGGGAAGCGCTTCATCTCTTCGTCGCCCAGGCTCTGGGCGCGCAGCGAGGCGAACCGGTCGTTGGGGTCGAACACCGGCTTCTTGAGCTGCACCGGCAGGTCATCGCCCCGGTAGACGCCCAGCACCGGGTGGGCGTCGTCGTTGAAGATGCGGTGGGGGTTGGAGATCACCACCACGGCGTCAAGATGCGCGTCCTGGAAGCGTTGCACCAGCGCGGCCAGCCCCGCCTGGTTGCGGGCGTGACGCTCGTGCATGACTTCGGGGGTGATCTCGTCGGCAATGTCTGGCTTGGCCCTGGCGGCCAGCTCGTTGAAGTTGAAGCGGGGGTCCTTTGTGTCGGCCACTCCCAGGCGCGGCCACCCCTCCGGCGGGGTCTGGAGGGTGGGGCCGTGGGAGCTGCCGATGCCCAATACCAACTGGGCCATGATCGCCTCCTCGCGCGCCTGTGGGCGGCGGGGCGATGCTAGGCCGGGTGGAACGGGGCGTCAATCGGCAGGGCGCCTACACCAAGCCCGTGAGCTTCGCCAGCCGTTCCAAGTGCTGCTCCTGGTCGTACACGGGGTTGAGGATGAACTCGTCCACCCCGGCCTCGGACCAGGCCTCCAGCTGCTCCTGCACGCGGGCGGGGGCACCGTACACGGCCACTTTATCCATCAGCTCGCGGTTGCCGTAGTAGTAGCCGAACCAGTCGGTGAGCCGCTCGCGGGCTCGCGATTCGTTCTCGTCCAGCGCCAGGTACACGCGCTTGGAGAGGGGGAAGTTTTCCTTGCTCTTGCCCGCCTCCTGGCGCAGACGCTTGGCCAATGCGAGTCGCTGGGGAAACACCTCACGCAGCGACGAACCCGCCCCCGTCCAGCCGTTGCCGTGGCGCACGGCTCGTTCCACGGCGGCCTCGGCGTTGGCACCGAACCAGATGGGCAGCGGGCGCTGGGCGGGCTTGGGCTCGATGTTGGCGCCCTTCACGCTGATGAGCTCACCCGCGAACCTGGCCGGGCTCTCCGTCCAGAGGGAGCGCAGGGCGGCGATGGACTCGTTGAAGCGCAGCACGCGGCGCTCCGGCGGCACGCCGTAGGTGGCCAGGTCCGCCGCGTTGGCGCCCAGCCCCAGCCCCACGATGAGCCGCCCACCGGACATCTGGTCGAGGGATGCCAAGTGCTTGGCCAGGTGCACCACGTTATGGCGCGCCAGCACCAGCACCGAGACGCCGATGCGCGCCTTGGTGGTCTGCCCCGCTAGGTAGGAGAGGAACGGGATGGGGTCCAGCACCACCGGCGTTCCGGTGACGCGCTCCTGCGTCCAGAGGCTGGCGTAACCCAGCTCCTCCGCACGGGCGGCGTACCGGCGGACCAGCGCCATGTCCACCGCACCGTCCGGGAAGATGTGGGGAGAGGAGATGCCGATGCGGGTGCGGGAGGCGATGCTCATTTCTAGAAGAACCCCTGTGCGCCCTCTTTGCCCGCGTAGACCGCGGTCCACGTGGCGAGGGTCTGCTCGATGAGATCGTGGGCGGCGGAAGGCCCCGCCTCCATGGGCCGGTACTTCCCGTCGGCCAGAACGCCGTGCTTCACCTTCTCTAGGGGCAGCACGATGCGCGCGGCCTCGGCGGGGTCACGGAACACATTCATAGGCTCGCCACCATCGGCAACCACGTCCAACTGCTGGGCCAGCATGCGACGGAACATGATGATGCCCACGTCAGAGCGGCCCAGCATCTCGATCGTGCGGTCGGCCACCCGTCCCTGGGTGCTCCAAGCCATGAAGTCCTGGTTGAACAGGATGCCGGTGAAGTAGCGCCCGTCGGGCTCAGTGAGCGGCACATAGCGCCACGCGGGAACATCCTGCTGCGGCGCCCGGGTGCCGGGCGCGGGCCGGAAAGTGTAGAGCGAGATGTGCAATGTGTTCTCATCGTCCATGGGCACGCGCCACTGGGTGATGGAGCGCGTCTCGTTGCCTACCGAGAGGATATTGGGGAACATCACAGGGTGGCCCACCACCCAGTCATCGCCGTCCTCCGAGAAGCCCTGCTGGAGACGGCGCTTTATGATGCCGTACTCGAAGGCGTCGAACCCCAGCTTGATCGTGGTGCCTTGGCCCTTGGGCCGGGCGGCCTGCCCAGTGTGCAGCCAGTTGCCGTAGTAACCGTGGAGCCATTCGGAGTGCACGCCGTCCAGGGAGTTCTCCTGGCACTGGAGCCAGTTACAGGGCAGGTTGGTGAGGCAGATGTCCCGCACCACGTTGTCCCAGGTGAGTTGGTCCCACTGGGGCAGCAGGGGAGCGGGCTGGGGGCCCATGTACGCGAAGAGCAGTCCAGCACTCTCCTGCACGGGGTA
>JAYNIL010000069.1:0-6148 GCA_038109085.1 Chloroflexota bacterium
GGTGCGGCCAGGGCGAAACCGCCCACGCCCAGGGTCATCAGGGCAGTGCGCCACCCAAAGCCGTCGATGAGCCACTGGGTCAGGGGGAAGAAGAGCGCCACTCCTGCGGGGGTGCCCGCCAACGCAACGCCCAGGGCCAGCCCCCGCCCGCGGGGGAACCAGGAGGCCACGGGCGCCGTAACGAACAGGTCAGTGGCGCGCCCCATACCCGCCAGGCCCATGAGGACGAACAGGGCCACCAGCATCCAGGGGGCCTCGACCCGCGAGAGCGCCACCAGGGCCGCGGCGCCAACGCCCAAGGCGGCCAGGACGGGCAATCGCGCCCCGCGCCGGTCGATGACCCAGCCTATGAGCGGCCCGCCTGCAAGCATGGCCGCCAGACGCGCGAACTGGGCCCAGCCGAACAGGCCCGCGCTCCAGCCCGTGTCCTCCCCCGCGGGGCGGATGAACAGGGCGGTGTTGGCGCCCCCCATGCCCACGGAGACGGCGGAGAAGAGCGCCAGCGCCCCCACCACCACCCAACCGTAGGAGAAGCGCGCCCTCATGCGCGGCAGGCTAGCATGTCGGGGCTATGCCCTGCGGGTGCGGCGCGCCCCGGCAACCAGCGCCGCGATGAGCAGCAGCGCCACGGCACACAGGACGATTGCCGCGCCCGCGGGCAGGTCGGCGTAGAAGGCGAGGGTGATGCCCGCGCCAGCGGCGGCCACGCCCAGGCCCATCCCGGTAGCAAGGGCACCGCGCAGCGAGCGCGCCAGCAGCCCCCCCGCCAGCACCGGCACCACCATGAGCGCGCCCACCAACAGCACGCCCACCACCCGCACCGACAGGGTGATGGCCGCGCCCGTGAGCACGGCCAGGCCCAGGTTCACCAGCCCCACGCGCACGCCGGAGGCACGGGCCAGATCCTCATCGAAGGCTGATTGCGCCAGCTCCGTGAAGAAGGCGCCCACGGCCAGCAGCACCAGCGCCGCCAGCACGCCGAGCCAGGCCACCTCGGCCGCGGTGATGGACAGGACGTTGCCGAACAGGAAGGCCAGCAGGTCAACGCTGAACCCGCGCGCAGTGGAGATAACCGTCACCGCCACCGCCAGCGTGGAGTAGAGCACCACAGCCAGCACCACATCGCCCGGTAGGCGCCCGCGCGCGCGCAGCATCTCGATGACCACCGCGCCCGCCGTCACGGCGGCGAAGGTCGCCAGGGTCGGCTGGATGCCGGTGACGACGCCGATGGCCACGCCCATGAGCGCCACGTGGGAGAGGGTGTCGGCGATGAGCGAGAAGCGCCGCAGCACCAGGAACAGGCCCAGCACCGGGGCGGTGAGTCCCACCAGCCCCGCGCCGGCCAGCGCGCGCACCATGAAGGAGTAGGCGAACAGGTTCTCCATCAGCGGTGCTCGTGGAGGGCGTCGTGCAGCAGCACCTCCACGGGGAACCCGTAGAGGGATGCCAGCTCCGCCTGGGTGAGGTCGTGGGGGGCGCCGTGGAAGGAGACCGTCCTGTTGATGCAGGCCACGGTGCTCGCCTCCCGAAGCACCGTACCGATGTCGTGGGTGACCATGAGGATGGACATGCCTCGCTCACGGTTCAGGCGACGCAGCAGCCCGTAGATGCGTTCCTCGCCACCCACGTCGAGCCCCGCGATGGGCTCGTCCAGCACCAGCAGGTCGGGCCAGCGCACCAACCCGCGCGCCACCAGCACCCGCTGCTGCTGGCCCACGGACAGCTCGCCGATGCGCCGCCCCGCCAGGTGCGCCGCGCCCACCGCCTCCAGCGCCTCGCGCACCTCCTGACCCCCGGTGCGCCGCAGGATGGCCAGGGGGTCGAAGCCGGTGTAACGCCCGTGGGCCACCACCTCGACCACGGTGATGGGGAAGCGGCCCGTCACCCCGGAGGAGAGCTGGGGCACGTAGCCCACCCGCGTCCACTCCCGAAAGCGCTCCACCGGGCTGCCCAGCAGGCGCACGCTGCCCGCCTGGGGGCGCAGAAGGCCCAGCGCCAGCCTGATGAGGGTGGACTTGCCGGAGCCGTTGGGGCCGACGATGGCGGCGAACTCTCCCCGTTCGATGCGCAGCGAGACGTCCTCCACCGCCGGGAGCTCCCCGTAGGCGAAGGTGACGTTCGTCATCTCCAGCACCGGCTCGCTCATGCACACTCCAGCGCTTCGCGCAGCGCCGCCAGGTTATCGCGCATCATCCCCAGGTAGTCGCCGAAGGCCGTCCGCTCCGGCTCGATCACGCTCTCCAGGGGATGCACCGCGCGCAGCGAGGCGCCCACCTCCGCCGCCAGCACGTCGGCCGCGCCGCCTTCGTGGAGCGGCTCCACCAGCACCAGTCCGATGCCCTGCTCGCGCATCATGTCCGTCAGCTCAGCCAGGCGCGCCGGGGAGGGCTCGGCCTCGGGCGTGAGCCCCGCGATGGCCTGCTGCTCCAGTCCATAGCGCGCCGCCAGGTGCCCGTAGGCCGCATGGGAGGTGACGAAGACCCGCAGGCGGCAGGAGGCGAGGCCCCCCGTGAACTCGGCGTGCAGCACGTCCAGGTCCGCCACCAGCGCCGCCGCGTTGGCGGCGAAGGCGTCCGCGTGCTCCGGGGCGGCGGCGGCGAACGCTACGCGCAGACGCTCCGTCATGGCTTGCACCGTCAACGGGTCGAGCCAAACATGGGAGTCATCGCTCGCCGCGTCCCCGGCCAACGTCACGCTAACCGGCGCGTCCGCGCCCAATGATGCCTGGGCGCGCTCCACCCACGGCTCCAGCCCCAGCCCGTTGAGCACCAGCAGGCTGGCACCGGCCAGGGCGCGCAGGTCGGAGGGCGAGGGCTCGTAATCGTGCGCCTCGGCCCCGTCGGGCACCAGCCGCGTGACCATCACGGCATCGCCCCCCACCCGCTCGGCCAGGTACGCAGCGGGGTAGATGGAGGCGGCGACGGCAAGGGTGCCCGCGGCGGGCGCCGTAGCGCCGCCGCAGGCCGCGAGGGCCAGCGCCAGAAGGGGCAGGAGCGCGTACCTCACCAGGCGCCCTCCGCGCACCGCTCGCACCGGTGGTACAGCTCCACCCGGTGCCCCACAAGCCGCCCCCGCGCGCCCGCGGCGGTGTTGCGTACCGCGCGCTCCAGGGCGGGGTCGTCGAAGGGCTCCACGCGCCCACACGCCACGCACACCAGATGGTGGTGGTGGTGCGGCTGGTCCACCGAATAGCGCGGGGTGCCGTCGGGCAGCGCGGTGCGGCAGAGCGTCCCCGCCTCGGTGAGCAGCTTCACGGTGCGGTACACCGTGGCGCGTCCCACGTCCGGCAGCGCTGCCGTCAGTTCCTCGGGGCTGAAGGCCCCGTCCCAACGCTCCATCAACGCGGCCAGACGCCGGCGCGGGGCCGTCATGCGCGCGCCCAGACGCTCCAGCGTCGCGGCCAGGTCGAGCGTCTGGTTATGGACGTGGGTGCTCATCCCCTCCAGGCTAGGGATACACGCGCTCGTTAGTCAAGACTCAGTCTCAATAAGAGGCTAAGTCGGGATGCGCGAAGGCCCGCCTGCGGGCGGGTGCTCCCCGCTTGCTACGCTCGCTCGATGGAAGGGGGACTCCCCCTTCGGCCCTGAAGGGCCTACTCCCGTCTGCGCCCACCTGCCGGTGGGCTTGTTGGGGAAGGGGCCGGGGCAGTGACAAATCTGGGTACACTACGCGCAACACCCAGCAGGAGCGTGGACATGGCCCAAGGCATCATCGGCGTGGTCGCCAACGCACCCACCGCCCGCGAGAGCGTGGCGCTGATCCAGGACTACGAGCGCCGGGGTATCGCCGCCGCGTGGCTCACCACCGGCAGCCCCCGGCCCGACGGCCTCACCACCCTGGCCGCCGCCGCCGTGTCCACGGAGGGCATCCTTCTGGGTTCCTCCATCACCCCCACCTGGCCGCGCCACCCCGTGGCCCTGGTGCAGCAGGCGCTCTCCATCCACCAGCTGGCCCCGAACCGGCTGCGGGTGGGCGTGGGGCCGTCCCACAGTGGCGCGATGACCAGCGTCTTCGGGGCCGACTTCCGCAAGCCGCTCACTCACCTGCGCGAATACCTGACCATCGCTCGCACCCTGCTCACCGAGGGCGCGGTGGACTTCACCGGCGATTTCCTGCGCTCACGCTCCCGCCTGGAGGCGGGGCCCGCGCCGGTGCCCATCATGGCTGCGGCGCTGCGGGAGCGCTCCTACGAGGTGTGCGGCGAGGTGGCCGATGGGGCCATCTCCTGGGTCACGCCGGGCAACTTCCTGCTCAACAACGCCTTGCCCGCCCTCCAGCGCGGCGCGGCGGACGCGGGGCGCACCGCACCACCCCTCATCGCCCACCTGCCCGTGTGCGTCCACGATGATGCTGCGCAGGTGCTGGAGGCCGCACGCGAGCAGCTGGTCTCCTACCCGCGCCTGCCCTTCTACCAGGCCATGTTCGCCGCGTCCGGCTTCCCCGAGGCCGCACAGACGCAGACATGGAGTCAGGGCATGGTGGATGCCACGGTGGCATCGGGCGACGAGGAGACGGTGGCCGGGCGCATCCGCGAGCTGTTCGAGGGGGGCGTGGCGGAGGTCATCTGCACGGTGATGCCGGCGGGCGCGGCCCCGGCTGCCAGCCGTGAGCGCACCCTCAACCTGCTGGCGGCACTGTAGGGCAATGGTTCGCAGGTCCTGCGGCATACCCAAGGATCCTGCTTGACCCATAGGGATCGGGCACTGGGGCCGAAGGCCCCCCATCGAGCGAGCGCCAGCGAGCGGAGATGGGGTTCGGCGCCCGAAGGGCGCCCAGGGGGTGTGTCCCCCTTGGTCGAGCGAACGTAGTTAGCCGGTCCGCGCTCTAACAGCGCGCGGCCAGCAGCAGGGCGTTGCGCGTCTCGCTCACCAGCGGGTGCACCAGTTCCCCACGGTCCACCTGCTGGCGCAGCACACCGTCCAGGAAGGCCCGCACGCCGTCATCGAGGCTGCGCGCCGCAGCCGCGCGCACGCCGTCCTGGAAGGGGTAGGCGCGCGCCTTGTGCGGGTCCAGCTTGTCGGCGATGAACAGCACCTGCCCCAGCGGTGCCAACTCCGGGTGCGCCGTGGTGTGCCAGCGCACCCCCTCAAGCGCATCGCCCGCGGGGAGCGAGCCCTCGGCAGCCAGCCAGCCAGCGCCCACCGGCCCGTGCAGCAGCACCGGCACCGCGCGCTCCACGGTGTTGGGCCTGATGCCCAGGCGTGCGGCCTCTGCCAGCAGCTGGGGGCCGGGGATGTGGCGCGCCACGTCGTGGGCGGCGGCGGCCAGGTCGGCAGCGTCGGGGTCGAGGCCGTGGGCCGAGGCCAACTCGCGGACGATGCCCCGTACCCGCTCCACGTGGGCCGCCAGCCCCACGGGCAGGTCCGCCAGGCGCTGGGCCAACGTGGAGGGAAGAACGAGCGCCACGGGCGCCTAGCCCATGGCTCCCAGGCGCCGCCCGCCCAGGATGTGCAGATGGAAGTGCGGTACCTCTTGCCCTGCGTCGGCGCCTTGGTTGGCCACCAACCGGTAGGAGCCAACCCCCGCCCTGGCGGCGATGGGCCCCGCTGCCGCGAGGCACGCCGCAGCGGCCGCGCGCGCCGCCTCGCTCTCCTCGGCCAACGCGCTCACGTGCACGTGCGGTATCACCAGCAGGTGTGTGGGGGCCTTGGGGTTGATGTCACGGATCGCGAACACCGTCCCGTCGTCGTGCAGCTTGTCGGCGGGAATCTCGCCCCGGCCGATGCGGCAGAAGATGCAGTCCGCCGTGGCCACGGCTACTCCGGGGTGCCCACGGCCAGGCACGTCACCGTGCGGACGATGCCGGGGATGGTGTGGACCGAGGAGGTGACGGTATCGCCCACCGAGGCCAGGTCATTGGCCTCCACCACGGTGATGATGTCGTAGGGGCCGGTGACCACATCCACCGAGCTCACCCCGCTCACCGCGTGGAGAGCGGCCACCACATCCTTGGTCTTGCCCACCGCCGTCTCGATCAGCACGAAAGCCTTGGTCCTCGCCATGATGCGCTCCCTCTCCTGTGCCGCCTGAGTCGCCCTCCCCGGACGGCGGCACCGCGATTCTACGGGCGCACCCGCGAGCGTTCAACGCAGGGTGTCCGGCTGCCTGCGGCAGCCTCGTTACAGAGGACTCCGCTCGGGCTCCGCTC
>JAYNIL010000070.1:0-6099 GCA_038109085.1 Chloroflexota bacterium
GTGCGGCGGGAGCTGGCCCGATGAACCGTGTGCGCCTCAGCCCGGTTCGCTTGAGCCTCGTGGCTCTGCCGCTACTCACCATCGCTGCCTGGGCTTCCGTTGCCCTCTCCTACGGTATCCCGGCCCACCCGTTCCTCTCGGCGCAGACTGTCCGCAGACTCACAGCGTTCCTGGGCGACATGCTAAGCAGGGGCGCAGCCGGTTCGCCCGCCTTCACCGATGCGGGTGAGTGGGCCCGCACCAGCGTTATCGCGCTGGACACCCTGGCCATGAGCGTCCTGGCCATGGGCATCGCCGTGGCGCTGGCGCTGGCTCTGCTACCCCTGGCCGCCCGCACGCTCACCCACCGGGCCAGCGGGGGGCCCGCTCGCTGGTTTATCTTCGTGCTTGCGCGAGCAGTGTTGGTGGTGCTGCGAGCTGTGCCGGAGCTGGTGTGGGCGCTGGTGGCGGTGTTCGTCTTCGCGCCGGGCATCGTTCCGGGTGTCATCGCCCTGGGCCTGCACAACGGCGGCGTACTGGGCAAAATCGGTGCGGAGTTGGCCGAGGATGCCGATCAGGGCCCCGTGCGCGCGCTCCGGACGGCGGGTGCGGGCAGGGCCCAAGTGGTGGCCTACGCTATCGTTCCCAGCCTGCTGCCGCGTCTGCTTACCTTCGCCCTCTACCGGTGGGAGGTTGCGGTGCGCGCCAGCGTGGTGGTGGGGCTAGTGGGCGCGGGCGGCCTGGGACTGGAACTGCGACTGGCCATGAGCCGCTTCGACATGACCCACGTCGCCCTGGTGCTCGCCTGGTACCTCCTGCTGGTTGCCGGGGTGGACGCCCTCACCGGCGTGCTCCGCCGCCTGGCCCGCTAAAATACGTGAGAGAAGGGCTCCGGCGCCTGCGGGGGCCCTCAATGCAAACCAGGTTGGGCGAGGCTGGCCTAGTGGATGCGCCAGGCCGTCACCTCAGCGCCACCTATCAGCGGCGGAAGCAGCTCGAAAGCGTCCTCGTAGGCAGCGGAGTTCTCTCCAATCACCTGTTCGATGCGCTCGTAGGCAGCCCTCGAGTCCACCTCGGCCTAGTGCTCGCTCCGGTCCGTGCGTCCGTTCATTTATTTCTAGAGCACGCGGGTCTTCATCGAGATGCCGCCCGCGTGGAAGAACGACTGCATCTCCTTCACGAGTTGCACCAGCGGGCGGCCCTGACCCACCTTCCCCAAGACCGTCCGCCCCACCCCGAGGCCAATGGTGCTCTACTTGCTTGGCGTGGGCGGGCCGTTGGCCCGCCCTCGCGTAGGTGATTAAACGCCGCCGATCTCCGCCGCACCGGGAGGGGGCGTGTGGTGGGTGTAGGCCCATTCCGGCATGCCGCTCTTGAGACCCTCCGCGCCTAGCATGCGCTCGTACTCCTTACGAACGGCGGGGTCCTCGTCTGGGTAGGAGATGGCGTTACCGCCATCCCGCGTGTTGATGGCGCCCGCGTCCATTGCCTCATCGCCCGGCGCGCCGCCGCGGCGGAAGCCCGGCCCGTAGGGGCCATCGAAGATGAGGAAGCGGATGCCGTCGGGGGAGGTGCCGAAGTGCTGGTGGAACCAGTCGCCCGACATGGGGGCGGCGGAGATCATGCCCACCTCCTCATAGTCCTGGCGCTTGACCATATCGCCCTTGCCAGCCTCCCACGGGTGCATGCCGATGGTAGACGGCCAGGTGTAGGAGTAGCCCTTGCCACGGATGCACACCAGGATGGCACCCGAGGAGTGCTTGTGCGCCTTGGAGTACTGCCCCGTCTCGTATTCACCGATTTTCATGTAGAAGTTCGCTCCCGCCATGTGCGGCTCCACGCGCCGGTAGGAGAACGAGCGGCGGTTGTCGCGCGGCAGGTGAGTGCCGATGATGTCGGGGATGACGTTGGTGCGCCGCATAGCCAGGCCGCGTACCGGGTCGGCGTAGATGTCCTCCACCGGCTTGAAGTAGTCCTCGGCGTCCGGGTCGAAGCGCTCGGTGAAGGGGTACGGACAGTTGAGGACGAAGTCCGGGTCCCGCACCAGGTTGAGTATGTTAGGCGCCGTGGTGGCGGCCAGCAGCAGCGCCGGGGAGTTCGTGGCGTTCACCAGCCGGTGCATCGCGTTCAGCGGGATGCCAAACAGTGAGCCCTTGCCCCACTCGAAGGTGAGCTTGCGGCTATCGCCGTCCTGCCATACCTCCGTGCTCCCGCGCCCCTCCACCACGTAGTAGATCTCCTCGTACAGATGCTTCTCCGGATTCAGCGCCCCACCGGCGGGCACCTCCACCACGTACATGCCCCACAGGTGCTCGGTGCCCAGGAGCTGGATACCGGTGCCCCGACCGCCCAGACGCTTCCAGTCGGACAGCGGGAGATCCTGCACCTTGTGCACGCCCACGGCGCGGTGGATGGGGATCCCCTGGGCCTCCATGAAGTTGTCATAGGGCGACTTGGGCGTCTTCCACTTGCCGAAGCCGGCACGGTTGGTGCCCTTCGGTTCGTTCCAGTCGAACAGCTCTGCCTTGGGCGTGACCACTGGCGCCTCCTGTCCCCGACGGTGTGCGCGGGAGCATAGCACGCGGGCCTGACCGGTCAACGCCGCATCTGGGTGGCGCGGGAAGGGGGCGCGGCCTAGAATCGGTACAATCGTCCCTGGAGGTGACCTATGGACGCTGACCCTACGCAGGTGCGGGCCGGTGTGGAGAACCTGGTGCGCCACTGCCTGAGCGCCGAGCCGGGGGAGTCCATCCTGCTGCTCAACGAGCACGGCGGCGTGGACGCTGGTTTGGTCTCGCTGATGGAGGAAGTCATCGCCTCCGTGGGTGCCAAGGCCTACTCGCTGTGGATAGACCCGCTGGCGCGCGGAAGCAAGGAGCTGCCCCCCGTGTTGGGCGCGGCGGTGCTGGCCACCGACAAGTTGGTGATGAACGCCAACGTGAACCGGGTTGTGCTGCTGGAGCATCTCAAGGCCCATGACCAGGCCACCCACGTGCGCATCAACAACCGGATGCGCCAGCCAGAGCGCATGGCCTCCGAGCACGCACGCTTCGACTGGCGCCTGGTGATGGCGCTGGCGGGGCGCGTGGAGGAGGTTACCTCCCAGGCGCGCTCCTACCGCATCACCACTCCGGCGGGCACCGACCTGTCGGGTCGGGTCGTCGGCCCAACCGAGGTGACCGACTCCTTCTTCGCCCAGGACGCCGAGCTCTCCCGCACGGAGCGCGTCTTCCCCGGTGAGGTGTACGCGCCGGTGGGCTCCGGGGAGGCGCAGGGCACCATCGCCTTCGACCATCCGGGCCTGGCCTCCAAGGAGCCGTTCCCATCGCCACTGCTGCTCAACATCAAGGACAACATGCTCACGGGCTTCGACTGGAAGGGCGCAGCCCCCACCAACGTGAAGGACGGCGACACCCAAACGGTGTGGAGCAAGGAGCAGCTCGAGGGGCTGCTGGCGGCCAATGTAGCGAAGGTGGGCAACGAAAAGGCGTTCATCGTGGACTCCTGGCACGGCGGCATGCATCCGCGTGCCGAGAAGCGGCCAGGGCAGCTCTCGGAGCCCAAAACGATGCACGTGCACATCGGCCGCCTGGCCAATACCCTCTCCGCCTACCTGTCGGACCAGACGGTGGTACTAGACGGGGAGCGGACGATGTTCGAGAACGGGACGCTCTGCCTGCTGAAGGAGCCTGATTTTCAGGCGATGGCAACCGAGTACGGCGTGAATCTGTAGGAGAGTCCATATGGCCAGTTACACGGAAGAACAGTTCATCGAGGACATCCGGAGTGCCTTCAGCGGCACGGATGACCCGCGCGAGCAGGCGCAGACCATCGCCGAGTGCATGCGCCGCATCATCGCCACGGGCTGGCCAGAGACCTCCGAGAAGTTCGGCCCGGACAACGGTGTGTACGTGATGCACGCCGATGAGTCCACGGGCCACCCCGACCCCGGTTTCATGGTGCTGGCGTACCGCCAACCCGCCCTGCGTCCGGACACCAAGCCCGCCCCCCACGACCACGGCCCGGCTTTCGTAGTATATGGCGTGGAGCGCGGCTCCAATGTGCAGACCCGCATGGCGTGGCGCTACGCCGACGACCCATCGGCGCGTCCCACGCTGGAGGTGACCCGCTCTGACTACCAGGCACCGGGCCACGTGGCCTACTTCCTGCCCGGCGAGATCCACTCCACCAAGGGCTCCTCCGAGGAGGAGACGGTGTACGTGCGCGTCACCTCCATGGACCTGGAGAAAGTGAAGCGCCACTACTACAACCCGGAGACGGGTACCAGCTACACGTTCAAGGCCGCTACCGCGCCGCGCCCCACCTGAAGGACGATGGCCAGTACCAGAGGACCTGTCCGAACAGCAAGGAGATCCTGATGGCGAAGCTGACCATGGCGGTGGGCACCCGGTTAGAGACCAAGTACCTGGTGCAGGGCCGAGTGAAGGTGGAAGGGTTCGACGTGGAGGTCTACTCCCCCGGATTCGCCCCCGCGCCCATCTTCCCCAGCATGGTGACCACGCGACCGTACGATGTGGGTGAGCTCACAATCACCAACTTCATCGTCGCCAAGGATAACGGCGTTGGGCTCATTGGCCTGCCGGTGTTCCCCAACCTGTTCTACCCACTCACCGGGGTGACCGTGCACACCGGCGCAGGCATCAACGCCCCCCAGGACCTGGCGGGCAAGCGCATCGGCGTGCCCCTGGGCTTCGCCTCCAACCCGGCGGCGTGGCTGCGGGGCATCCTGGTGCACCAGTTCGACGTCTCGGCAGAGTGCATCACCTGGGTGGAGGGAGAGGCTGATTCGCTGCGCGATATCCCCTACCCCCGGTCCAAGCGCTACACCTCCGAGAAGCGGGCGAAGCTGGAGGACGCGCTGGCCGCAGGTGAGATAGACGCGCTGGTGGTGGCTGGCGGCAACGCCGAGCTTGCCCCCACGGTGCGCCGCCTCACAGAGGACGCCAACCCGCTGATCGCCGACTACTTCACGCGCACGGGTGCCATGCCCATCAACACGCTGCTGGTGATGAAGGAAGAATCGCACGCCGCCAACCCTGGCCTGGCTGAGGAGGTAGTGGCCGCCAGTGTGAAAGCGCGCGCCCTGTACGATGCAGAGGAGCCCGACTCCGGCGAGCATCAGGGCCTCAACGTGGGTGCCATGCGCAAGCTAGGCATATTTCCCCGGCACCACGGCCTGGACAGCCATGGGGCATCGGTTCGCGCCATCGCCACGTACCTGTACGAGCAGGGACTCACCAAGCGGCTGTGGACGGTGGAGGAGCTGTTCGTATAGCGCCTGCTTCCAGATGCCTGTTCGCGGCGCCTTATGGATAGCACCTGTAGGGGGTTCCCCATGCGACCGAGCGCCGTTGTCCTGCTGTTGACCGCTTCGCTCACCCTGGCCGCCTGCGGAGAAACCGCGCCTGCCGCGACGCCCACCAGCGCGGTCCCCGGCCCGGCACCAACCGCAATGCCAACCCGCGCACCTGTCTCCGGTGGCGCCACGCCCAGCCCTATGCCTGTCGCCACCCTCGCGGGGGGCTCCACTCCCACCCCCATCAGCACTCCGGCACCCCTGCCCGCGCAAACACCCACCCCCACTGCCACGCCCGCGCTGGCGCCCACGGCGAGACCCTCGCCCACACCCTCCGGGAACAGCGTGACCCTCTTCCCCATCGCAGACGTCTCGCTGTACGGCGAGTCGGGCAACCTGGGCAACGGCGCCGGTGAGCACCTGTTCGCCGGGTTCACCAACCAGGGGAACGAGCGCCGGGCCCTGGTCCGGTTCGACCTTTCCTCCATTCCCGCCGATGCCACGGTGACAAGCGTGCGGCTCGAGCTCACCGTGGACCGAACCCAGGCCGGTCCCTTGTCGTACGGCCTGCACAGGGTCACGACATCCTGGTCCGAGGGCGTCGAGAACGCGGGCGACAGCGAGGGGCGCGGTGCATCCAACCCCTCAGGCGCCACGTGGACACGCGCGACCCTCACCACCCATTGGGGCGCGCCCGGGGGCGACTTTGAGACGAACGCTAGCGGGTCGGCCACCGTGGACGCATTGGGGACCGGCGTCTCATGGGAGAGCGCAGGGTTGGTGGCGGACGTGCAGGCTTGGCT
>JAYNIL010000071.1:0-6048 GCA_038109085.1 Chloroflexota bacterium
CGTCAGTCGATGGTGAGGGAAACCTTGAGCGCCCCGTCGCGGGGCTCGTGGGCCAGGGCGAAGGCCTCGGCAACGCGTTGGAGCGGGAAGGTGTGGGTGACGTAGGGGGCCATGTCGATGGCCCCCTCGGCGATGAGGCGCACTGCCTCGTGGAAGGCGGGCACGCCCGGCTCGTCCTGCGCACCGAACACCGTGGTCATGTCGAGCCGCTTGAGGACGAACCCGGCCAGGTCGAAGGGGGTGTGGCCGAACCGGTCAGGCAGGCCGAAGACATGGACGTGCCCCTCGGCCCGCACCATGCCCACGGCATCGTTCAGCGTGGGGTAGCCGCCCACGGCGTCCACCACCACGTCGGCCCCCTTCCCTCCCGTCAGCTCCAGCACGGCGTCCACGGCCTTCTGGCCGGTCACGTCCACCGTCGCGTCCACGTCCAGCGCGCGTCCCGCCTCACGCCGGGCGGCGTTGGGCTCCACGGTGATGACGCGCGCTGCGCCCAGGCGGCGCACTACGAAGTCGTGGAAGAGTCCCGCGCTACCCTGCCCGATGACCGCGACGGTCTTGCCGTTCAGGTCCGGCAGCTTGCGCGCCGCGAACAGCACCGTGCCCAGCTGCTGGGCCATGAGCAGGTGCGCCTTCTCGCGCCCGACGGGCAGGCGCACCAGGAAGCCGGGGTCGATGAGCTGGTAGCGCGCGAAGTTGCGCGAGCCCCAGATGTTGGGGGCGGTGAGCACCGTCTCGCCCTCCGCGAAGCCGGTGCCGCCCCCGTCGGCCACCACGCCCACCCCCTCATGCCCCGGCGCACCGGGAGCCAGCGGATAGTCCTTGATGGGGTAGCCGTGGTAGACGATGTGCAGGTCTGACCCGCAGATGGAGGCCATCTGCATCCGCACCAGCACCTTGCCGGGCGTTGGCTCGGGGGCCGGGACTTCCTCACAGGCGATGCGGCCACCGCCCCGTGCGATGGCTGCGGGCATCATCTCCCCCATGCCCTACCCCGCAAAGAAGGCGCCAACCAGCTCGTTGAACCGGTCGGGTGCCTGCTGGGGCAGCATGTGGCCGATGCCGGGGAACACCTCGAGGCGTGCGCCGGGGATGGTCTTGGCGGTCTGCTGTCCCATCTCCAGCGCGTTCACCTCATCCGCGTCGCCCCAGAGCACCAGGGTCGGCGCCTTGATGTGGGGCATGCGGCGCAGGGTGTTGTAGCGCGTGCGGGTGTTGGGCTCGGTCATGTGCTTCATCACCTTGCCGAAGGCCTCAGCGTGGCCCGCCAGCGTGCCCTTCTTGATGAAGGCGGCGGCCAGGGCCTCCACGTCCACGCGTCCGTCTGCGTAGCGGTGGGAGAGCTGCTTGCGCACCTCCTCGTCCGAGGGCTTCTTGAAACCGACCATGCTGGCCAGGGGGCGCGTGGCCACGCCACCGCCCGCCACGTTGACGAACTTCAGCACGCGCTCCGGCGACTCGTAGGCGAGCAGCGTGCCGATCCACCCACCCATGGAGTGGCCCACGATGTTGGCCTTGTCGATGCCCATGGCGTCCATGAACTCGCGCACGTGGTCCACGAGATAGGCGAAGGAGAACTCCTGGTCGAACACGTCGCCGAGGCCCCAGTTGAGGCAGTCGATGGCGTAGACGTGCAGCTTCTCGGACAGCGGGCCGATGTTCAGCACCCACGTCTCGCAGCCGCTGGTCCAGCCCGCGCCGTGAATCAGAATGGTGGGCGTGCCCGCCGAGCCCGCCTCCCAATAGCGGGTCTTGCCATGGGTGAGCTGGACGTAATTCTCCTGGTATGCCGCCATGTGTGCCTCCTCGCGTGTGCGCGGGCGCAGGCCCGCTCCTGCTCTGGTGTGCTTTGGTGTGTGCGCCCGGTTCGGGCAGGGCGCGGTAAGCATAGCTGGGCACGCCGTTGCGGGCGAGGGGCGGCCCGGTTATCGTGGCCCGGCCCCACCGGGGGCCGGGAGGCGCGCATGGGCACGGTGCTGTACGTGGCGACGGAACACGGCGTGGCGACGGTGCGCCAGGACGGCGCTGGCCGCTGGGCCGAGACGGGCCGGGCGCTGGCCTCCTGGGACGTGAACGAGGTGACCCCCGACCCCGCACACCCAGGCACGCTCTACGCGGCCACGCGCGGCGATGGGGTGTGGGTGAGCACCGATGGCGGGGCGAAGTGGCGCAAGCCCAACCGGGGACGCCCCGGCCCCGGCAAGGTGCGCTGCCTCACGCTGGACCCACACCGGCCCGGCACACTGTGGGCAGGCACCGAGCCCATCGGCGTGTGGGTGTCTGAGGACGGAGGGGCCCACTGGCGCGAACTGGACAGCGTGTGGGACGTGGGCTCCGTCGCCTCCACCGACTACCCGGTGCCCGCCGTGGAGCCCCATGTGCGCGACATCGCCATAGACCCGGCCCACCCGGACACGGTGTACGCGGCCCTGCAGGTGGGCCACATCATCAGATCCACGGACCGGGGCGCGTCCTGGACGCTGCTCTCCCAGGGCGTGGACGCCGACGCCCACACCATAGTGCTGCACCCCGAGCACCCGGAGCGGGTGTACCTGGCCACCGGGGGGTTCGACTCGCGCCACGGCGGCGCACCGGGACGGGCGCTCTATCGCAGCCCCGATGGGGGCGAGCACTGGGAACCCATGGCCATGGAGTTCGACAACGAGTACTCCGTGCCGCTGGTGATGCACCCGAACGACCCCCAGGTGCTCCTGGCTGCGGTGGGCATCGGCCAGCCCCCCGACTGGCGCAAGCACCCCCAGGGCGCGCAGACGCGGGTGATTCGCTCAGCTGACGGCGGGAGAACGTGGACAGATGTGGGCATGGACGCACCGGAGGCGGTGCGTGGGTTCGTGGAGGCCTTCGCCTACGACCCGGCCGACCCGGACAACGTGTACCTGTCCACCCGCGACGGCGATCTGTTCGGCTCCGCTGACGGCGGGAGCCACTGGACCCCGCTTAACGTGAACGTGGGCGACATCTCGGCCATGACCGCGGTGCAAGCCTAGATGCCCACCCACCCGACGGTGTGGCTGCGGGTACCCGTGCCCGCCGGTGAGGCCGCGCGTCTGCGTGCAGCGCACCCCGGCGTGTGTTTCGTGCAGGGCGATGCGCCCGATGCCGAGGCCCTGGCAGCGGTTACGGTGTTGCTCACCGCCGAGGCGCCGACCGATGAGACCATCGCCCGCATGCCCGCCCTGGCCTGGGTGCACACCACCCACGGCGGCGCGGGTGCGGTGCTCACGGGGCCCGTGCGCGCCAGGGGCGCGGCGGTAAGCACCTCGCGCGGCACCCACAGCCCGTCGTTCGTGGAGTTCACGCTGGCTGCGCTCTTCGCCTTCGCCCGCGACATCCCCGGCGCCGTCCGCGCCAAGGATGCGCGCGCCTGGCAGGAAGCGTGGGCCGTCCGCGAGGTGGCGGGTAGCACCGTAGGCATCGTGGGACTGGGGGCCGTAGGCTCCGCCATCGCCGCCGCGCTGGCCCCGTTGGGCGTGCGCGCGGTCGGCACGCGGGCCCACCCGGAGCGCGCCCTACCGGAGGGGGTGGCCGAGGCCCATGGGCCGGACTGGCTCCCGCACCTGCTGGCCCAGGCGGATGCCGTGGTGCTGGCCGCCCCCGCCACCGAGGCCACGCGCCACCTGCTGGACGCGCAGGCCTTCGCCGCCCTGAGGCCCGGCGCGCTGGTCATCAACCTGACCACGCGCGGCGGGGTGGACGAGGACGCGCTGGCCGAGGCACTGGTCACCGGGCGCGTGGGCGGGGCGGCGCTGAACGTCTTCTCCTCCCCCAACTTGGCCCCGAACTCGCCGCTCTGGGCGGCGCCCAACGTGCTCATCGCCCCGCGCCTGGGCTCCACCGACCCCGGCAAGTGGCCCCGCCAGTGCGCGCTGTTCGAGGAGAACCTGCGCCGCCACCTGGCCGGGGAGCCGCTGCTCAACGCCGTGAGTCCCGACGCGGCCTACTAGAGAGGAACCGCCATGCAGATAGGCATCGCCTTTCCCACGCTGGAACTGACCGACCCGCGCCAGGTGCGCGACTTCGCGCAGGAGGCCGAGCACCTGGGCTTCGGGTTCCTAACGGCGCTGGAACACACGCTGGGTACCCGGGCGCTGCGGGAGGGCGGCCAGGACGCGTACACGCCGGACATGTTCATCCACGAGCCGATGGTGCTGTTCGGGTACCTGGCGGGGCTCACCGAGCGCATCGAGTTCGTCTCCTCCATCCTGATACTCCCCCAGCGCCAGACGGCGCTGGTGGCCCGCCAAGCCGCTGAGGTGGACCACCTGTCCGGCGGCCGGCTGCGTCTAGGCGTTGGATTGGGCAACTCCGACGTGGAGGCCACGGGCCTGGGCACCGACTTCCACACACGCGGGGCGCGCATCGAGGAGCAGGTCGAAGTGATGCGGGCGCTGTGGACCCAGCGTGAGTTGACCTACCACGGGCGCTGGCACCACCTGGAGAACTCCGGCCTGACGGTGCTGCCGGTGCAGCAGCCTATCCCCGTCTGGTTCGGCGGCGGCGGGTCGGCCCGCACCCTGGAGCGCATCGGGCGCATCGGGGATGGCTGGATAGCGACCGGGCCCGCGCCGGAGCGCATCGCGGCCATACGTGCGGCTGCCGTGGCAGCAGGCCGCGCCGCCGACGCGGTGGGCATCCAGGGCCGGTTCACCGTCACGGGCGGCGAACCGGAGGCGTGGCGCGTAGAGGTGGAGCGCTGGCGTGAGCTGGGCGCCACGCACCTAACGGTGAACACGCGCGGCACGGGCTCCGACCAGGCCGTCGCGCACCTGAGGGTGGCCGAGCGGTTCCTCAAGGAGGCGTGGGCATGAGCATCCAACGGGTCAAACCGTGGGCGGCGCTGATCCACCGCGACTTCCAGCTCTACTTCACCCACGGGGTGCTCATGGGCATCTCCCGCAACCTGCGGGACACCCTGCTCTACCTGATGGTGTACCAGCTCTCCGGCTCCGCCCTCCAGCTGGGCCTGACCGGACTGTTCCAGGCGGTGCCGGTCATCATCGCCGGCCTTCTGGGCGGGGCCATGGCCGACTCCTACAACCGGCGCATGCTCATGCTGGTGACCCAGGTCGCAACCCTGCTGTCCGGCGTGGTGCTGGTGGCGCTCATCGTGTTCGGCCACGTGCAGGTCTGGCATCTGTGGGCCATGGGCGCGTTCTGGTCGGCGGCGAACACCCTAGGCCGTCCCGCCCAGCGAGCGTACATGCCGCGCCTGGTGCCGGAGCAACACCTGATGAACGCCATCACCTGGTACGGCACGCTGAACCAGGGCACGCTGTTCATCGGCCCCATTCTGGGTGCAGGCGTCATGGCGTGGGCAGGCCCCGCCTGGGCCTTCGGCACCGACGTGGCGCTGGTGGGCGTGGGGTTCATCGCCATCGCGCTGGTACGCGCCAGCGGACGGCCCGAGGGAACGGGGCGCGGGGTCAGCCTGCGCACCATCTGGGAGGGATTCAACTACGTACGTACCCGCCAGGCGCTGGCTGGGGCGCTCACCATGGACTTCGGCGTGATGAGCTTCGGGTTCTTCCGCCCCCTCACCCCCATCCTGGCGCTGGACGTGTACGGCATGGGTGAGGTGGGCGTGGGCATCCTCAACGGCGCGCCCGCCGTGGGCTCAATACTGGGCACATTCGTCCTGCTGGTGCTGGGCGATGTGCGCCGCAAGGGGTTGCTGGTTGTGGGCGCCAACCTGGGGTACGTGCTGGGGCTGGGCCTGCTGGGCCTCTCCGCCCTGCTGGCACCGGGGTGGGTGGTCTTCGCGCTGGTTGCCCTAGCGGGGCTGGGGCTGGCGGATGCCGTCTCCTTCACCGCACGCCAGGCGCTCATTCAGATAGTCGCCGTGGACGCGTACAGGGGCCGGGCGGCCAGCCTCTCGTCCATCATCGCCCAGCTGGGCAACGCCACTGGGGCCTCGGAGATGGGCGCTGTCGCCGCGGTGGCCGGGGCCCCCGGCGCGCTGCTCATCAACTGCGCCATCGGTGTCGGCATGGTGGGTGGCATCACCCTGCTTCTGCCCGGCCTGCGCCG
>JAYNIL010000072.1:0-6040 GCA_038109085.1 Chloroflexota bacterium
GTGGGCTCCAAGTCCGCCGTGGCCCAGCTGGCCGGGCGCTACGAGCCCATCGGGTGGGACGCTGTGGCCGTCAACGTCAACGACGTCATCTGCGTGGGCGCCGAGCCCGCGGCGCTGGTGGACTACATCGCCCTCCAGGCACCGCACCCCGACCTACTGGAGCAGTTGGGCAAGGGCATGCACGATGCGGCCCAGCGCTCGGGCGTGGCCATCGTGGGCGGGGAGCTCTCCCAGCACCCTGACACCCTCACCGGCCCGCGCCCCGACTACGCCTTCGACATCTCCGGCACCTGCGTGGGCGTGCTGGACGGGCGGGCGCCCATCACCGGAGCGGCGATACGCCCGGGTGACGTCATCCTGGGCCTGCCCTCCAACGGCATCCACGCCAACGGACTCACCCTCGCGCGGCGCGTGCTGCTGGACGGGCCGGAGGCAATCGACGCCCCGTTGCCCGAGTGCGGGCACACCGTGGGCGAGGAGCTGTTGCGCACCACGCACATCTACGTTCCGGAGGCCGTTGCCCTGCTGCGCGCGGGCGTGGACGTGCGGGGCCTCGCGCACATCAGCGGCGACGGGCTGCTGAACCTGACCCGGTTCGACGCCGACGTCACCTATCGCTTCGACGCCCTGCCTCCGGTGGGTGGGGTCTTCGCCGCCATCCAGGCGCGGGGCGGGGTGGATGAGGCGGAGATGTGGCGGGTGTTCAACATGGGCATCGGCTTCTGCGTGGTGGTACCGGCGGGGCAGGTGGATGCGGCTCAAGCGGCCATCGCCTCGGTGGATGGACACTCCAGCGTGGTGGGCAACATCACGGCCCAGACGGGCAGGCGGGTGGAGCTGGTGGCCCAGCGGCTGGTGGGCCAGGACGGGCGCTTCTCCTCCTAGGGGCCATCCAAGACGGCCGGCCTGGGGTGGGGGTAGCCGCAGCGCTCCCGCCCGTCTAGAATCGGCTTCCCATTCCTGAACGGTAGGCCCCACCCATGCAGACGACCGGACAGCAGGCGGCGCAGAGCGGCCGCCGGAGCAGCGACATGGCACTCTACGACGAGCTCAAGGTCTTCAGCGGCAACTCCAACCCGGAGCTGGCCAACGCCGTGGCGGACTACCTCAAGATGCCCCTGGGGCGCATCGAGGCGTTCAAGTTCTCCAATGACAACACCTTCGTGCGTTTCAACGAGAACATCCGTCAGCGCGACGTGTTCCTGATCCAGTCCCTCTCCTACCCGGTCAACGACTCGGTGATGGAGCTGCTGATCATGATCGACGCCGCGCGGCGCGCCTCGGCCGGGCGCATCACGGCGGTGGTGCCGTATTACGGGTACGGGCGCACCGATAAGAAGGACCAGCCGCGCGTGCCCATCACCGCGCGGCTCATCGCCGACCTGCTCACCACGGCGGGCGCCGAGCGGGTGCTCACCATGGACCTGCACGCCGGTCAGATACAGGGCTTCTTCTCCATCCCCGTGGATGAGCTCACGGCGTTGCCCATCCTGGTTGGCCACTTCAACGACATGCACCTGGATTCCCCGGTGGTCGTTGCCGTGGACATCGGCATCTCTAAGCGCGCCCGCGACTTCGCCGAGCGGCTCAACGCCCCCCTGGCCATCATCGAGAAGCGGCGCGTCGCCGGGAACCAGGACAAGACCGAGCTGCTGAACATCATCGGTGAGGTGGAGGGCCGCACCGCCATCCTCATGGACGATGAGGTGGACACGGGCGGCACCATGGTCAACGCCGCGGTCGCGCTGGTGAACGCGGGGGTGAAGGGTGTGTACGCCTGCGCCACCCATGGGGTGCTCTCCGGTGAGGCCACCAAACGCCTCCAGGGCAGCCCGATCCAGGAGTTCGTCTGTACCGATTCCATCCCCGTCCCCCCGCACAAGCGCGATGTACGGGTCAAGACGGTTTCGGTGGCCCCGCTCCTGGGAGAGGCGATCCACCGCATCCACTCCGGCATGTCCGTGGGGGCGATGTTCGAGAACGACCACCACTAGGCCGCTATCCACCGGCGTTGACACGCTAACCGCCCCTCGGTAGCCTCGCGCCATGGCCGAGTCTGCCTCCGTCCGCTTCGATTTGGGTGAGTGCCGCATCCTGGAGCCCGAGTTCGTGGGCGAACCAGGCCGGCGCACCTTCCGCCTGCGCGCGCGCTGCGAGCAGGGTTCGGCCGTCCTGTGGCTGGAGAAGGGCGAGCTGTACCAATTGGCGGTGACGGTCAAGCAGCTGCTTCGTTCCGCCGTGCGCGCCACCGGGGCCCCGGTGGCTGCCGCGGACATCGAGGCCGCAGCGGACCACGAGTTCAAGGTGGTGGGCCTCTCCCTGGGGCATGACCGCCGCTCGGGGCGCTACGTGCTCATCGCCCAGGCCTCGGAGGACAACGACGACGCCGTCGCCCTCTGGGCCCCCACCCCGCTGCTGGACCGCATGGCTGATAGGGCTTTCGAGGTGCACGATGGGGGGCGGCCGCGCTGCCCCCTGTGCGGGCGCTCCCTGGGCCCCGACGGCGCGCACACCTGCCCCCGGGCTAACTAGATGGCGCTGCACGGGGAGTACCCCGCCGCGCGCATCGCAGACGGCCCGCACCAAATCACGCCGGACACCCCCGATGCCGCCGCCTTCCTGCGCTCCGCGCGCATGGCTGACGGCTGGCTGCACCCGGAGGGTTCCAACTACACTTTCGTCGTGGAACTCGAGTGCGACGGGCGCTCCGGCTTCGGGGTGTACAAGCCCCAGCGGGGTGAGGCGCCATTGTGGGACTTCTCCGCCGGCACCCTCTACCGGCGCGAGTGCGCGGCGTGGGAGCTGTCCAACCTGCTGGGCTGGGGGCTGGTGCCGCCCACGCTGGAGCGGGAGGGCGAGGCGGGGGTGGGTTCCCTCCAGCTCTTCGTGCCGGCTCAGGATGATTCGAACTACTTCACCCTGCGCGAGGCGCACCCGGAACGGGCGCTGGCGCTAGCGGTGTTCGACGTGCTGGCCAACAACGCGGACCGCAAGGGCGGGCACGTCTTCGTGGGGAGGGCAGGGGGGGTGTGGGCTATCGACAACGGCCTCACCTTCAACACCGAGCCCAAGCTGCGTACCGTGGTGTGGGACTTCGCCGGGCAGCAGGTTCCCGCAGCGCTCTTGCAGGACGTGGAGCGCGCCCTGGCTGGTCTGGACGGGGAGGCAGGCGGCCCGCTGCGCGCGCTCCTCTCACCGGACGAACTGGCCGCGCTGGGCGAGCGCATGGTGCGGCTGCTGGCAGCCCCCGTGCTGCCCAGCCCCCAGAGCAGGCGCGATCTGCCCTGGCCGTGGCTGTGAGAGAGGCCTTGGCGACCGGGCTACAATGGCCGGGCGGGTGCTTCACCCGCCAGGAGGCGTGATGCAGGTGCTGCTGGGCAGCCCGCGCGGGTTTTGCGCAGGGGTGGTGCGGGCGATCGACATCGTGGAGCTGGCGCTGCGCCGGTTCGGCGCGCCGGTGTACGTGCGCCATGAGATCGTCCACAACCGCTACGTGGTGGACTCGCTGCGCCGCAAGGGTGCGGTGTTCGTGGAGGAGCTGACCGAGGTTCCCGACGGGGCTCACGTCATCTTCTCCGCCCACGGCGTGCCGCCCACGGTTGTGGAGGAGGCTACGCGCCGTGGCCTGGAGGTCATCGATGCCACCTGCCCGCTGGTGACCAAGGTGCACCTGGAGTCAGCCAAGTACGCCCGCGAGGGCTACTCTATCGTGGTGGTCGGGCATGAGGGGCACCCGGAGGTGGTTGGCACCATGGGCCAGTCGCCCGAGGTCTCACGTCTGGTGGACAGTCCCGAGCAGGCGGGCACGGTGCAGGTGGACGACTCGTCCAAGGTGGTGGCCCTCACTCAGACCACCCTCTCGGTGGACGATACACGTGAGGTAATGGAGGCGCTCAAGCGCCGCTTCCCGGACATGGTCGCGCGCAATGACATCTGCTACGCCACCACCAACCGGCAGTGGGCCGCCAAGGAGCTCGCCCAGCGGGTGGACCTGATGCTGGTGATCGGCGCGCAGAACTCCTCCAACTGCACGCGGCTGAGGGAGGTGGCGGAGCAGGTGGGCATCCCGTCCTACCTCATCGACGATGCCACCCAGATACAGCCTGCGTGGCTGAAGGGGGTCGAGCGCGTCGGTATCACCTCTGGGGCCTCCACGCCGGAATCGCTGGTGGAGGAGGTTATCGACGCCCTGGCCCCCGACTCCGTGGAGACGGTGGAGGTGACCCAGGAAGAAGTGGTCTTCGTCCTGCCCAAGGAGCTGCGGGGCGAGGGCGAGCAGAAGTGGGCCAAGCCCCTGCCCGGCGGTGAGATGATCCGCTAGCGGGAACCCCGCGCGGTGGTCAGGACGCCTTCGCGACCTCGCGCACCATGGCGGCGATGGTCTGTGCGGCCTTCTTGGTGCCGCCCTCCGGCTGCGTGTAGCGTCCCACCCTCAGCGCCCCCGTGGCCAGCGCCTGCGCCACGCCGTCGCGAATCGCCTTGGCGGCCGGGCCCTCGCCCACGTGGTCGAGCAGCTGGGCGAGCGTCAGCACCTGGGAGATGGGGTTCGCCTTGTCCTGTCCCGCGATGTCGGGTGCGGAGCCGTGGATGGGCTCGAAGTAGGAGTGCTCATCGCCGATGTTGCCCGAGGGGCACAGGCCGATGCCGCCCACGGTGCCCCCGCCCAGGTCCGAGAGGATGTCGCCGAGGAAGTTCTCCATCACCAGCACGTCGTAGTGGCCGGGGCGCTGCACAAGCGCCTGGGCCGCCGCGTCCACGTAAAGGTGCTCGGTCTGCACGTCCGGGTAACCCTCAGCCACCTCGTCGAACACCCGCCGGAAGAAGGCCATGGAGGCCAACACGTTGGCCTTGTCCACGCACGTCACCCGGCGCACGCCGTCCTCCGGCGCGCCGGAGCGCGTGCGGGCCAACTCGAAGGCGTAGCGCGCGACGCGCTCGGTACCCTTGCGGGTGATGAGCATGGTGTCGGCCATGGCCGTATCGTTGCCCACGCCCTTGCCACGCGAGAGGTACATCCCCTCGGTGTTCTCCCGCACGATGACGTAGTCGATCTCCCCAGGCTTGGCCTTCAGCGGGGCGTCCACCCCCGGCAGCAGCCGCACGGGGCGCACGTTGGCGTAGGTGTCCAGGCCCATGCGCAGCACGCCGCCCAGCACGCCGGCCTCGGTGCCGTCGGGGAAGCGCACGCCCGGCAGGCCCACGGGGCCCTTCATGGACGCATCGGCACGCATCATCGCCTCCAGCGTCTCGGGTGCCAGGTTGTGCCCGGTTTGCTGGTAGAGCCCCGCGCCCCCCTCGTGGAAGTCCAGCTCCAACCGGAAGCCGCCCACGGCCGCCTGTGCCGCCTCCAGCACCACCAGCGAGGCGTCCACAAGCTCCGGGCCGATGCCATCGCCCCGGATCACCACTACGCGGTGTACCCGCTCGCTCGCTGCGCTCACCACTCACCTCAGGATGCCCGCCGTCACGGGCGGGAAGGGGATGAGCTGAGTATAGCGTGGGTCGCGCTTTCTCCGCTCCCTTCGATCGCTCGATGGAAGGGGGGCAAGGGTGTTCCCTGACAGAGGCTACCGCAGGCAGCCGGAGCCCCGGGGCTATCCGGAGGCGCAGCCCCCGGATAGCATGGGTGCATGGCCACCCTCACCGATGCGCAGCTGACCGAGATGGAACAGGCGGCCGTGGAGCTGGCCCGGGCAGCGGGACGCATCCTGCTGGGCTACTTCTCCGGCCCGCTGCAGGTGGACTTCAAGTCCGAGAACAACCGCAACCCGGTCACCGACGCCGACCACGCCGCCGACGCTTACCTGCGCGATGAGCTGGCCCGCCGCTTCCCGGAGCACGGCGTGCTCACCGAGGAGGCCACCGACGCCCCTGACACGGCATCCGAGGTGATGTGGGTCATCGACCCGCTGGACGGCACCAGCAACTTCCTCAATGGCCTGCCGGTGTTCGGCGTTCTCATCGCGGCGCTGGAGCGGGGAGTGCCGGTGGTCGCTGCCATCTTCCTGCCCTCCATCGCCGACCCGGAGGGGGTGGTGCT
>JAYNIL010000073.1:0-6032 GCA_038109085.1 Chloroflexota bacterium
TTCGCCGGGTACGGGGAGCAGGTGGCCGACCCCGCCCGCGACCAGATCGAGTACGTGGACGAGGACCCGGCCGTGCGCAAGTACTTCGAGGAGCAGCTGGCTAAGCGCGGGCTTAAGACGCTGATGCCGGCCGATTGCTACACCAATCGTAATTACGTGTGGGACTACACGGGCGTCAAGAACACCTAGGTACCGCAGGCACGGAACACTGAGAGGGGCCCGCTGGGGCCCCTCTCCTGCGCCTGGCGATGCGCCGACGAGACAGGAGCGGTGATGAGCGACGAGGACCCGTCCATCCTGGAGCGCTTCGAGAAGGAGTGCATCGCGGCCGGCTCGCAGTCGAAGATGCGCGAGTTCGTCAAGCAGTACGGGCGCTAGTCCCCGTCGCTGACCCACCGACACGAAAGGACCCCCATGCACGATGAGCCCTGGGCACACGCCCACGACCCTGACGAGCAGCGCCTGGCGGCGCTGAGCGTGGAGCAGAACAACCCTGACCACGACTACTACCACTACGAGAACATTGAGCTCACCACGGTGGGCATCGACGTGGGTTCGTCCACCTCGCACCTGATGTTCTCGCGTATCCACCTGCAGCGTGAGCAGGACACCGCGTCCTCACGCTACGTGGTGGTGGAGCGCGAGACGCTCTACCGCTCGCCAATCCTCCTCACGCCCTACACGCCCGACTACCTGATCGCCACCGACGAGTTGGAGGCGTTCTTCAACGAGGCGTACAAGGAGGCGGGCTACACCCCAGAGCAGGTGGACTCCGGGGCCATCATCCTCACCGGCGAGGCGGTCAAGCGCCGCAATGCCCATGCTATCGCCGACCTGTTCGCCTCGGAGGCGGGCAAGTTCGTCTGCGCCTCCGCCGGGCACAACCTCGAGTGCGTGCTGGCGGCCAATGGCTCCGGCTCCGTCGCCCTCTCCGCCAACCCCGCACAGACGGTGCTCAACGTGGACATCGGCGGGGGCACCACCAAGTTCGCCCTGGTGCGCGACGGACGCATCCTGCGCACGGCCGCCATCAACGTGGGCGGGCGGCTGGTGGCCACAGACGAGGCCAAGCGCATCACCCGCATCGAGGTGGCCGCCCACACCGTGGCGGACACCCTGGGCATCCCGCTCACCCTTGGCGAGGCGCTGCCCGACGAGCATCGGCGCGCCATCGCCGGGACGCTGGCCGGGTGCCTTATGGACATCATCGAGAACAAGCCTCGCTCGCCCCTGACCCGCCAGCTGCTGCTGACCGAGGACCTGGGCATGGACGGGCCGGTGGACGCCATCGTCTTCTCCGGCGGGGTGTCCGAGTACATCTACCAGCGGGAGGAGCGCGACTTCCTGGACCTAGCGGTGCCGCTGGCCGAGGCGGTGCGAGCGGGGATGGCCTCGGCCGCCCTGCCGGCTCCCGTGCAGCCGGCGACGGAGCGCATCCGCGCCACCGTCATCGGCGCTTCCCAGTTCACCGTGCAGCTGTCCGGCAACACCCTCTCCATCTCCGAGCCGGACAAGCTCCCCTACCGCAACGTGCCAGTGCTCCTCTCGCGCCTGGATTCCGAACGCATGGTGGAATCAGCAGAGGTGGCCGAGAACATCCGGCGCGCCTACGCCCTCCAGGACCTGACCGAGGGCGAAGGGCTGGTGGCCCTGGCCTTCGAGTGGGACGGACTGCCCGCGTACGCGCACCTGCGGCAGATCGCCGAGGGCATCGTGGCCGCACTCCCTAACTCCGTGGCGGCGGGAGCACCCATCATCCTGGTGTTCACCGGTGACTTCGCCAATCTCATTGGCAACATCATCACCAAGGATATGGGCATCGCCAACTCCATCATCTCCATCGACAACCTAGAGCTGCAGGAGTTCGACTACATTGACATCGGCGAGATGATCTACCCGGCCCGCGTGGTGCCCGTGGTGGTCAAGTCTCTGGTCTTCCCCGAGGTGAAGGGCCCCACCGCAGAGGTGGCCGCCAAGTAGCCGCCACAGAGGACCTGGCCTAAAAGCAAGAGGCCCCGCCGAATGGCGGGGCCTCTCTTATTGGAACAGGAACGTGCGCCCTAGCTGAACCAGTCCAGGATGAACTTCTCCGGCCAGAGCACGTTGAAGAACCGGTCGAAGACCACCAGGTTCACGAAGGCGATGGCCAGGGCCACCACCACGCCGCCGATGTAGCCAGTGCGGTTGCGCATAATGACCATGGGGCCCAAGAGCGCCAGAACCACGGACGCCCACTCAAGACCAATCAGACCGATGAGGACCACGAACCCCGCTAGAAGTGCCGTTAATGTTACAGCAGCCTCCCGGGCTCCTTCCGCGCCTGATGAGCGCATGCCGATATCCATTATCTGACCGGTCCTGTTCCCAAGCCCCTCACGCACAAATTGGTAGCCGGTGAGAGCAATGATAGGCACCAGTGTCATGGTGGGGAAAAGGCGCGCGCGAGAGGGGAGGTCCCAGTTGGAAGCTAAAGCCAAAATTGAGACACCAATGATTGCACCAGAGAACCACTGGGCATTGGTAAATTTCCATGCCAGTGGGCTCTTGGGCGCGGCCTTCGCTCCACTCTCGCGAGGGCTGTTTCCGCCCTCGATCAACTGATCAGCAAGCTCCTCCGCCGCACCGGAGGAACCGCCACCAAGGAACTTAGCAAAGACCACACCGGTGATGATGGCAAGCAACACAAGGAAGATGAAGAGTGGGCGGGTAAACACTCCCATCCAGCCACCCTCGATTGACACGGCGGAGAGCAGGTTGGCCTCGATGATGGGGCCAAGGATGAAGCCGATCAGCAACGGCGGCCGGGGCCACTTGAACTGCTTCATCACCAGACCAATAACAGCGCCCGCCAGCAGAATCCAGATGGCCGAAATATCCACCGTCTGCTGGTAGGAAGACAAGAAGGCGATGGGAATAACGAAGAATCCCAAAACGGGGTACGGCAGGTAGGTGAGCTTGGCCAGCTGGCCCGTAAAGGCCAGGCCCAGCATGGTCACGCCCAGGTTACCCAAGCCCAAGCTCATCACCATCATCACCGTCACGTCAGCGTGCTGCTCCAGCATCTGCGGGCCGGGGGCGATGCCGTAGAAGAGCATGGCCACCACCACGAAGGCCCAGGAGCGTCCACCCGGCACGCCGAAGGCGAGGGTCGGGATGGCCTGACCACCCTCCTTGGAGTTCTGGGCAGACTCAGCGAATAGCACACCGTCCAAGGAGCCCTTGCCGAATTGGGACTTGTCCTTGGACCAGAAGATCCCGAAGGCGTAGGAGAGCCAGTCCACCACGCCGGACCCGATGCCCGGCACCGCGCCCAGGAAGACGCCGAAGAGCGACTGGCGGATTACCATGGGCCAGCGAGTCAACCCATAACGAGCCCCTGCAAACAGCTCTCCATAGCTGACTTTGGAGTCAGGTGGGGCCACAGGCTTTCGGGTAAGGGTCAGGTCAATCATCTCAGGTAGGGCGAACATGCCAATCGTAGTGGCAATCAGCGGCAATCCATCAAACAGCCAGGTCTGGTTCCACATAAACCGTTCCTGACCAAGGATCGGGTCCATACCGATAGTGCCAAGCCAGATGCCCAGCAATGCGGAGGCCAGACCCTTAACCAGCGCCCCGCCGGCAAGTGCGGCTACCATGGCCACGCCGAACATAGCCATCGCAGCGATTTCGCCGTATCCGAAGGCCAAAATAAACGGTTTGATTACTGGAACGATGACCATAAGCATCGCTGCACCCACGACGCCGCCGATCGCCGACACCACATACACGGCACCCAGCGTATGAGCAGCTTTGCCGCGCTGTGCTAACTGGTTACCTTCCAGGAAAGTAACCTGGGTAGCTCCCCCAGGCTGCCCTAGCAGAATCGCAGGGATAGAGTCCAGGGTGTTGTCAACGCCGGTGAGCGTTGCCAGCATCGCAAGACCGATCACCGGGTCCTCGATGTTCACCACCACGAAGGGGATGGCAAGGGCCATGACCAGCGTCGCGGAGATACCAGGGATCAGCGCGATGGGCACGGTGATGGCAAGCGCTCCCAGGAACGCGGCCCAGTATTGGCCGTTCCCCAGGTACGAAAGCCCTCCCGAGATGCTTTCCCACACGACACGCCTCCTTGTGGGGCCAGATGCCCCTGCCTGCTACGACTGCCCGCTCGCCTGGAACGCAAAGAGCAGGGCGCGCAGCGGGGAGGATACTCCCCATCCGCGCGCCCTGCATCTATTCAACAGACCCAAATCCCGCCCACATCGCTGCTTAGAAACCGAAGTACTTCTTCAGCACGCGCGCCGTCTCGGAGTCGATCAGCGGGATCGCCTTCGCGTAGGCGGGGTCCGTGATCTCGGTCAGGTGCTGGCCCTCAACGCGCAGGACCTGGTCCAGCTCCTGGCCGGTGAAGTCCTGCCACTTGGCGATGATGGCCGGGTCCTTGAACGCAGCCTCGAAGGCGTCACCGATAGCGATCCACACCTCGTCAGGCGTTCCGGGGGGCAGCCACATGGACTTGCCCACGTAGGTGGAGGGGTTCAGGAAGCCGTTCAGCTTCTCCACGCCGTCGGGGGTCATGTGGTTGCGCACGTCGTCACACTTGGGCGTCGCCTCACCGTTGGTCTTGGCGGGGGTGGTGCCCAGGTCAGCCGTCAGCTTCACCGTGCCGTCCGCGGCCCAGCCGGTGCGGGTAGTGGGCAGCTGGTACCAGAGGGAGTTACGGGTGGTCGAGTTGATGTCCCCGCGCTCCCACATCAGCAGGATGTCGGCGGTGGTGGCGGAGGCCACGCCACGGTAGATGACGGGGACCCGCAAGTCCTCCATGTACGTGATGTCGGACAGCATCGTCACGCCGCCGGACTCAACGTCGGCGATCTCGTCAGCGAATGCGAAGAACGCCTCGCTGGTGCCGGACGCGTCCCACACGCACTCGTACTTGGACTTGTAGGTGAGGGTCTGAGTGTTGCGGGGGGAGTCCGTCCACACGTAGCGGAACTCCGAGCGCTTCACCGCGCCCTCGCGGTGGCCGCGCTCCAGCTCAGGCGTGGACGTCCAGGAGATGAACGTGCCGTCCTTGGGCGCGCGGGTGGCGGCGTAGTCGTACTCGCCGTCCTTGTTGCCGTTGTTGGACACGATGATTCGCGGGTTGCCCGGGATGTAGTTGCCCAGGAACGTCGCGATCAGGCGGCCCTGGGCGTCGGTACCGCCGCCAGGGCTGGAGTTGGCCATGATGCGGATGGTCTTGCCCTTGAAGTGGGCAGCCACATCGAAGGACGGGGTCGGCGTGGCCACCGGGGTCGTATCGCCGCCATCTGCCGGCTTGGGGGTGGCCGTCGGGGTCGCGGTGGGCGTGTCGCCGCCACAGGCAGCCAAGGCCAGCGCCAGCCCAGCCCCCAGGACCAGCGCCGTAAGACTCCTCAACCATCTCTTCCGGTTCGTTCCCTGCATCAGACCCATAGGTGTTCCTCCCTATCTCGGTGCGCACAGTGGCACACGCTGACGATGGATTATGCATAGCCATTTCAGGCTTTGCTAGTCCTCTCTAGCGTGTCTTCTGTTACGCACCAGGGCGCCTATCGGTTCTCCCTACAACTCAGGCAGTTGGTGCGTGAACTGCTTGCGCTCCGGGAAGAAGCGGCGCATCTGCGGAATGGCCCCGTGCTTGATGCACTCCGCTTCGAATTCGTCCAGCACCCCTGGGTCCTCGAAGTCGTACTCGATCTGACTGCCTCCGGCCTCCAGCGAGCGGTCAGCGCCCTCGGTGTCCGGGGTGATGCCGTTGACCATGCCGAATCGCTTGCTCCCCCAGCGCAGCGCCAGGTAGCGCGCCGGGGTGGCGCCTCCGTTGAAGTGCTGGTGGAACCACTGGTTGGGCGGCACCACCAGCGAGCCGGGCTTCCAGTCAACCCGGATGCGGTCGTCCGTACGCGAGCGGTCGTGGGGCCACAGTAGGCTGTATCCGTGCCCGGAAAGGACGAAGACGTGCGCGCCAGGCCCGTGCCAGTGGGCCTTCTTGTAGGTGCCCACGGGGAACTGGGAGATGTGGG
>JAYNIL010000074.1:0-5873 GCA_038109085.1 Chloroflexota bacterium
GGCCCGTGCCAGTGGGCCTTCTTGTAGGTGCCCACGGGGAACTGGGAGATGTGGGCGGCCAGGGAGTTGTAGCCCAGCTCAAAGGTGACGTTGGAGCCGCCCGCGCCGCGGCGGGGCAGGTCGTAGAGCTTGAAGTTCACCACGTCGGGCACGAAGTTCGTCTCCCACACCTCGCGCCCCGTGTCTGACTGCCACAGCTTGCCGTCGCCCGTGTTGAACTTCTCCTCGGTGAACCGCTCGCTGAACTCGAAGGGGTTCTCGAACACGAACCGGGTGGAGTTAAACAGGCTCATGACCAGCGGGAAGGTGGTCACCGCGGCGAAGCGCACCGGTGTGGAGCCCGAGCCGTTGTGGTGGCGGTGCCAGGCGTTCACCGGGATGGAGAAGAGGGAGCCGGGGCCCCACTCGAAGGTCTGCTCCACGCCGTTCTGGCGCAGAGAGGTCGCCCCTCGCCCAGACAGGACGTAGATCAGCTCCTCGAACATGTGTTGCTCGGGGGCTAGGGACTTCCCCGGCGGGATGACGGCCACGTAGCAGTCGTTGGTGCCACCGTTGCCGTCCAGGTTCACGTAGGCGCCCTCACCCTCCAGGCGAGCCCACGGGCCCACCTCCAGGGCGTTCAGGTCCTCCACGAAGAACCCGGTGACGATGGGGATGCCCTCCTCCTTGAGGAAGCGCTGGTACACGTTCTGCGATTCGAGGATCGGCAGGTCCTTATCGGGCTTGAAGGTGGTCATGGTTCTCTCCTTTCGGTAGTCACGAGCACGCGGAGCACCGAGCGGCGGCCCTGCGTGGAGGGGTTGAGCGGGGTGGGTCAGTCCTTGCGCAGCGTCTCGCGGATGAACACACCGATGACGAACGAGGCGGTGAAGGCGAAGACGCCCATGACCCCGAAGGCCAAGGCATACCCTGCTCCGCCCGCCACCACAGCCGTCGCCGTGCTGAAGGCGGTGGGGTTGCCCAGGGAGCCCGCTTCGGCGACCAGGCGGTTCACGCCGAAGAACTTGCCGCGCGCCGTGGGGGGCGCGACATCGGCGCCGATGGTCTGCATTGAGCCGGACATAAGCGAGACCGCCAGGTTTATCCAGACGAAGCTGCCCACAAAGGCGCCGAAGGGCCAGCCGAACCAGGCCGTGGCAGACATGAGAGCGAGGCCCATGCCCAGCACGGCGGCGGCCGGTACCACGGAGCGCTTGCGGCCGAAGCGGTCCATGATCTGCCCGGACAGGAACGTGAGGGGCACGCCCACCAGCCCGGTGGCGAGGGTCACGGTGCCGAGGGTGGCCGGGCCCACGCCGAAGGCGTAGGCGGCAAAGAGCAAGTAGACGCCCCCCTGCCCCTGCGCCCCGCCCCGGCCCACGTTGGCGCTGAACTGGGCGATGAACAGGGCTATCACCGGGCGGGTGATGAGCGCCCTCCAGGAGGTGTCGGGGGCGGGCTCGGTGGGGGCGGCGGCCGCCTTGCCGGTGCGCTTGGCCTCCTGACGGGCCAGCACCGCCGGGGCGGTCTCAGCCATGATCAGGTACATGAGCGCGGCGGCGAGGACCGCCATCACGGCGAACATGGCGAAGGGGATGCGCAGGCCGAACAACTCGCCCACCACGCCACCGATGAACGGGCCGCCCAAGGAGCCGAAGCGCTGGAGCGCCGCCATGCCAGTGATCTGGCGCCCACGCTGGCGCGCCTTGCCGGAGTCGGCGATGGCGGCCAGGCGGCTCATCTGCCACATCTGCTGGCCCGCGCCGTTGATGAACATGTAGGCCACCAGCTCGACGTAGGTGGTGGCGCGCAGCACCAGCGCGGCGGAAATGGCGATGAGCACCGGGGCGACGATGAGAACGCGCCGGCGGCCCACCTTGTCGATGAAGTAGCCCGTTGGAAGTGTGGAGGCCACCGAGCCCACCATGGGCGCGATGACCAACAGCCCACCCGCCGCGACACTAACGCCGAATCCCATGGCGATGGCAGGCAGCACCGGCAGGGTGAAGCCCCGCCCGATGCCCAGCAGCAGCGCCGGGAGCAGCAGGGAGAGGAGCGTCTGGTTCCGCTGGAGGAACCCCCGCAGTCCCGGCTTGGACGGCTCCTCGCCGTCCGTTGGCGAGTTGCTCATCGGCTAATGACCTCCGCCAGCGCCTCAACCTGGGCCAGGTCCGGCGTCACGGGCCGGAAGATGATCTCATCGGTGCCCAGCTCCTCGTGGAGCTCGATGCCCGCCCTGATGGCGTCCGCCGAGGTGGGCTGCGGGCGAGCCTGGCGAGCGGCGCCCGCCGTGGCACGCCCGCCGTAGTAGTCGGCGATGGCCTCGGCCACCGCATCGTCGGCGCCCTCGCCCAGGGCGCAGGGCAGCGTCACCACGATGCGGGGAGAGCCCTCACGTCCCGCCTTGTGCCACGACTCGTGCACCTGCCGCACGATGTCCGCTGCCCACTCGCGCTCCAGGGCGCGTCCGCCCATGACGTAACCGTCGGCCAGGCGGCCGACACGGGCGATAGCGTTGGGGTGCGTGCCGCCCACAAGTATCTCCGGGCCGCCGGGCTGCACCGGGCGCGGGCCCACGGGGCGCTGCGCGCCGGGGAGCGTCTCGCCCATCCAGATACGCTTCATGTGCACCAGCTGCTCCTCAAACCGCTTGCCGCGGGTGTGGAAGTCCACCGGGGCAACGATGGAGTCGTCCTCACGCCCACCAACCGCGATGCCCAGATGCAGCCGCCCGTTGGAGATGGCGTCGATGGTGGCGGCCTGCTTGGCGAAGACGCCAGCATTACGCAGCGTGGGCATGATGATGGCGGTCACCAGCTCCACCCGTGTGGTGATGGCCGCGACCGCCGCCAGCATGGCGAGGGGCTCGTAGTTGTCGTAGGCGAGCCTGTCCAGCACGCCGAAGGAGTGGAAGGGACCCTCATCGGCCATGCGGGCCACATCTTTGATGTAAGGCCAGCTCTCCGTAGGGGTCTTGAATGGGAGCCCAACGCCGATCTTCATCTGTTCCCTCCCGCCCGGTGGGGCGTCCTGTCAGTTGGCCAGCCTGCCGGGCTGCTCGCGCTCGGCCCGGCCGATGCCGAGGCGCCGCGCGATGATGACCCGCTGGATCTCGGCGGTGCCGCCGGGGTGCTGCTCCACGATGGAGGCGCGCTGGTGCGTCTCCACATGCCCCTCGGCCACGGCCCACTCGTCGTCACGAACCAGGGCCCGCGGCCCCATGACCTCCAGGATGGCCCGTGCCTTGGTCAGCGCCGAGCGCTTTTGCACCAGGTAGGCCTGCGGCCCCTCGTATGTGAGCTGGATGCCCTGGGAGCGGTAGGCGAAGTTGCGGAAGTGGAGCAGGCGCGTAACCTGGGATTGGATGTAGAAGTCCACCAGCGCCTCGCGCACCTGCGGGTCTGCGGTCAGCGACGCCCCATGGCGCTCGGTGGAGCGCGCGTACTCCATCACCCGGTCCAGCATGGCGTCAGCGCGCACAGCGCTCCTGAGCAGCCCGTGCTCTATCTCCAGATGCGTCCCGGCAACCTGCCAGCCGTTGTTCTCGCCCCCCACAAGATTGAAGGCGGGAACCCGCACGTTCTCGAAGTAGACGGTGTTCTTCACCCCGGAGGCCGCCCCGCGCTCACCGCCCACGAAAAGCAGATCCATGGGCTGCACAGTGATGCCGGGCGCGTCCATGGGCACCATGAGCCAGGACAGGTTCTTGTGCCGCGCGTCCTCCGGGCCGGTGCGGACGATCATCCATGAGTACTCGGCCCCGTGGTTGGAACCCACCCAGATCTTCTGCCCGTTGATGACGTACTCGTCACCGTCGCGCACGGCGAGGGTCTTCACCCCCGCCAGGTCCGAGCCCGCGTCGGGCTCAGAGAGTAGCTGCCAGGTGCGGATCTCGCCCCGGCAGATGCGCGGGAGGAAGCGGGCCTTCTGCTCGTCGGTGCCCCAAACCAGGATGCTCGCCCCGCCCAATCGCCCGCCCGTGTCGTAATAGGGCGGTGTGGCCAGGCCGTACCGGTCCAGCTCCTCCTCCAGGATCATGGACATATCCATACCCATGCCGCCGCCGCCGTACTCGGCGGGCATCGTCGGGTAGAGCCAGCCCTGCGAGCCAAGCCTGCGGCCCAGCTCGCGCTGCGCGGCGTATTCGGCGGCCGTGAGCTCGGCCGGGTCGGCGTGGTCGGCGCAGGCCTCCGGCGGCACGTTGGCCTCCAGCCACCCGCGCACCTCGGCCCGGAAGGCCTCCTGCTCCGGCGTCCAGGTCAGGTCGAAGTCCATCAGCGTCCCTCGAAGCGGGGCTTACGCTTGTCCAGGAACGCGCGCACCGCCTCCTTGTGGTCGTGGGAGCGGCGCACCAGCTCCTGGGCCGTCTGGGCCAGGCGCAGCGACTCCTCGAAGCCCATGTCCCAGGAGCGTTGCACCAAGTACTTGTTCAACGACATGGCGTAGGTGGCGCCCTCGGCTAGGCGGGCGGCCAGCGCCAGCGTCTCGGTCATCAGCGACTCGTGTGGGTAGACGCGGGAGACCATGTTCATTCGCAGCGCCTCGTCCGCCGGGATGCGGTCGCCCGTGTACTGCATCAGTAGGGCGTTGGACGCGCCGATGAGCCGGGGCAGCTGCCAGCAGGAGCCATCGCCCGGCACCAGCCCCATGCGCACGAAGGCCTCGGCCACCTCTGCCTTCTCCGAGGCGATGCGGACATCGCACGCCAGCGCCAACCCTAGCCCCAGGCCGATGGCGTAGCCGTTGATGGCGGCGATGGTAGGCTTCTGCACCTGACTGATGCGCAGCGGCGTGTCGGACACTGCCCCGAACCCCGCCTCGGCCCGCTCGCGGGGCGGAGCGGCCATGCGCTCGTCCATATCCCCCCACGGCAGTCGTGTGGCCTCCTCCGCAGCCTCCCGCTCGCCGATGGCCTCGTCGAAGCGGCGCACGTTGGCCCCGGCGCAGAAGGCCGGATCGCGCCCCGTGAGCACCAGCACCCGGTCCTGTGCGTTGGCTTCGAACTCGTCCAGCGCCGCGTACAGCTGCGTGGCCATCTGGGGGGAGATGGCGTTGCGCGAGCCGGGCTCGTCCAGCGTTAGCACCACCACGCCATCGTGGCGCTCGACGTGCACCAACTCCTCGCTCACGGCAACCTCTCGCTGGGGGGTGAAGGGCGCGCCGCATTCTAGGCCGGGGTCTCCACCCTGTCCACGCCGGGCGCATGCGTGCGCGCTTGCACGCCACCGGGGCGCCCCGTAGGCTCCCTGCAAATCTCCTGCAGGAGGCGCGCATGGGCGTCGGCACCGTGACGGACGTAACCCTCGACCGGCTGGGCAACGTGCTGGGACGGGCCCTGGACGGGCTCACCCGCGAGCAGCTGGTGGCGCAACCCGCCGGGCGCAACGCCAACACTGTCGCCTGGTGCGCCTTCCACCTCTCCCGGGTGCAGGACAACAACTACGCCCTCTTCGCAGGCACCAAGACGCTGTGGGAGACGGGCTGGAACGAGCGGTTCGGTCTCTCCGCGGACTTCGGCTCCGGCGGCGGCATGACCATCGAGCAGGTGCGCGCATTCGACCCGGCAGACGCCCCGACATTGCTCGCCTACTGGCAGGCGGTGCGCGCGGTGACCAAGGCCTACCTGCTGCGCCTGGACGAGGCGGCAATCGCCGCGCTCAGGCCCGCCAGCCCAACGATGCGCGTGGAGGAGAACATCGCCACCGCAATCGCCCGCGTTACCTCCGACTGCGGCCAGCACGTGGGCCAGGTGGCCTACCTGCGCGGCCTGCTTGACCGGCATGGCTGGTACGGCGCGTAACGATGCTGACCACAGAGCAAAATGAGCGCATCACCCGCGTGGGGCCAGGCACGCCGATGGGCGAGCTGATGCGCCGTTACTGGCACCCCATCGC
>JAYNIL010000075.1:0-5850 GCA_038109085.1 Chloroflexota bacterium
CCAGCAGCAGCACGGAGTTGCCCGCCAGGGCCAGGTCCTCGATGACGCGTGCCGAGCCTGAGATGGCCCGGCCCACCCGGCAGGTGAGGCCCACCACGTCCCCGGCGCGGTTGCGGATGGCGCTGATGCGATGCAGGGTGCGCTCGATGCCCGCGCGGTTGTCGTCGCCGAACAATCCCACCCGCTCGATCACGTGGAGCAGGTCGGCGGCGTTCACCTCGTGCTCCCCCAGGTACACGTCCCGGTCCAGGAAGCGCGCCTCCGGTGCGCGGCCCAGGTCCAGCACCACTTCCAGCAGGCCGCCGGGGTGCTCCTCGGCCTCCACCGCCCGCCGTATCGGCAGTGGCAGCACGCCCAGCAGCGCCTCCAGCTCCTCGGCGGTGGTCCCGCCCGCCAGCGCTCCGTCCTTGCGTCCCGTCTCGTTGGTCAACGCGACCTCTCCTATGGCTCAGGCCCCTGCGGGGACCGCTCCCGCCAGCGGCACCCGGATTCCCGTGGTGGCCGCCAGCACCGTGCACCGCGACTCCTCGGCCCAGCCCCGGCGCGCCAGCACATCCTCTAGGGCGCGCTGGTGGTCCGGCACCAACCACAGCGCGCTCCGGTGTCCCCGCGCCAGGTGGGCCACATCGTCCGCCAGGTGCGCCAGCGCCTCCTGTCCCTCGGCGGGGTGCGCCAGCGCCTCCACCACCAGCCTATCGCCACGCTGGGCCAGGCGCACCCACCCCCGCACAGCCCCCTCGCGTTCCCACACATAGGAGCGTCCTGCTGCGAGGGCATGCTCCTGGGCATCGCGCCACTGGTCCAGGGTGAGCCCGGCGCTGGCCCGCGCGGGGCTGGGCACGGCCGCCGTGTAGAGGCGGAAGAGGCCCATGGCATCGGCGCTGGTCTGGGGGCGCAGGCCCATGGCACCGGCCCCCCAGGGGGTCAGTGGGCGCGCACTGGTCAAACGGCGCTCCTGCCAGCAGGGAGAGAAGCCCGCCTCCACTGCCTGCTCCCGTAAGGGGCCACCCTCCGGGGCGCGCAGAAATAGCCGCTCGGCCCGCTGGGCCGCTGCGCGTCCCACGCACCCGGCCAGCAGGGCCGTAAGCTCCCCGTGCGCCCGCTGTGCCGCGAACAGGTGGGTGATGGCCCAGGCGCTGGGCCCGCTGCGCCGCTCCAGCACAGCCAGTGCGCCGAGGCGCCATCCGTGGGTTGCAGTCACCGGCTCGGTGCGCCCTCGTGGGGCGCTCACCCAGCGGGCGATGCCCAGTGCGCTCAGGCTCACCGCCGGTGCGCCTGGCTCGCCGCACACCAGGTCCTCACCGCCGGGCAGCCCGGCGGGCAGGCGCAGTAGGTCGGAGATGCGCAGCGTGCGGATCATGTGCGGGAGGGGCTCTCCTCAGCGGGATGGTGCGGCGGCCATCTCCAGGAATGCGGTGTGGAAGCGCGCATCGCGCGTGAGTTCAGGGTGGAAGGAGGTGGCGAGCAGGTTGCCCGCGCGCACGGCTACGGGAGAGCCGTCCTCCAGCGCAGCCAGCACCTCGATGCCGGGGCCCATCGCGGTGATGAGCGGGGCACGGATGAACACCGCGTGGTAGGGCCCGTCCTCCATGCCCTTCACGTCCAGGGGTGCGGAGAAGGAGTCCACCTGGCGTCCGTAGCCGTTGCGCCGCACCGTCATGTCCATGAGGCCCAGGGGGGTGGGGCGGTTCTCCTCGAGGCGTTGGGCCAGCATGATGAGCCCAGCGCAGGTGCCCCACATGGGCCGCCCGCTGCGGGCGAAGGCCACCAGCGGGGCACGCAGCCCGTAGGCGTCCATGAGCTTGGCGATGGTGGTGGACTCGCCGCCGGGGATGATGAGCGCCCCACAGGCGTCCAACTCAGCGCTGGTGCGCACCTGGCACGACGTGGCCCCCGCTGCGGCAAGCATGGCCTGGTGCTCGGCGAAATCGCCCTGCAGGGCCAGCACGCCCACTGGTGCGGGGCTACCAGCCACGGGTGGCCAGCTGCTCCTCCGGCCGGATGTCCCGGACGCTGATGCCCACCATCGCCTCGCCCAGGTTGCGGGAGACCTCGGCGATGATGACCGGGTCCTGGTAGTGGGTGACGGCCTTCACCACGGCCTTGGCGCGGGTGGACGGGTCGCCAGACTTGAAGATGCCGGAGCCCACGAACACCCCGTCGGCGCCCAGGTGCATCATCAGCGCGGCATCGGCCGGGGTGGCGACGCCACCGGCGGCGAAGTTCACCACGGGCATGCGGCCCTGGGTCTTCACCTGGCGCAGCAGCTCCACGGAGGCGCCCAGGTCCTTGGCGAAGGCGGTCAGCTCATCGTCGGGCATCAGCTGCACCTGGCGGATCTGCTTCATCACGGTGCGCATGTGGCGCACTGCCTCCACCACGTCTCCTGTGCCCGCCTCGCCCTTGGTGCGGATCATCGCCGCGCCCTCGCCGATGCGCCGCAGCGCCTCGCCCAGGTTGCGGCAGCCGCACACGAAAGGCACCTTGAAGTCGTGCTTCCAGACGTGGTGCTCCTCGTCGGCGGGGGTGAGCACCTCGGACTCGTCGATGTAGTCCACGCCGATGGACTCGAGCACCTGGGCCTCGACGAAGTGGCCGATACGGCACTTGGCCATGACGGGGATGGTCACCGACTTTATGATCTCGTCGATCATTGACGGGTCGGACATGCGGGCCACGCCTCCCTGGGCTCGGATGTCGGCCGGGACGCGCTCTAGCGCCATGACTGCGCAGGCGCCGGCGTCCTCGGCGATCTTCGCCTGCTCGGCGTTCACCACGTCCATGATGACGCCACCCTTGAGCATCTGGGCCAGGCCCTGCTTGACCTCGATCGTCCCCGTCTCTTTCGCCATGTCGCGCTCCTGGTACTGCTGCATCCAAGTATACGCGCGCGGGGGAAATGCGTGGAGGGCTACAGGCTGTCCAGGGCCAGCATCGCCGCCACCGCGGCGGGCGCGTCGGCGGCGGGCGCCTGCTCGGTGGCCCCGTCGCGGCGGCGCCGCAGCTCCACCACGCCGCTCTTGAGGTTGCGCGGGCTGACCACCACTCGCACCGGCAGGCCCAGCAGGTCGGCGTCGTTGAACTTCACGCCTGCCGACTCCACGCGGTCGTCGTAGAGTACATCGTGGCCCGCCGCGCCCAGCGCGGCGTAGAGCGCCTCGGCGGCCTCAGCCACGGCGGGCTGGTCGGCGTTGAGGGCCACCAGGTGCACGCTGAACGGGGCGATGGGGGCCGGGAAGATGATGCCCTTGTCATCGTGGTTCTGCTCGATGGCCGCGGCCAGCACCCGCGAGACGCCGATGCCGTAACAGCCCATGATCATGGGCCGCTGCGCCCCGGCCTCGTCGGTGAACACCGCGCCGATGCGCTCCGAGAAGAACGTGCCCAGCTTGAACACGTGCCCCACCTCGATGCCGCGCTGGGCCTCTAGCACACCGCCCCCTCCTGGCGCGGTGTGCCCCGCCTGGGCCGTGGCGATGTCCGCGACCTCGTCCACCTGGAAATCGCGGGGGTAGTTCACGTTCTGGTAGTGGTAGCCGTCCCGGTTCGCCCCGGCCACGAAGTTGGCGCCCTGGGTGATGGAGCCGTCACCGATGCGCCGCACGCCCGAGAGGCCCACGGGCGAGGTGGAGCCCGGTGCGAGCCCGGCCGCCACCGACTCCTCCGGGGTCGCCAGGCGCAGCTCGCGCACGTGCAGCAGGTTCTTCAGCTTCACCTCGTTCACCTCCAGGTCACCCCGGATGGTGGCGAGGACGATGGCCCCGTCGGCGTTGTAGAAGACCGCCTTGAGCGTCTGCACCGGCTGGATGGAGAGGAACCCGCACAGCTCCTCGATGGTCTTGATGCCGGGCGTGGCCACCAGCTCCATCGCCTCGGCCTGCGGCTCTGGCGCACGCGGGGGGATGGACATGGCGCGCTCCACGTTGGCCGCATACCCCGTGGCGGGGCACAGCAGCACCGTGTCCTCGCCGGACTCGGCGGGCATGATGAACTCGTGCGAGTCCTTGCCGCCGATGGCCCCGGAGTCCGCCTCCACCTCCAGCGTGGGCAGCCCGCACCGCCGGAATATCGCCCGGTACGCCTCACGCATGCGCTGGTAGGTGGCGTGCAGATCCTCTGCCCCGGCGTGGAAGGAGTAGGCGTCTTTCATCTCGAACTCGCGCCCGCGCATCAGTCCCGCGCGGGGGCGCGGCTCGTCACGGAACTTGGTCTGTATCTGGTAGATGGTGCGGGGCAGGTCGCGGTAGGACTCCACGCTGGCGCGGGCGATGGCGGTCACCACCTCTTCGTGCGTGGGCGCCAGCACCAGCTCGCGCTCGCGCCTATCGTGCAGGTGGAACAGGTTCGCGCCGAAGGCCGCATCGCGCCCCGTCTCCGCCCACGTCTCGATGGGCTGGAGGGTGGGCATGCGTACCTCCTGCCCACCTGCAGCGTCCATCTCCTCCCGCACGATGCGCTCGATGCGGTGCAGCGCGCGCAGCGCCAGCGGCAGGTAGGTGTACACGCCCGCCGCCACCTGCTGCATCATCCCGGCGCGCAGCATCAGCCGGTGGGAGACTGTCTCGGCCTCACCGGGGTCTTGGCGCAGGGTCTTGGTCAGGAAGCGGCTGGCGCGCATCGTGCACTCCAACGAGGGGATGCCCCGCAGGATAGCAGGCCCCTACCCTCCGTAGAGGGAGAGGTGCAGCTCCTCCAAATTGTCCTCGCCCACGTGCGAGCGGATGGCGTCCCAGAACTCCAGGTCCCACTCGGAGACGAAGGTGATGGCCGTGCCCTGCCGCCCCATGCGGGCGGTGCGGCCGATGCGGTGGACGTAGTCCTCCACCTGCTCCGGGATGTCGTAATTGATGACGTGGGAGACGGCGGGCACGTCGATGCCGCGCGCGGTGAGGCTGGTGGAGATGAGCAGCGTGAGCCGCCCGGCCCGGAAGTCGGCCATGACGGCGTTGCGCTCGCCTTGGGGCAGACCGCCGTGGATGGGCGCGCAGGTGATGCCCTTGCGCTTGAGGATGGTGACCAGGCGGTCCACGTCCACCTGCATGCGGCAGAAGACGATGGCCTGGTCGCCCTCCTGGAAGCCCGATGCCACCTCCGCCAGGGCCTCGGGCTTATCGCGCCGGGCCACCTCGGCGTAGTACTGGCGCACCATCTCGACTGGCTTCGATTCCTCACCGGCGCGGAACCACTGGGGCTCGCGCAGGTAGGAGTAGATGAGGCGGCGTATCTGGGTGGGCACGGTGGCGGAGAACAGCACCGTTTGACGCGAGCGGGGGGTGGAGCGCAGGATGCGCCGGATGTCCGGCAGGAAGCCGATGTCCAGCATCTGGTCGGCCTCGTCCAGCACCACGGTGCGCACCCGGTCCAGCTGCAGGAAGCCCCGGTCTATCAGGTCGATAACGCGCCCCGGCGTGCCCACCACCACCTGGGCACCTGAGGAGAGCTGGTCCATCTGGCGCTTGATAGGCGCCCCGCCGTACACGGCGCACACATCGGTACCCCGGTAGCGCACGATGCGCGTTATCTCGTCGGTCACCTGCTGGGCGAGCTCACGCGTGGGCACCAGCACCAGCGCCTGCACGTAGCCGTTAGCACCGTCCACCGCCTCGGCGATGGGGATGCCGAACCCCGCCGTCTTGCCGGTGCCGGTCTGGGCCTGGCCCACCAGGTCCACCCCCGTCAGCATGGGGGCGATGACCTGCTCCTGGATGGGCGTGGGGGCGACGTAGCCCATGTCCGCCAGGGCCCGGGCGATGGGCGCGCTCACCTGCACGGGGCCGAAGGGCTCGGTGCGCGGCTGTTCGCCGGTGTGGGTGCCCTTGGGCCGTTGCCCACGAGCGCGCGGGGCCTCGG
>JAYNIL010000076.1:0-5383 GCA_038109085.1 Chloroflexota bacterium
TCCTCATGGGCTACTACAAGGTGAACCACTGGGGCGGGAACTGGGGCCCCTGGGGCCCGCCGGAGGCCGTGGCCGAACGCATGCTTGCATTCATCAAGGCGGGCGTCTCGCACCTGGTGGTGCGCTTCGCCGCCTGGGACCAGCGCGCGCAGTGGGCCCGGTTCGAGGCCGAGGTGCTTCCCCGGTTCCGAGCCGGCCTGGCCTAGAGGGCGAGGAGGAGCGTAGGGATGGCTAAGCGTCGGCGCAGGCCACTCTGGCTCTGGCTGCTGGCGGTGGGGCTAGTGGTCTACGTTGCCACCGAACAGTTGCTCATCGCCTCGCAGAACTCCAACCTGGTGCCCACTGTGCTGCTCCACGCACTGTGGCACATCTTCGCCGGGGTGAATCAGGGTAGTTTCCTCACAGTCTTCGGCCTGGGCATCCTCAGTGTCGCCGTCGCCGGGGTGAGCTTCCTGCTCCTGATGCGTCAGGTGCACCGGGCTGCCCAGGAGGAGCAGCCCTCTGACCTGCCCCAGGGCGAGGCCTTGGGTCTGGCCTAGCGCTGGTAACCCAACTTGCATCTAAAAATCGCGCAGGAGCACTCCATGTCCACCCTCACCGGCCCACATCGCGCCCCCCGCGCGGGGGGCAAGCCCACCTCGCTGTTGGTGCTGCTCCACGGTATCGGCTCCGACGGCAACGATCTGATCGGCCTGGCCGACCTGCTGGCACCGGGACTCCCCGGCACTGCCTTCCACGCGCCCAACGCACCCCATCGATTCTCCGAGGCTGCCTTCGGCTACCAGTGGTACGCGCGCCAGCCGTGGGAGAGCAGGGGCGAGCGGGTGGCCGCCGTGGCTCCGGTGGTGAACGCCTACGTGGACGAGCTGGCGGCGGGCTACGGTCTGGGGCCGGAGCGGTGCGCCCTGGTGGGCTTCTCCCAAGGGTGCATCGTGAGCCTGCACGTGGCCCCGCGCCGGGAGGCGGCGCTGGCAGGGGTGGTGGGCTTCTCGGGCGCCATGACCACGGGCGAGACGCTGGCCGATGAGGTGCGCAACCAGACCCCCTTCCTGCTGGTGCACGGGGAGCGCGACCAGGTGCTGGGGTGCGAGGAGACCACCCAGGCCGCCGCGCGCCTGACCGAGGTGGGCGTTCCCGTGGAGGCGCACCTCCTGCCGGGTCTGGGCCACTCCATCAACCAGGAGGGGCTCGCCATGGCCCTGGCCTTCCTCCAGCGCGTCCTGCCCTAGCCCCATATCGCTTCTTGCCTTGCAGGTGGATAGTGGGCGCATCACGTCTGCGAGGCACGCCTCCATGGCCGAGCACCTCGCATCGCACCTGACCCACGCCTACATCCTCATTACCGCGGACCCCACGCGCACCGAGGCCATCGTGGAGCGGCTGGAGGCCATCTCCTCAGCCCGGGTACATGAGGTGCTCGGTCCCTACGATATCGTGCTCGAGGTGGAGACCGAGGCCCTCGAGTACGTTGCGCAGATCCTGCGGGATAAGGTCCGGCCCATCCCCGGTGTGACATCCACCGTCACCTGCACCTGGATCGAGCGCCTCTAGCGCAACCATGACCCCCCGGCCCCTGCAATCCGGCTCGCCGCCGGTGTCGCCCACGCGCAGCTGGCGGCTCAGCGCGAGCCCGGTGGAACCCGTGGCCGCGTTCTGGGGCGCGCTGGCGCTGGCGGCGATCAACGCCACCGTCTCTGCGGCGACCCACACCGAGACCCACGAGAACCCTCTGACTCGCCTGGGCCTGTGGCTCGGTGCCAACGCCGTGGCGGTGGTGCTGCGCAAGCCGCCGGACCTGGGCCGCCTGGCAGCGCTGCTGGGTGTGGAGCCCGTCCGGCGCTAGCGCTTGGGCGGTAGCTCCGGGATGCCGTCCGGGCCCACCACTACCATTCGGTCCACGAAGATGCCGGGTACGTGGACGAAGTCCGGCTCGATGGCTCCCGCCTCCTCGATGGGGTTGTCTACCTCGACGATGGTCACCCGCGCGGCGCGTGCCATGATGGGCCCGTAGTTGCGCTGGGTGTAGCGGAACTGCAGGTTGCCCAGCTCATCGGCCCGGTGCGCCCGGATGATGGCGTAGTCGGCCCGCAGCGCCGTCTCCAGCACGTGGGCGCGTCCGTCGAAGGTGCGCACCTCCTTCCCCTCGGCCAGCTCCGTCTCCGCCCCCGTGGGCGTGTAGAAGGCGGGGATGCCCGCCCCGCCCGCACGGATGCGCTCGGCCAGGGTTCCCTGGGGCACCAGCTCCCCTTCGATGAGCCCCTTCTCGCGCATCTCGTCGAAGGCCAGCTTGATGGACGGGTGCGGTGAGGTGGTGAACGAGGCGATGACCTTGGCCACCAGCCCGGCGCGTATCACGTCCGAGACGTCCATGCGGTCATCGCCCCAGCGTCCTGCGGTGTTGGCGATGAGCGTGAGGCGCTTGGCGCCGTGGCGCACCAGCGCCGCCAGCAGGTTGCGCGGCGTGCCTGGCCCGGCGAACCCGGCGCTCATCACGCTGGCGCCGTCGGGCACGTCGGCTACCGCAGCATCGAAACTGTCGTATACCTTGCTGGGCACGCTCTCACCTGGGGGCTGGGGTCAGCGGGCGCTACGCTACCCGCACCGGCGCGCCTGCACAAGCCGGGCCCGCCGGTGCATAATCGCGCCATGACAACCGAGCGCAAGCCCCTGGGCCGCCAGGCCATGGCCGACCGTATCGCCATGGAGTTCGGCGACGGGTGGGTGGTGAACCTGGGCATCGGCATCCCCACCCTGTGCGCCAACTACATCCACCCCGAGCACGAGATCATCTACCAGTCGGAGAACGGGCTGGTGAACTACGGTCCCATGGCCGTGGAGGGGGAGGAGGAGCCCAACCTGGTCAACGCCGGGGGCGGTTACGTTTTGCCCCTGCCGGGCATGGCCGTGCTGGACCACGCCGACTCCTTCGCGCTGATCCGTGCGGGGTACGTGGACGTGACGGTGCTGGGCGCCTACCAGGTGTCGATGGGGGGCGATTTCGCCAACTGGAAGCTGCCGGGGCGCGAGGGCGGCGGCATCGGAGGGGCCATGGACCTGGCCGTGGGCGCCAAGCGCGTGTTCATCATCATGGAGCACACCACCCGCGAGGGCGCACCGCGCCTGGTGAGCGCGAGCGACATGCCCGTGACCGCGCGGGGGGTGGTGAAGCTGGTGGCCACCAACCTGGGCCTCTTCGAGCCCGCGGGCTCGCGCTTCATCGCCCGTGAGCTGGCCCCTGGCTACACCCTGGCCGAGGTGGCCGAGGTGACCGGCGCGCCGTTGGAGCCAGCCGCCGGCATGCGCGAGTTCCGCCTCGCCTAGTCCGCTGCCCAGCCACTGGATGGCCAGCGTCAGCACGGTGCCCGCGACGGTGTAGTAGGCGAGGCGCTTCATGCCCCCAGACTGCGCCTCCCGGGCGCCGCGCGCACCGTCCGAAGGTGCGTCCCCGCCTGCTATGGTTGCCCCATCCACGGACGGAGGTCGGGCGTGGCGAATCCTGAGTTCAGCCTGGCGGGGGCCGAGGCGGTGGTGGTGGGTGCGGGGCGCGGCATCGGCCGCGACATCGTGCTGGCACTGGCCGGGGCAGGCGCGCGAGTGGCGGTGGCCGCCCGCACCCTGGCCAAAACCCAGGCCGTGGCAGAGCGAGCCAGCGCGCTCACGCCGGGCGCGCATGGCTACGCGGTGGACGCCGTGAACCCGGAGGGCATGGCCCGCTTCGCCGCCGCTGTCCTCGCGGACATGCCCGGCCTGTCCATCGTGGTGAACTGCGTGGGCGATTCGGCCCGGCGCGGGCCACTGGTAGCGCTGCCCGCCGCTCCAGGTGTGCCAGGGCTCAACCCCAGCGAGTGGGAGAGCGTCGTCGCCCTGAACCTGTCCAGCGTCTACCTGGGGGCGCGGGCCTTCGGGCCGCACCTGCTGGCCCAGGGGGGCGGGGCAATGGTGAACGTCACCGGGGTGCGCGCCTTCCGGGCGGGGCCCAACATGGCAGCCTATGCCGCCGCCAAGGCCGCCGGGGCATCGCTCACCGCATCCCTCGCGCTGGAGTGGGCGCCCCACGGGGTGCGGGTGAACGCCGTGGCGCCGGGCCTCTTCCCCGACCCGGAGCACGAGAGCATCGCAGAGGTGGCGGCCTATGAGGAGAATGTGCGTCACCGCATCCCCCTGGGCCGCGTCGGGCGCGGGCGAGAGGTAGGCCTGGCCGTGGTCTACCTGGCCTCCGCCGCCGCCTCCTACGTCACCGGGCAGTCGCTGGTGGTGGACGGCGGCAACGGGCTGGTGTAGGCGCGTGCTAGCATCCGGCCAACGCCCCCAGGGAGTGAGCGCGTGAAGATCGCCGTCTGCGTGAAGTGGGTGCCCGTGGTCTCGCGTCTGAAGTTTGACGCCGCCACGCGCCGCATCGTGCGTGAGGGGGTGCCCTCGGAGCCCAACCCCAACGACGTGCTGGCCCTCCAGCGCGCCGTGGAGCTGAAGGCCGAGCTGGGTGCCACGGTGGACGCCTTCACCATGGGCCCGCCCTCGGCCCGCGAGGCGCTGACGCGCGCGCTGGCCATGGGCGTGGACAACGGCTTCCACCTCTCGGACACGGCCTTTGCGGGTTCTGACACCCTGGCCACGGCCCACGCCTTGGCGGGGGCGCTGGGGCAGCGCGGCTATGACCTGGTGCTCATGGGTGCCTTCAGCGTGGACGCCGAGACGGGCCAGGTGGGCCCACAGATGGCCGGGCTCATGAACCTGAGCATGGTGACGGGGGCCAGCCGATTGGACATGGTGGACGGTGCGGTGCGCGCCCAGCGTCACCACGACGACGGCGACGAGGTGGTGGAGGCCCCGCTCCCCGCGCTGGTGACGGTGGTGGAGGGCGTCGCCCGGGAGACGTTCCCTGGCCGCGAGGCCATCCAGGAGGCCGCCGAGGTCGAGGTGACGGTGCTCACTGCCGCGGACCTAGACGTCTACCCCGGCGTGCTGGGAACCGCGGGCTCCCCCACCTGGGTGGGTGAGCTGCGCATCACCGAGTCCGCCCGCACCCCCCGCGTGCTGGAGGAGGTGAGCCCCGATGAGGCTGCCCGTGAGGTGGCCGCCGCGCTTTACGAGCGCGGCCTGCTGGACCCGGCGGCCCGCGCGGCCCGCCGTCAGCGCGCCCACGTTCCGGCACCCCGGCCGGTGGAGGGCCCCGCGGTGTGGGCCCTGGCCGAGTTGGACCTGTCGGACGGCCTGCGCCACGTCTCGCTGGAGCTGCTGGCTGCTGCCAGCGGCGTTGCCGAGCGGGTGGGCGGGCACACCGTGGGCGTGCTGCTGGGGCCCCCCGGCGTTGAGGCCCACGCCGCGGCGCTGGCCGCCCACGGGGCCGACGCCATCGCCGTGGGCACCGCGCCCTCCCTGGCAG
>JAYNIL010000077.1:0-5357 GCA_038109085.1 Chloroflexota bacterium
GGTGAAGCGCGAGCCCCGGCGCGCCGCCCGCCGCCCCGCGCCTGACACCAGCCCGCGCAGGGCCGCGAAGCCGTCCGCCGTCACCAGGCCCGCCGCCACCAGCGTCCACAGCCCGTCCTCCACCTCTGATGGCAGGCGGCGCGCGGCCTCCGCGATGTCCGGCAGGAACGATGCGCCGTGGGCCCGCAGGTGCTCCAGCACGTCGGCGGCGGCCCCGGTGAGCGCGCGCTCATCGCCCGGCGGGTCCAGCAGCCAGCCCAGCTCCTCCCGCAGCCCCAGCGTCACGGGGCCGTTGCGGTTGAGACCCGCGCCGGGAACCCCCTCGCGCCCGGCGAATCGCCCCCAGGCCAGCTCGCCAGCAAAGCACAGGGCGTCCAGCATGCCCGGCTGGTAGCCCTGCACGCGGGCGGGGAGCAGCGAAGCCTCCCAGGCTGACGCAGCCGCCTCGAACCCCTGGAGCTGCTCCACTGCCTCCGCGAGCCCCGACTCGCCGGACAGGCGCGCGCCAGGGTGGACGTGCTGCCAGCACAGCAGGAAGCGGATGAACCCGGCCACCTGCACCGGCTCGATCTCGCGGCGCAAACGGCCCACGGTGGCGCGGTGGATGCGGGCCAGCACGCGCCGGTCGCAGAACTCAACGTTCGACTTCCCACCTCCCACCCCGCGGTCCACTGCGCGCCCAAGGGGCGCTCCGTCCGGGGCCTTCCGGAATGCCCCGCGTAGCAGCAGCCCCTCGGCCTCCAGCCGCAGGCATGCTCTGGTGATGGCGCCCTCTGGGAGCGCCAGCAGGGCGGCCATCTCCCCGGCGGTGAAGGGCCCCGCCGAGGCGGAACGCCCGCGCGCCAGTTCTGTCTGCGCCTCCTCCGGCTCGCCCACGAAGGACGAAGCGCCGGAAGGAAGTGGGGTAGAGAGGCCGTAGGCGGCGCCGACCAACCCGGCCCGCTCGGCGGCGTACCAAAGGGTGCGCCCCTCACGCTCCAGGGCGAAGGCACGCCCATCCTGCTGGAGTTCTGTAAACCAGTCTTGCCATTTTTCTGGTTTTACTTCGTGGGAGGAAGCCTCGACGGGCCCCATCACCCCCAGCGAGAGCAGTGCGTCGTGCAGCTCGTGGGCATCGCGCACCAGCGGCCAGGCCTTGGCCGTCTCGGCGGCGATGGCGGATGCGTCCAGTGCGCCTAGCTCCCGTGCGTCCTCCGGGAGCGCCCGGCGCAGCGTGACCGCGCGGGCTCTACGCTCCTCCAGCGGCGCATCGTCCAGGAACGCGTAGGGCATGGCGTTGAGCAACTGGTGGGAGAAGGCCGAGGGCTGCACGGTATCGACGCCCAGCACCTCCACCTGCCCGGTCTCGATGCGCCGCAGCAAGCCCAGCATCCCCTCGGTGTCAAGCGCCTCGGTGAGACAGTCACGCACCGTCTCGAACACCAGCGGGTGGTCCGGCGGGGTGATGTTCACCCCCGCTGGCATGTTGTCCTGGCACGCGGCGGCATCCGGGAACACAGCGGCAAGCAGGTCGTCAGAGCGCATCCGCTGGATGGGCGCGGGCACCTTCTTGCCGCCCGCGTGCCGCAGCAGCGCCAGGGAGCGCGAGGCCGTCCAGCGCCAGCGCAGCGGGAATAGCGGCGACTGGAGCACCGCCTGCAGGAGCGTCGCCTCTGCAGTGGGCGACTTTACATAACGGAACACTTCTTCGACGGCGAAAGAGTGCATCGGCCCCAGGGCGATGTTGATGCCATCGTCGGTGGCGGCGGCCTGGAGCTCGAAGTTGAAGCCCACGCAGAAGCGCTTGCGCAGCGCTAGCCCCCAGGCGCGGTTGATGCGCGCCCCGTAGGGCGAGTGGATGACCAGTTGCATCCCGCCGCCCTCATCGAAGAAGCGCTCGGCCACCAGCTTCTCGGCGGTGGGCACCACGCCCAGCACCCGCACGCCCTCCTCGATGTAGGAGACCACCTGCTCGGCGGCATCGGCTCCCACGCCCGGCCCCACCAGCAACTCCACGGCATCGGCGTGCAGCGGCAGGCGCTCCGCCACGCCCGAACGCACCGCCGACACCTCGGCGCTCAGCTCCGGGGTGCGGCCCGGCGCCTCGCCCAGCCAGAACGGGATGGTGGGCGATTGGCCCTGCGCCGCGTCCACCCGAAGCACGCCCGCCTCCACGCGGCGGATGCGCCAGGGGGTGTTGCCCAGCAGGAACACATCACCCGCGTTGGACTCGATGGCGAAGTCCTCATTCACCGTGCCCACCATCGTCCCTTCGGGCTCGGCCACCACCATGTAGTCGGCTGTATCGGGGATGGCCCCGCCGGAGGTGACGGCGGCCAATCGCGCGCCCCGACGCCCACGGATACGCCGATGCACGCCATCGCGGTGCAGGTAGGCGGAGGAACGACCCCACCGCCCGGCGATACCGTCGGAGAGCATCGCCACCGTCTCGTCGAACCGCTCGCGTTCCAGGGCCCGGTACGGGTGGGCACGGCGCACCAGGGCGAAGAGGGCGTCCTCGTCCCACTCCTCCACGGCGCACGCGGCCACGATCTGCTGAGCCAGCACGTCCAGAGGCCAGGGCGGGACGGACAAGGCATCCAGCATGCCGGCGTTCATGGCGCGCACCAGCGCCACCGTCTCCACCAGCTCATCGCGGGTGAGGGGGAAGAAGCGACCCGTGGGCGTCCCCCCCAGCCAGTGGCCGGAGCGGCCAACGCGCTGGAGGGCCACGCCGATGTTGCGCGGGGAGCCCACCTGGCACACCAGCTCCACGTCGCCCACGTCGATGCCAAGCTCCAGGGAGGCCGTGGCCACGCACACCTGCACCGTTCCGGCCTTCAGGCGCTGCTCAGCCTCGAAGCGGCGCTCCTTGGAGAGGGAGCCGTGGTGAGCAACGACGTTCTCCTCGCCCAGACGCTCCGACAGCAGGTGCGCCACGCGCTCCACCAGCCGGCGGGTGTTCACGAACACCAGGCTCGTGCGGTGCGCGCGCACGTGCTCCGCCACCTGGTCCAGCACCTGGGCCCACAGCTCATGGGAGGCGATGGGCCCCAGCTCGAACCCTTCTGGCAGCTCCACGGCGATGTCCATCGCCCGCCGGTGCCCCGTGTCCACGATGACGCAGCCTGCGGGCGCTACGCTCCCTGCGGTTAGGAGGTCGGACCCGAACGGAGCGCCCGCCGGACGAGACGTGGACGGCGGGGTGGGAGGGGGGTAGTCAGATGCTTGTCCCGTCAGGAACGCAGCCACCGTCTCGATGGGCTTCTGTGTGGCCGAGAGGCCGATCCGCGTCACGGGCCTCTCGGCCAGCGCACACAGGCGCTCCACCGAGAGGGCCAGGTGCGCCCCGCGCTTGTTGGGGGCCAGGGCGTGGAGCTCGTCCAGGATCAGCGTCCGCACCCCCGCCAGGGCGCGCCGGGAGCGCTCTGCCGTCAGCAGGATGTACAGCGATTCAGGCGTGGTGATGAGGATGTGGGGAGCGTTGCGCACGTGCTTGGCGCGCTCGCTCATGGGCGTATCGCCCGTGCGGACAGCCACCCGTATCTCCGGGAGCGGGGTGCCCTGGGCCTCGGCCTCAGCCAGGATGCCCTCCAAGGGGTCGAGCAGGCTGGTCTGGATATCGTTGGCCAGGGCCTTAAGCGGCGAGACGTACACCACCTGGGTCGTTTCCAGCAGCCCGCCGTCCAGCGCCTGGCGAACGAGAGCGTCCAGGGCGGTGAGGAACGCCGCCAGCGTCTTGCCCGAACCGGTGGGCGCTGCGATAAGCGTGTGACGCCCCTGGGCGATGGCGGGCCAGCCCTGAGCCTGCGCCTCAGTGGGTGCCGTAAAGCGGCGCTCGAACCAGGCGCGGACGATGGGATGCAGGTGCTGGGTGCTCACCGGCCAAGGGTACACCGGGTCTCAAGGTGCGGTTGTCAAAGGGACCGGGGTGTTGACGAATATCGTCACTCAGCCCCGTGCCAGGCGGGGGCTTGACTCTGGCCCGAACGTGGTATGATGAGTAGGCCTTCATCGCAGCAACGACGTCCAGAGTCCAGCCGGTCTGTTGGTGGTTCCGAGGCCTAAGGCGCTTGCGAAGACGATGTGGGGAATTCCGCGCAAGGAGCGCCTTAGTGAAGATTTTCGTCGGAAACCTGCCTTACTCCATGACCAACGATGAGCTGGCTGGCACCTTTGAGCCTTACGGCGAGGTTGCCTCTGCCTCCGTCATCACCGACCGCGAGACGGGTCGCTCCCGAGGCTTCGGCTTCGTGGAGATGCCTGACTCCAACCAGGCCGAGACGGCCATCCGCGCCCTGAACGGCGCCGCCGTCAACGGTCGCCCGCTGACCGTCAACGAGGCCCGCCCCCGCGAGGAGCGCGCCCCCCGCCGCTGGTAGACCCGCGGTAGATCCGCTACCGGCTGGGCCACCAACACCAGTCCGAGTGCAACAAGGGCCGCCGGGTTTCCCCGGCGGCCCTTCCTTTTGCTTTCCGGCTTGACGGCTAGCCCTGGGCTGCGCGCCCGCGCACCTCAACCCCGGCGGCGCGCTCCAGCACCCGCACCGCCTCGTTGGTGGAGGCATCACCCAGCCCCATCTCCAGCGCCTGGAGCCACAGCCCACGCGCGGCCTCAAACACCGCCACCGGAACGCCATTGGCGGCAGCCAGGTCGGCGATGACCCGCTGGGTGTGCACCAGGTTGCCGATGGTGGCCGTGGCCTCGAAGTCGCGCGCCAGTAGCGCGGGGCCCACGCGCTCCCACTGGGCCGACCCGCCCGATGCGCCGCGTATCACGGCGAACAGGGCATCCAGGTCAACCCCCGCCTTAGCGCCCACCACCAGCACCTCCATTACGGCGGCGATGTTGATGTCCTTAGCCAGGTTGTTCAGCAACTTGGTCAGGTTGCCGGAGCCCACCGGCCCCATGTGGTGGATGGACGTGCCCACGGCCCGCAGCACCGGCTGGGCGCGCTCGAACCCCTCCAGCGCGCCGCCCACCATGATGGTCAGCTCCCCGCGCTCCACGATGCGCCCCGTGCCGGAGACTGGGGCGTCCAGGTAGGTGACGCCCTTTGCCGCGCACGCTGCCTCCATCTCCCGCGCCGTCTGGGGTGCGATGGTGGAGTGGTCCAACACCAGCAGGCCGGGCGCGGCCCCGGCCAGCACCCCGTCCGGCCCCGTGATCACGGAGCGCACAATGTCCTCACCCGCCAGGCACAGGCACGCCACCTCTGCGTTCTTAGCGGCCTCAGCGGGTATGGTGCCCGCGTGGGCACCCTGAGCAGCCATCTCGGCCACCTTGGCCTGCGAGCGGTTCACCACAGTCAGGTCAAACCCCTTGCGCAGCAGGTTCTGGGCCATGGGGCGGCCCATCTTGCCCAGACCGATGTAGG
>JAYNIL010000078.1:0-5194 GCA_038109085.1 Chloroflexota bacterium
CCCGCAGCCGACCCTTCGGGGCGGTGAGCATGCAGCACCAGCGCGAGGCCCCCGCGCCGGGACCGCCAGGCCCGGACGCACCCGGGGGGTCAACGCGCCCACCACCCATGCCCGCCGCCGCGCGGGCATCTTCGTTCTCAGGGCAGCTCAAAGGTGATGAACGGGACGCTGACGGACGTGGCTGGGCTCGAGGTTGGCCACCACACCGACCCGGCCCACGGCACGGGATGCACGGTGGTGATCACCCGCACCGGCGCGGTGGGTGGCGTTGACGTGCGCGGGGCATCCCCCGGCACCCGCGAGACGGACCTGCTGCGTGCCGAGAACGCCGTCCCTCACGTCCATGGTCTGCTCCTGTCCGGCGGCAGCGCCTACGGCCTGGCCGCCGCCAACGGCGTGGTGCGCTACCTGGAGGAGCACGGGTGCGGGCACCGGGTGGGTGAGTTCCTGGTGCCCATCGTCGCCGGGGCCATCATCTTCGACCTGGGCTTAGTGGACGGGAGCGTGCGCCCCACCGATGCCGACGGCTACGCCGCTGCTGTAGCGGCGTCGAGCGCGCCGGTGGGGCAGGGGAGCGTGGGCGGCGGCACCGGGGCCACTGTGGGCAAGGCGTGGGGGCGCGCTCGCGCCATGAAGGGCGGTGTGGGCTCCGCCTCGCTGGACGCGGGGCAGGGACTGACCCTGGCGGCCCTCGCCGTGGTCAACGCCGTGGGATCCGTCCACGACCCGGACTCCGGCGCGCTCCTGGCGGGCCCGCGAGACGAGGCGGGTAGGCCCACCTCGGCCGTTGACGTGTACGCCGACCCGTCCTACGGGCACCGGGGACTGCGGCACGTCCCTGCTGGCGGGCCGGAGACGGGCGGCAACACCACCATCGCTGTGGTCGCCACCAACGCGGTGCTCACCAAGGCGCAGGCCAACCGCCTGGCCACGGTGGCGCACGACGGCATCGCCCTGGCGGTGCGCCCCGCCCACACACTGCACGACGGCGATACCGTCTTCTCCCTGGCCACGGGCCTACTAGACGCGCCGGAGGAGTTTCCCCGTCTGTGCGCCCTGGCCCCCACGGTGTTGGCCCGCGCCATCGCCGCCGCCGTCCGCTCCGCCACGGGCCTAGGCGGCATCCCCTCCCTCAACGAGGTGCACCCATGAGTGAGACCATCGCCCTCATCGGCGCTGGGCGCCTGGCCAGTGTGGTCGGCCCTGCTCTGGCCGCCGCTGGTGCGTCCGTCGTCGCCGTTGCCTCCCGCAACCCCACCTCTGCCCAGGCGCTGGCCGCCCGCATCCCGGGCTCGCGCGCCTGCACGCCCCAGGAGGCGGCCGATGCCGCGGGGCTGGTGCTGGTGACCACCACCGACGGTGCCGTGGCCGACGTGGCGGCATCCCTGCGCTGGCGTAAGGGCCAGGGGGTGGTGCACTGCTCCGGCGCCCTCACCCGTGAGGCGCTGGCCCCTGCCGCCGCGCAGGGCGCGCAGACGGGCTCCTGGCATCCCTTCCAGACGCTGTCTGATGCGGTGCTGGCCTGGGCGGGCGGAGATGCGCGCCGGGTGCTGGCGGGCGTGACCTTCGGCATCGAGGCTTATGACGCGCTCTACGCGCGCCTCGCCTCCCTGGCAGAGGCCGTGGGCGGGCGCCCCTTGCCGGTACCCGCTTCGGCGCGCGCCCTCTACCACGCGGCCTCGGTGATGAGCTGCGGGTACTTGACGACGCTGCTGGACGTGGCGGCGACGCTGTGGGAGCGCGCGGGCCTGCCCCGCGAGGAAGCCTTCGCGGCCATCGGCCCCCTGGCCCGCGCCACATTGGAGAGCGTGCTCACGGCGGGGCCCGAGGCGGCGCTCACGGGGCCCACATCGCGGGGTGATGAGGGGACCGTCAGGCTGCACCTGGGCGACGTGGACGCGCGCGCCCCGGAGCTGCGCCCCCTGTATGAGGCCGTGAGCCGGGGCTCCGTGGAGCTGGCCCGCAGGGCGGGGCGGGCGGGCGCGGACCGTGACTGGGAGCCGGTGTTCCGGCGGAGGGAGGGCTGACCATGGCCGTGCGGACGCTGCAACTGGCCGAGATGAAGGCGCGAGGCGAGCGTATCGTCGCCGTCACCGCCTATGACCACGCCATGGCCCGGTTGGTGGCCGAGGCGGGGATCCGCGTGGTGCTGGTGGGCGACTCACTGGGTATGGTGATGCTGGGCTACAAGACCACGGTGCGCGTGAGCCTGGACGAGGTGCTCCACCATACGCGGGCCGTGGTGCGCGGGGCCGCCGAGGCGCTCGTGGTGGCCGACCTGCCGTTCCTGACCTACCGGGTGAGCGCCGAGGACGCGCTGCGCAACGCCGCGCGGCTGATGCAGGAGGGCGGCGCGCAGGCGGTGAAGCTGGAGGGCGGCGCGGAGGTGGCGCCCACGTTGCGCCGGTTGGTGGACGCGGGCATTCCCGTGATGGGCCACCTGGGCCTCACGCCCCAGTCCGTCCATGCGTTGGGCGGGTTCAAGGTGCAGGGGCGCACGCTGGAGCAGGCCCGCCGCCTGCTGGCCGACGCCGAAGCGCTGGAGGAGGCAGGGGCCTTCGCGGTGGTGCTGGAGGCGGTTCCCGCGGAGCTGGCCGACATGGTGAGCCGCCGCCTCACCATCCCCACCATCGGCATCGGTGCCGGGGCGGGGTGCGATGGGCAGATACAGGTGCTGCACGATGTGCTGGGCCTCACCCCTCGCCACCCGCGCCATGCCAAGCGCTACGCCGAGCTGGGTGATGCCATCGTCACGGCGCTGAAGGCTTACGCCGCTGAGGTGGGGGCGGGGACGTTCCCCACGCCGGAGCACACCTGGGCGCTGGAGCCCGACGTGCTGGCCGCCTTGGAACAGGAGCGGGAGGACTAGCCGTGCAGGTGGTACGCACCGTCACCGACTGGCGCGCGGCGCTGGCCGGCCTAGAGCGCCCACTGGGGCTGGTGACCACCATGGGCGCGCTCCACGCGGGGCACCGCTCGCTGGTTGAGGCTGCGCGCGCCGAGTGCGCGGGCGTGGGTGCCACCATCTTCGTCAATCCGCGCCAGTTCGCGCCCACCGAGGACCTGGCGCGCTACCCCCGCCCGCTGGACGCCGACCTGGCGCTGCTGGAGGCGGCGCGCGCGGACGTTGTCTTCGTGCCGGACGTGGGCGAGATGTACCCGGACGGCTTCGCCACCACGGTGCGTGTTGGCGGACCCGCCGATGCGGGGCTGGAGGCGACAGCGCGCCCCGGTCACTTCGAGGGCGTGGCGACGGTGGTGACCAAGCTGTTGCTCCAGGCTGGGGCTGACCGGGCCTACTTCGGGCGCAAGGACGCCCAGCAGGCGGCGGTGATACGGCGGCTGGTGGTCGACCTGGACATCCCGTCGCAGGTGGTGGTCTGCCCCACGGTGCGGGAGCCCGACGGCTTGGCCCTCAGCTCCCGCAACGTCTACCTCACCCCGGCCCAGCGCGCGGCCGCCCCGGCGCTCTACCGGGCGCTCTCCGCGGGGCGCGACCGCTACCGCTCTGGTTTCCAGCAGCGCGAGCGGCTGGAGGCGGCGACGCGCGGCCTGCTGGAGGCCGAGCAATCCTTCGATGCGGTGGAGTACGTGGCCGCCGTGGACGCTGACACCTTCGCCCCCCTCCAGCGCGGCCCCGGGCTGCTGGTGGCCGCCGTGCGCCTGGGCGGCGTGCGCCTCATCGACAACGTGGTGCTGGACTAGGGCTTGGCGGGCGTGCAGCCCCAAGAGCGCCTGTAGCCAGGGGGTGTCCCCCTCCGTCCAAGCCCGGCGCGTAGCCGGGCGGGAACCGGTGACCCGGCTCAGCCGGGCTGACCGGTTGACACCCCTGGGGGCCGGTGCCATCATCTCTTCGTGCACGGACTGAGCGTATCCGCGAGCGGCCCTGAGGGCTCCCGTGGCGCAGTGTCCCCACCTCCCAACGGTGATTCCAGAGACGGCGCGAGAGCGCCGTCTCTTCCTTTGTCCCGCCCACCCCGTCCGCAGGAGGCCCCGCGCCCATGAGCACCAAGTACATCTTCGTGACGGGCGGCGTGGTCAGCTCCGTGGGCAAAGGCATCAGCGCCGCGTCCATCGGCCGCATCCTCAAGGCGCGCGGGCTCACGGTCTCCATCCAGAAGCTGGACCCGTACCTGAACGTGGACCCCGGCACCATGTCGCCGTACCAGCACGGCGAGGTGTTCGTCACCAAGGACGGATGCGAGACGGACCTGGACCTGGGCCACTACGAGCGGTTCATCGACATCGAGTTGACCGAGAGCTCCAACATCACTGCGGGTCAGATCTACACCCAGGTCATCGCCAAGGAGCGCCGGGGAGACTACCTGGGCGGGACGATCCAGATCGTCCCCCACGTCACCAACGCCATTAAGGAGTTCATCCTCGCCGCCGCCGAGGCTCAGAAGCCCGACGTGATGCTGGTGGAGGTGGGTGGCACCGTGGGCGACATCGAGGGCCAGCCGTTCCTCGAAGCCATCCGCCAGATGCGCGGTGAGGTGGGGCGCGACAACGTCTACTACCTGCACGTCACCCTGCTCCCGCACATCGGCGCGACGGGGGAGCTGAAGACCAAGCCCACCCAGCACTCGGTGAAGGAGCTGCGGGCCATCGGCATCCAGCCCGACGCCATCGCCTGCCGCTCCGACTTCGAGATACCCGACGACATCAAGGCCAAGATCGCCCTCTTCTGCGATGTGCGCCCGGAGGCAGTGATACCGCTGGTGACGACGCAGAATATCTACGAAGTGCCGCTGGTGCTGGAGCGTGCGGGCATGGGCGAATTGCTCACCAACGCACTCGACCTGCCCGCCAAATCCCCGGATATGGCGGGCTGGCGCGCGCTGGTGGAGCGCATGGCGGCGATAGACGAGCCGCTGCCCATCGCCGTGGTGGGCAAGTACGCCGACCTGCCGGAGGCGTACCTGTCGGTGAAGGAGGCGCTGCGCCACGCGGGGATCTTCCACGGGTGCGACGTGGACATCACCTGGGTGCCCTCGGAGGACATCGAGCGCGACGGCCCGGACGAGCACCTGGCCCATGCTTCCGGCATCGTGGTACCGGGCGGATTCGGCTACCGGGGCGTGGAGGGCATGATCCAGTCCGTCACCTACGCCCGGGAACACGGGGTCCCCTACCTGGGGCTGTGCCTGGGCATGCAGGTGATGGTCATCGAGCACGCCCGCAACCTGCTGGG
>JAYNIL010000079.1:0-4931 GCA_038109085.1 Chloroflexota bacterium
ACCCCTCCGACCACCGCGCGCACCGCCGGCGCTCCTGGCTGGACCAGGCGTTCAAGAAGCGCGAGCGAGTGCTGTTCGTCGCCAGGAACACGGGCCGCACCCTCGCCCAGGCGGCCATCCAGTTCTGCCTCTCGGAGCCGCGCATCGCCGCGGTATTGCCCAACATCGTCACCAAAGCACAGCTGGACGAGTTCGTGGCCGGCGTGGACGTCCTGCCCCTGGCGCAGGACGAGCTGGCCGAGCTCTGGCGCCTGTACGACGAGGAGTTCGCCGCGCTGGAGGAGATACAGCCCCAGCGGGCCTAGGCCAACGGTCGTGGGAAACAGTAGGGCCCGGCGCAGCGCGCCGGGCCCTACGCGTCGGTATGAGGGCGGGTGGCCTAGAGCCCCCTGTAGAGCGGAGGGAGGCTTCCGCCGCCGATGTAGCCCGGCAGGATGCGGGGCAGCAGCCCCCGCCAGAGGGCCAGGTCAAGCACCAGGTCGAAGATCAGCAGAAACAGGAGCAGCACCACCACGGTGACAACTGCTGCGCGGACGGGCGCGACCTGCGACTCACGAACCAGGAAGGCGAACAGGAAGATGGGCACCGCCACGTAGAAGCCCACCACCAGCGTCAGCAGGAAGAAGCCCACCAGCCAACCGTAGACGGTGAGCACCCGCTGCCAGCTGCCGGCGTCCACCCCCGCACCCGACTCACGCTGGCGTTGCGCTGATTCTTCCGGGGAGGGAGCCTCGTCATCTGCGGCGCCACCCCGGCCGTGGGTTAAACCGCGCAGGCGCGGTGAGAGCTCGGCCACAATGATGAAGGCCAGCAGCAGGGCGGTGGGGATGCCGATGACGCGCGGCACCAGCGTCATGCGCCCCTCATAGGCGCGCGCGCCTATGACGAAGCTGAGGGTGAGCACCAGCAGCGCGGCGTAGACCACCAGGTTCAGGACGCGGTCACGGTTCATCCGTAGGTTCACGCCCGCACCTCCCGCGCCCGCGCGTTCGCCCGCAGGGCGCCGCGCAGCGACCAGCCCAGCGTGCCGATGATGACGATGATGAGGATGATGGACACCGGACGGGTGAAGAAGACCATGTAGTCGCCCCCTGATATCTGGAGCGACTGGATGAAGCTCTTTTCCGCCTCGCCTCCCAGGACGAACCCGATCACCAGCGTGATGAGCGGGAAGCCCGCCTTGCGCAGGGCGAACCCGCCGATGGCCGCGGCCACCGCCAGCAGGACGTCCCAGATGTTGGAGCGGATGGCGTACACGCCGATGAAGCTGAGCACCGCCACCAGCGGGGCGATGTAGCGCACCGGCACCACGGAGAGTTTGGCGAGCCAACCGCCCGCGCCCAGGAGCACGATGGTGGTGAGGACCTGCGCGCCGATGACGCCCAGGATGATGGCCCAGACGATGTCGGTCCGGTTCACCAGCAGGTCACGCCCCGGTTGGATGCCGTGAAGGATGAAGGCCGTCATCATAATGACCATCTCACCGTTGCCCGGGATGCCGAAGGTGAGGGTGGGGAGCAGGATGCCGCCGTCCTTGGCGTCGTTGGCCGACTCGGACGCGACGATACCGCCCGCGTAGCCGGTGCCGAACAGCTCAGGCGTCTTGGACGCCTGCTTCGCCGAGGTGTAGGAGAGGAAGTTGGCCACCGCCCCTCCGGCGCCGGGGATGGCGCCGGTGATGGTGCCGATGAGCGAGCCGCGCAGCAGGATGCCCTTGTACTGGAACACCTCCACCGCCCCGCGCAGCAGCTGGCGTATCCCCCCCACGTTCAGCGAGGCCTCGCCCTCGGCGATGGTGCCGCCCCGTGAGGTGTAGGCGATGAGCTCGCTCAGGGCGAAGAACCCCACCGCCAGCGGCACCACGTCGATGCCGTCCCACAGGTATTCGGCCCCCAGGCCGAATCGGATCTTCGCGAAGACCGGTGAGGAGCCGATCATGGCGATGAGGATGCCCACCCCGCCCGCCGCCAGGCCCTTGGCCATGTTCTGACGGGAGGCGAAGGTCACGGCCAGCAGCCCCAGGATCACCAGCCAGAAGATGTCGGGAGGGCCGAAGGCCATCAGCATCACCGTGGCCAGGGGCAGCAGCGCCGCCAGCACGATGATGCTGAACAGGGTGCCGAGCCCCGAGGCTGACGCCGCAAGCCCCAACGCCCGGCCCCCCTCCCCCCGGCGCGTCATGGGGTAGCCGTCGAAGGTGGTGCAGACGTTGGCGATGGTGCCGGGGGTGTTGAGCAGGATCGCGGGCACCGCCCCCCCGGTGGAGGCGGTGCCCATGATACCGGCGAAGACGTACATGGCGAGGATGGGGTCCCAGCCGAAGGTGAAGGGGAGCAGGAGCGTCATGGCGATGACGCTCCCCAGCCCGGGGATGATGCCGAACACCACCCCTACGGCCATGCCCAGGAAGATGGCGGCCATGGACGCTGGTTCGAACATGCGCAGCAATGCGTCAGCGAATGCTTCCAAGGTTGAACGCTCCCTGGTGTGTTGGTGGGGCCCCTGAGTGGGGGACTACTGGGACTTCGAGCGCTCCTGCACGATGCCGATGTTCTCCTCCACCACGCCGAACATGGCCTTGACCGACGCCGCGCTCTGGGCACGGGTCTGCGTGGATACCTCCATGCCCGCCTTGGCGATTCCCGCCGCAACGTCTGGGTCCGCTAGCGCCTTGTTCAGCGCAGCCGACAGCTTGTCCAGGATGGCGTCTGGGGTACCGGGAGGGGCCATCACTAGGCCGTTGTTGGCCAGGCTCGCCCCGCCCACGTCTGGGTAGCCCAGTTCGGTGATGGTGGGAGCGTCGGGCACGGGGCCGAACCGCTCGTCGGAGAACATCCACAGAACCTTGAAGTCAGGGCCGTTGACCGCGGTGAGCGTGTCGCCGGCGATGGGGCCGACGCCCAGCTCACAGTCGCCGCGCAGCAGCGCGGCGCGGATCTCCGCGGCGCCGTAGCCCGTCACCGGGTGCCAGGGGATACTCAGCTCCTGGGTGGAGATGGCCGCCACCAGGAAAGAGTGACCGGAAAGGCCCGTCAGACAGAAGCGCGGCTCTGGGGTGGACGCGGCCACCTGCTCGACGCTGGTCCAGGGGTTCTTCTCAGCGGTGTAGTAGCCGTAGGTCTGGATCACCGCACGCCCGATCCACCCAAGTGAGTTGAAGTCGATCCCTTCAGGGTCTAGCAACTCTGCGGTGATCTGGTTGGGCATGTTCACGATTGAGATGGAGTAACCGTCCGGGACCCCACGAGCGATCTCTTGGACGGCGCGCCTTCCGCCGCCGCCGGGTATATTCCGGACTACGACGTTTACGCCGAGGTCCTCGCTCATCGCCTCGGCGATGATACGGGAGGCGACGTCGAACCCCCCGCCCGCATCGAATCCGACGAACCATTCGATGTCACGCTCGGGGAAGTTTGCGGTGGGATCCTCTTCACCGCCGCAGGCCACCAGGGCGAGTGCAGAGACCGCGAGGACACTGGTGAGGGCTAGGGCGCGGAGCCAATGAATTGCACGAATCAGTCGCATGGATTCCCTCCGGATGTTTGTCTTGGGCCAGTCCGACTACAGGCCGTAGAGTTTGCGGGCGTTGGTGTCGAGGATCTTGTCGGCAGTGCCTGTAGACAGGCCGCCCTCCTCCCGTAGGCGCCGCAGCGCCTTGATCTCGGAGGAGGTGTCGTTGTGGCCGTAGTCAGTGCCGATGACAATGTTGTCCTCACCGGCGCACTCCAGGATGTAGGGCATGTCGTCCGCAGTTTGGCAGGCAACGAAGATGTTGCGCTCGGCCAGCAGCTCCGCGCCTGCCCAACTCTCCCCGCGCTTGGCGAAGCGCAGCGATAGGTCGTTCAGGGCGTAGGGCAGCCAAGAGGCACTGACCTCTATGAAGGCCCAGCGGAGGTCGGGGAAGCGCTTGTGCATACCCTTCATCACAATGTCGTGGAAGGCCGCGACGGCGGGCAGCTTAAAGGTGGCGAAGCCTGAGTCACGGGTGAAGTAGTCGAAAAAGCCGAAGTTGCCTGTCGCGGCGTGGATGCACACAGGCAGGTTTAGGGCACTAGCCTCAGCCCAGATGGGGTCAAACCACGGGTCAGTCAGCCGGTACTGGCCCTCCATTCCACGCATGAAGACACCGCAGGCACCATGTTCCTTGCCGTAGTGCAGCTCGGCGATTGCAGCCTCCCGGTCCTGGGAAGGGATGATCACCGGCCACGGGAGACGTCCTCCTCCCTGGGCGGAGATGTTCCCCAGCCATCGGTTGTAGCCCTGGGCCAGTGCCAATTCCACCTCTGGGTGGGTGGCCAGCGGGCGCAGGAATATGGAGGGGTATAGGACGTGCGTGTCCACGCCCAACTCATCCATGTGAGAGAGGCGCTTGGCGATGTCACTGGCCTCCCGGGTCTCCTCTGTGGTGTCGAGTCCGATATTCACGTTTTTCCCGAAGACGCGCCCGTCAATGAACCAGTACTCCGGAGCACCGGTCTTGTACCCGGCCTTTGGTTGGAGCACTGCGGGGCGCAGGTGCTGCAGGGGCTCCGGGATGAAGTCCCACGTGCGCTCGCTTTCGACGACGTGGGAATCTGAGTCGATAACAGCCATCTATATTCTCCAAAAAAAATGTTGTTAGGTCCTTTTATGTCGAAATAGCGCTGATAAAAATCTAACCATGATGCAAAAGTGTGCGCGACCTTAACCCTATGACTGGAGCTGCGTCAACCAACTCAGCGCAAAAGGGCCTCCGGTGGCTGTCCGGAGGCCCTGATGTGGCATGGCTGTGGGGCGCGGGCGGGGTAGGCGCTAGACGCCCATCACCGAATACCCGGCATCCACGTAGATGGTCTGGCCGGTGATACCGGAGGCGAGGGGGCTGGCCAGGAATAGCGCCGTGGTGCCCACCTCCTCCTGGGTGATGTTGCGCCGCAGGGGGGCGCGCTGGG
>JAYNIL010000080.1:0-4737 GCA_038109085.1 Chloroflexota bacterium
TCGGCACGCGTCATCGAGGACCTGGCCCTGGCGGGCAACTCCGTGCTGCTGCTGGGCCGTCCCGGCGTGGGCAAGACCACCATCCTGCGCGAGCTGGCGCGGGTGGTAGCCGGTGCGGACAAGCGCGTGGTCATCGTGGACACCTCCAACGAGATCGCCGGTGACGGGGACATCCCGCACCCGGCCATCGGGCACGCGCGCCGGATGCAGGTGCGCACCCCCGCTGCGCAGCACGCGGTGATGATCGAGGCGGTAGAGAACCACATGCCCCAGGTCATCATCGTGGATGAGATGGGCACTGAGTTGGAGGCGGCTGCGGCGCGCACCATCGCCGAGCGCGGCGTGCAGCTCATCGCCACCGCCCACGGCAACACCCTGGAGAACCTGCTGGCCAACCCCACTCTCTCCGACCTGGTGGGCGGCATCCAGACGGTGACCCTCTCCGACGAGGAGGCGCGCCGGCGGCGCACCCAGAAGACCATCCTGGAGCGCAAGGCACCCCCAACCTTCACCGTGCTGGTGGAGATACAGTCGTGGAACAAGGTGACGGTGCACACGGACGTGGCCCGCACGGTGGATGCCATCCTGCGCGGTCGCACGGCGGTGCCGGAGCTGCGCGAACTGGATGAGCACGGCGCTGTGCGCCGCTCCAAGGCCCCCACGGCCCGTGAGCCGGGCTTCCCCCTGGCCCCCTTCGGGGGTGGCCCCATGCGCGAGCGTGGCTCTTTCTCTGACCAGGAGGCTGGCGACGAGCCCACGCCCCGGTCGGAGCCGTGGCGCCAGCGCGCGCCGGGGCGCACGCGTGAGCCGGAGCCCACCACCCTGGCCCAGGCCGAGGCCATGCCCCCGTCCCGCCCCACGCTGCGGGTGCTGCCCTTCGGGGTGAGCCGGGAGCGTCTGGAGGAGGCCGCCGCCAGTGCTGGCATGAACGTCGACCTTGCCAGCGCGGTGGGCGAGGCCGATGTGCTGCTCACCACCAAGGCCCACTTCCGGCGCCGCTCGCGGGTGCTGGAGGAGGCTGGTGAGCGCGGCGTGCCCGTGTTCGTCCTGCGGCGCAACACGCCGGGGCAGATCACGGGCTTCCTGGAAGAGATGGGGGCAGAGCACACCGACGCCACGGGCGAGAACGACCTGGCGGGCGGGCGCAATGACGCCGAGGACGGCGTGGAGCGCATCCTTGCCGGAGAGGCCAACGCGGTGACGCTGCGCCCCCAGAGCTCCTTCGTGCGCCGCATCCAGCACCGCATCGCCGAGCAGGCACGGCTGCGCTCGCGCTCGGAGGGACGCGAGCCGCACCGGCGGGTGACCATACGCCGTGGCTAGGGGCATCGACACCACGGGCCTGGGGCTCCTGGTCTCCTTCGAGGGGGGTGAGGGCGCGGGCAAGTCCACTCAGTTAGCGCTGGCCGTCGAGCGCGTGCGCGCCACGGGCCACGAGTGCCTCGCCCTGCGCGAGCCGGGCGGGACGCCCTTCGGTGAGCACCTGCGGGCCTACCTCAAGTCCGGGGCCGGGCCGCTGAGCCCGGAGGCGGAGCTGCTGGCCTTCGCCGCCGCGCGCGCAGAACTGGTGCGTGCCGTCATCGCCCCGGCGCTGGAACGCGGCGCCGTGGTGCTCACCGACCGCTTCGCCGACTCCACTACCGTCTACCAGGGCGCGGGGCGCGGGCTGCCCGCACGGCTGGTGAACGCGGCCAACGAGCTGGCCACCGGCGGGCTCATCCCGCGCCTCACGGTGCTGCTGGACGCCACGCCAGGGGCGCTGCTGGCCCGCGCCGCCGAGCGCGATGGGACCGGAGGCGGCGGGCGGTTCGAGGACGAGGCACTGGAATTTCACCAGCGGGTGCGGGCCGGATTCGCCCGATTGGCCCGGCGCGAGCCGGAGCGTTTCCTGGTGACCGATGCCCTCGAGAGCGTCGAGAAGGTGCACGCCCAGGTCTGGAGGCGCCTTTCTCCGTTGCTGCGCCGCTGACCGGGGAGCAGACCACGGCCCACTTGAATCCGCCTCTGGGGCCCTTGACGCGGCCGGGGCGGCAGTCTAATGTATGGGGGTTGCCACCGCAGGTGGCGACGCCGCTCCTTAACAAGTGAATAGTGGAAGGAAGGCGCCCTGTACTACTTTGAGTACAGAAAGGCATGTTCTTCGGAACGTGTCTGTTCCATTGAATCACCGGATCAATCGAGATCCAAAACTGGATTGAGAGTTTGATCCTGGCTCAGGACGAACGCTGGCGGCGCGCCTAATGCATGCAAGTCGAACGAATGACCCAACTTCGGTTGGGAAGTTAGTGGCAGACGGCTGAGTAACGCGTAAGCAACCTACCCTCTGGCGGGGGACAACCAGGAGAAATCCTGGCTAATACCGCATGTGGTTGCCGGTCATGGGGCCGGTAACGAAAGGCTTCGGTCACCAGAGGACGGGCTTGCGTCCCATCAGGTAGTTGGAGGGGTAACGGCCCACCAAGCCGACGACGGGTAGCCGGTGTGAGAGCACGACCGGCCAGAGGGGGACTGAGACACGGCCCCCACTCCTACGGGAGGCAGCAGCAGGGAATCTTGCACAATGGGCGAAAGCCTGATGCAGCGACGCCGCGTGAGGGAAGAAGGCCCGTGGGTTGTAAACCTCTTTTCCAGGGGACGAAGATCTGACGGTACCCTGGGAATAAGCCTCGGCTAACTACGTGCCAGCAGCCGCGGTAATACGTAGGAGGCGAGCGTTGTCCGGATTTACTGGGCGTAAAGGGAGCGCAGGTGGCTGAGTTCGTCCGTGGTGCAAGCTCCAGGCCTAACCTGGAGAGGTCTGCGGATACTGCTCAGCTTGAGGGCGGTAGAGGAGCACGGAATTCCTGGTGTAGTGGTGAAATGCGTAGATATCAGGAGGAACACCGGTGGCGAAAGCGGTGCTCTGGGCCGTCCCTGACACTCAGGCTCGAAAGCGTGGGGAGCGAACCGGATTAGATACCCGGGTAGTCCACGCCCTAAACGATGAGTGCTGGATATAGGGGGTATCGACCCCCCCTGTGTCGAAGCTCACGCGTTAAGCACTCCGCCTGGGAACTACGGCCGCAAGGCTAAAACTCAAAGGAATTGACGGGGGCCCGCACAAGCAGCGGAGCGTGTGGTTTAATTCGATGCAAAGCGAAGAACCTTACCAAGACTTGACATGACGGTGGTACCCCGCCCGAAAGGATGGGGGACCCTTCGGGGAGCCGCCACAGATGCTGCATGGTTGTCGTCAGCTCGTGCCGTGAGGTGTTGGGTTAAGTCCCGCAACGAGCGCAACCCTCGTCGCTAGTTGCACTCTCTAGCGAGACCGCCCCGTAATCCGGGGAGGAAGGTGGGGATGACGTCAAATCATCATGGCTCTTACGTCTTGGGCTACACACACGCTACAATGGGATGGACAACGGGCAGCCACGTCGCGAGACGGAGCTAATCCCTCAAACCATTCCCCAGTTGGGATTGCAGGCTGCAACCCGCCTGCATGAACGTGGAGTTGCTAGTAACCGTGGATCAGCCTTTCCGCGGTGAATACGTACTCGGGCCTTGTACACACCGCCCGTCACGTCATGGAAGTCGGTAACGCTTGAAGTCGCACAGCCAACCGTAAGGAGGCCTGCGCCGAGAGCGGGGTCGATAACTGGGACGAAGTCGTAACAAGGTAGCTGTACCGGAAGGTGCGGCTGGATCACCTCCTTTCTAGGGAGCTCCCTTCGGGGAATCCTAGGTCGTACCGTCAGGGGACGGTCACCGGAACTGCCGATTGGTCGAGTCTTACTCCCTCGGCAGCGAAGGCCCCTCCAAACCGCTTCGGCGGACTGACGGACCCGTTTGAAGTCCTTCCTTCCACTATTCACCTGTTAAGGGTGGCTCTTACACAGAACGCCCTGGGGCCAGCGCATGCTGGCCCCTTGCGTTCCTGGCACCTCCCTCAGCGGCGGTGCTAGAATGCCCGAGGCGCTCCGGCGCCCCTCGCGTGGGCCACTAGCTCAGTCGGTTAGAGCGCAGTCCTGATAAGACTGAGGTCCCAGGTTCGATTCCTGGGTGGCCCACCACCCGCCTTCCCACAGGCGCCCATGACCACTCCCGAAGCGTTCCTCCCAACCTTCCCGCCGCCTGTGCGCGCGTTGGCGCAGGGCCTACGCGCCCTCCTAGCCCGTGAGGCCCCACGGGCCGTCGAGGCGGTGCGTCGCGGTTGGGGCGGGCTCACCTACCGCGACCCGTGCGTGGGTTACTGCGCCGGCATCTTCCTCCTCGCTGAGGGCGTGCGCTTCGGCTTCGAGTGGGGCGTGCTCCTCCCGGACCCCCAGGGGCTCCTGCGCGCCGGTACCCGAGGAAGCGCTCGCCGCTTTGGTACGGGCCGCCCTGGCGCTGCCCCCGGAGGCTAGCGTGCGCCGGGAGCTGGCGCGAGCGGTGAACGAGCGCTGCTGACGCTGGCCAGCAGCGTGCCCCCCAGCACGAACGCAACTCCCGCCACCCACCAGGCCGGTGCGTAGGAGCCCATGCCATCGCGCAGCATGCCGGTGACGGGGAAGGCGAGGGCCCCGATGGCCACGCTGATGGGCAAGGAGAGGCCCCGTATGGCCCCCAGGTGCGCATGCCCGTACCGGTGGGCCCACAGCTCGGCCCCGGCCACTTGGGTGGTCTGGAAGCCGATGGCATAGCCGATGTTCACCACGAACACCCATGCCAGCGCCCCGGCGGCCAGCAGGCCCACGACGGCGATGAGCCCGGCCACCA
>JAYNIL010000081.1:0-4664 GCA_038109085.1 Chloroflexota bacterium
GCAACTGGCTCCAGTGCCAGGAGAACTCCCTGGACCCGGTGCACCTGGAGTGGCTCCACGTGTACTGGAGCAACTTCATCACCGAGATGCGCGGTGAGCCGGAGAAGAAGCGCACGGTGCGCCGGCACGCCAAGGTGCACTTCGATAGGTTCGAGTACGGCATCTACAAGCGCCGGGTGATGCAGGGCGGCTCAGAGGAGGACACCTCCTGGCGCGAGGGCCACCCCATCGTTTTCCCCTACTTCCTGCGCCAGGGAGGCGATGGGTTCATCCGCGAGCACTGGCGGCTCACGGGCCCGGCGTTCCAGATCCGCGTGCCCCTGGACGACACCCACACGGGCCACTGGTGGGTGATGTGCCACCAGGCTGAGGCCGGCGCCCCCGCCCAGCGCGACGAGGACGTACCCTTCTTCAGCCCGCCGGTCATCGAACTGGACGAGAACCAGCAGCCCCAGTACTCCATCCTGGACTCCAACTCCGCCCAAGACCTGGCGGCGTGGATAACCCAGGGCGCCATTGCCAACCGCGAGCGGGAGAACCTGGGCCGCTCGGACAAAGGCATCATCCTGTTCCGCCAGATGCTCGAGGAGAACATCCGGCTGGTGGAGGACGGGGGGGACCCCATGAACACGTTCAGGGACCCCGCTGAGAACGTCTACCACGGCATGGTGACCGAGCTGCCCAAGGAGCTGGCGGAGAAGCGCTCCAAGACCGACGAGGGCGGCACGGGTACAGGCGGATCCGTCTTCTCCCGCCAGGGCATGGCCTCCAAGTACAGCCCCATCCTGAACCAGCGCGGGGTGGAGGGCGGCGCCGATGCCGCCGAGCGCCGGCGCCAGATAGGCCAGAAGTAGCTGTCAACTGGGGCGGGCGTTCGTACCGCACGTCCGGCCCGGTTGACAGTTCCCGCTCGTCCTGATTAGTCTTACCCGCGATGTCGCACCGAATCGCCTGCTGTACCTGTTGTTGCGTGAACCCGCTCAAGGAGCAGGGCTAGCCCAACGCAGCATCGGCAAGCGGCGCGTGAGCGCCCAGAGACCCAGCGCAAGGCAGACTGCTCCGACAGCCTGCCTTTTTCGTTTCCCCTGAACACCCACCCGGAGAGATCCCCACGATGACCACCGCTCCCGCTGCCCCCGCGCCGGCCCCCAACCCGCTACTCCCGGTCTCGCGCCAGACCCTGGTAGGGTTCGCCGTGGCCGCCGCAAGCATCCTGGCCGCGTGGCTCATCAGCCGCGAGGACCCAGAGTCCGGGGCCATCTGGGTACTGGCCCTGGCCTTCGGCTTCACCCTCCAGCGCGCCCGCTTCTGCTTCGCCGCCGCCTTCCGTGACCTGTTCCTCTTCGGCTCCGGCGCCAACATGAAAGGCATCCTGGCGGGCATGGCCGTCTCCACGGTGGGCTTCGCCGCCATCATGTACTGGCTGGTGAGCAGGCCGGCCTCTGGCGCGCTGCCGGGCGATGCGCACATCCTGCCGGTGGGCCTCTCGGTCATCGTGGGGGGGCTACTGTTCGGCCTGGGCATGGTCATCGCGGGTGGGTGCGTCTCCGGCACCCTCTACCGCATGGCCGAGGGGTACGTGGCCTCCTGGGTCACCATGGGGGGCATCATCCTAGGCCTGGCGGGTCTGAGCCTCACCTGGAACTGGTGGTGGGAGAACATCATCTCCCACGAGCCGAAGGTCTGGCTGCCCGCCACGGGCGGGCTGGGCTACTCCGGTGCCGTGGCGCTCACCCTGCTCGCCATCGGCGCCATCTACGTGCTCATCACCTGGTGGGAGGCACGCTCCAGCGTCTACACCCCCACCATCACGCGCAAAACGAGTGGCATCCCCGGCTTCACCGCGCGCCTTTCCGGCACGCTCACGACGGTGTTCAAGAGCGGCTGGTCCGTGGTGTGGGGCGGCGTGGCGCTGGGCATCATCGGCATCGTCATGTTCACGGTGCACATGCCCCTGGGCGTGACGGGCGAGCTGATGTACTTCTCTCATCAGTTGCTCAATGGCTTTGGCTTGGGCCCGGTCGTCATGGATGGGCTAGATGGGCTCGGCGGGTGCACGGCCGGACCGGGTGGCGGGCTGATCAACCACACCTTCGCCCTAACAATAGGTGTGCTTCCCGGCGCGCTAATGGGTGCTCTGTTCGCGGGCGAATTCCGTATCCGGTACCCACGCCAGATCCGCCGCTACGTGCAGGGGATCGGCGGCGGGCTGCTGATGGGCTATGCAGCGGGCCTCGCGGTGGGGTGCACCGTGGGCGCCTTCTTCTCGGCCATCCCATCTCTCTCGTTGTCCGGCTGGCTCTTCGGCCTAGCCCTGGCGGGCGGGGCCTTCGCCGGGACCAAGGTCATTGGGAGGATCGGCTGATGGCACCTGAGCCGGAGGTGGTGGACCTGCGCGGGAAGCCCATGCCTGCGCACCTGAAGCAGGCGTTGGCCGCCGTGGAGCGCGCCGCCGCCGGGACGCCGGTGAGCCTGCTCACCGACCAGGAGATCGTGCTCAAGGCGATCCCCACGGCAGCCCAGGCTAAGGGGCTGCGGATGAAGCTGGCCATGCCCGCGGAGAACCTGTGGCGCATCGGCCTGGAGCAACGCGTATAACCCGCACCCACCGGGCGCGGACACAAGGAGGAGTGATGGCTGAGAACGACGATGTGCCCGTGCTGGACGTGCGAGGGGATATCTGTCCATATCCCATGCTGCGCACCAACGACGAGCTGGACAAGAAGCGTCCGGGCATAGTGGCCTTAGATGTGTTGACTGACCACGCCCCTGCCCTCTCCACCATCCCCCCGCAGGCCCTCAAGCGCGGCTACGAGGTGGAAATAGATGAGGAACGGCCCGGTGAGTGGCGACTGCATCTGACCAAGGCATAAACAAGCTGCTAGCGCCGAAATAGAAATGAAGATGGGAGAATGAAGTTGAAAACAATGCGATCAATATCCGCCCTCACCCTCGGCATCATCGCCTCGCTGGTGCTGGCCGCGTGCGGTGGCTCCGATTCCGCACCGACCGCTACCCCGATACCCGCTGACCCGCTAAATGCCGAAATTACCTCTAAGGGCTACGCACATCCCGAGCGGCTCGTCTCTGTCGCTTGGGTAGAGGCTCACCTAAACGACGCGAACCTTGTAGTTTTGGACCTGCGCAAAGAAGCTGACTACACCACGGCCCACATCCCCGGCGCCCTTCGCATAACACCCAACGATGTCTTCCAGGGCACCAACGCCGACGGCGTGCCAGGCATGCTCCCGTCAGGAGAGCACATCGCCGCCGCCCTCGGTGAGTTGGGTATCACGTCCGCCGACACAGTGGTCATCTACGACGGCTCATCCAATCTGTGGTCGTCCCGCGCGCTTTGGGCTCTGGACGTGTACGGCCACGCCGACACTCGTATTTTGGATGGAGCTTGGGGAGCATGGGCAGCTAGCGGCAACGCAACTGAGACCGAGGCCCCAACCGTCAGTCCCGTTTCCTACGCATTCTCGAATGCGCCCAACGAGGGCTTGATCGCTAACTGGGAGGAGGTGCTGGCCTCTGTAGATGATCCGAGCACCATCGTGTGCGACACCCGCTCTCCGGAGGAATACGCCGGCCAGGACGTGCGGGCAGCCCAGGGCGGCCACATTCCGGATTCAGTAAATGTTAATTGGAACCGGGCTGTGGACACGAGCGGAGCCTTCCTCTCTGCCGCTGAGCTCAAGGCCCTGTACGCAGGCGAAGGCATCCAGGGCGACGGCACCGTCATAACCCTATGCCAGACCGCCGTGCGGGCAACCCACACCTGGTTCGTCCTCCAGGAGCTGCTGGGGTACCCGTCCGTGCAGGTGTACGACGGCTCCTGGGTAGAGTGGGGCAACCGAACCGATCTGCCCATCACCACGCGCGGCTAGGCTCACCTCCCGCCATAGCCACTGAATTGAAGGGCCCCGGCTTCTGCCGGGGCCCTTTTGAGTTCGTGTGATTGGTGGAGCCGAGGGGATTCGAACCCCTGACCCCCTGCTTGCAAATTAGCATCCTCTTAGCGCTGTGCTTTACTCGTAGGTTTTACGAGCAAAACAACATACTTATAGGGTGTAAAGAAATCTTCCACAGAGCCTGCTTTCCCTGTAGGAGGTAAAGGATGTGGAGGTGGAATCTCCCGACAGCACCCGAGGCGACGTAACACGCCTCCACGGACGCTACGCGGTGGTGTGGCGTAGGCCGGTTCACCCTGACGCCCTCGTGCCGATGGCGAGCGTAATGAATATGCTATGCCCGGCGTACGCCCGTGGTGAGCACACACTTGGGGCGGGACGTATGGCTCGCTCGCCGGGCGGAGTGTCCCTCCGCCATGGAGACATCATGAACAAGAAGTCTCGCGTTGCCCCGCCGCCGTCGCCTGCGGCTGGCCAGAAGCTCAAGGGGCCCGCGTCGTATTTCCCGAGCATCGAGAAGACCTACGGCAAGTCGATGCAGCACTGGCTCGACGTCACGGTGTCACTGCTCGAGAAGCACAGGCACATGGAAGCCGTGAACGTGCTCAAGATGGATCACGGCCTCGGCCACGGTCACGCGAACGCGATCGTTGCATACGTGAAGGCCGCGTTATCGAATGAGTAGGGTCGGCACCTGCGGTGCCCGCCGGTGCGCAATGCACGGGGCGCCCCCCTCGGCGTACGAGCCCG
>JAYNIL010000082.1:0-4087 GCA_038109085.1 Chloroflexota bacterium
GCGCAGCCGGGCGGGAGAACAATCACATGAGTGAGCAGAAGTTCTACACCATCGCCGTGGATGCCATGGGCGGCGACAACGTCCCAACCGACCCGGTGGAGGGTGCGGTGTTGGCGGCGCGCGCCGGTGGCGTTCGCATCCTGTTGGTGGGCGACCAGAACGCGGTGCAAGCCGAGCTGGCCAAACACGACGCGACGGAACTGCCCATCCAGGTGGTGCCCTCGGATGGTGTTGTGCGCGAGGGCGAACACCCCGCCATGGCGCTGCGTCGCAACCCGAAGGTCTCCGTGGCGGTGACGGTGGGTCTGGTGAAGGCAGGCAAGGCTGACGCCGCCGTGAGCATGGGCTCCACAGGCGCGACCATGGCCGCCTCGGTGCTGGCGCTGGGCCTCTTCCCGGGCCTGGACCGGCCCACGCTGGGCGGGCCGTTCATTGGCCTGGCGCCCCGCACCACCATCATCGACCTGGGCGCCAACGTGGACTGCAAGCCCGCCCAGCTGGTGGACTTCGGCGCGCTGGGCGCGGCCTTCGCCGCCTGGTACTTCCAGCTCAAGCGCCCGCGCATAGGGCTACTGTCGGTGGGTTCGGAGCAGGGCAAGGGCAACAAGCAGGCCCAGGAGGCCTACGGGCTGCTGGCGGCCAGCGGACTGAACTTCGTGGGCAACATCGAGGGGCACGAGGTGTTCGCCGACAAGGCCGACGTGCTGGTGTGCGACGGCTTCGTGGGCAACGTGCTGCTCAAGTACACCGAGGGGCTTGCCCACGCCGCGGCGCACTACCTGTCCGAAGCGCTGGGCCCCCAGAGCAAGGCGGTGCAGCAGATAGAAGGTCTCGCCAACGCCGCCGAGGGCGCGGGCGGACCGCTGCTCGGCATCAACGGCGTGGTGCTGGCCGGGCACGGGCGCTCCAAGGGCCCGGCCATCGCAGGGGCCATCAAGCTCGCTGCCCAGGTGACTGAGGGAGGGCTGGTGGAGCGCATGCGCACGGAGCTGGCGGCGGCGCGCTCCCAGGCCGGGACGGAGGTGGCCGGTGCCTAGGCTGGAGGGCAAGCGCGCGCTGGTCACCGGCGCCAGCCGCGGCATCGGCCGAGCGGTAGCGCTGCACCTGGCCGCCGAGGGCGCAGCAGTTGCGCTGAACTACAACAGCGGGCGCGAGGAGGCCGAGGTACTGGCCGAAGAGTGCCGCGCACTGGGCGTTCAGGCCATCACGCTCCAGGGCTCCGTGGCTGACCCGGCGCAGGCCGAGGCGCTGGTGACGGGCACCCTCAGCGGGCTGGGCGGGCTGGACATCCTGGTGAACAACGCGGGCATCACCCGTGACAACCTGCTGCTACGCATGGATGAGGCCGACTGGGACGCGGTTTTGGACACCAACCTGAAGGGGGCGTTCCATACCACCAAGGCGGCGCTGCGGGGCATGCTGCGCCAGCGCTCCGGGCGCATCATCAATATGTCCTCCGTGGTGGCGCTCACGGGCAACCCCGGCCAGGCCAACTACACCGCGGCGAAGGCGGGGCTCATCGGCTTCACTAAGACGGTGGCCCGTGAGGTCGCCTCGCGCGGCATCACCGCCAACGCCATCGCGCCGGGGTTCATCACCACCCGCATGGTGGAGACCATCGGTGAGGAACTGCAGAAGCAGATCGCCGAGCGCATACCCCTGGGCCGCTTCGGCTCACCGGATGAGGTGGCCGCGCTAACGGCGTTCCTCGCCTCGGACGATGCCGCCTACATCACCGGCCAGGTGCTCTCCGTGGACGGCGGGCTGAGCCTCTAGCCCCTGCCCCACCCCATTCACGACAGGAGGTTCCCATGTCCATCATCCCCGAGAACCACGACGGCCCTGGCGACAAGGTCATGGTCATCGTCGCCCACCCAGACGACGCAGAGTTCATGTGCTCCGGCACCGTGGCCCGCTGGGTGTCCGAGGGGCGCGAGGCCGTCTACGTGCTGGTAACCAGTGGCGATAAGGGTACGTCCGACCCAGACGTGGTGCCGTCCGAGCTGGCAGTGCTGCGCGAGCAGGAGCAGCGCAACGCGTGCGCGGTGCTGGGCGTGGGGGCGGTGGAGTTCCTGCGCTATGAGGACGGGATGGTGCAGAACGATCTGGGGCTGCGCGAGGACATCGTGCGGATGATCCGCCTGCACAAGCCCTCCGCCGTCATCTGCCAGAACCCCACGGTGCGTTGGAGCGGCAACTACGTGAACCACCCCGACCACCGCAACACCGGCGATGCGGTGATGGACGCGGTGTTCCCCTCGGCACGCGACGTGCACATGTTCCCTCACCTTGCGCTCAACGAAGGGCTGGGCGCGCATATCGTGGAGCACCTGTACCTGGGCGCGCGCGGGGAGCTGGCCGACGTGAAGGTGGACATCAGCGCGACGATCGAGCAGAAAGTGGCGGCGCTCAAGGCGCACGCCTCGCAGATACCAGACCCGTCTTCGGCCTTCGACGAGCGCATCAAGGGGCTGGCAGCCAGTGTGGGCGCCGAGTCCGGCTTCGCCTACGCGGAGTCGTTCAAGTACTTCTACCTGGGCCCCGACAAGACCATCGCCGACCGCATCCCACCCACGCCGGAGCGCGAGTAAGCGCTAGGCGGCGCCGGCGCGGGTCTACGCACGCGCGTGCCATCCGCACGACCGGTGCCGGTACCTGCACGACTCCCCCTTCCTCCGCGAGGCTCCATCCACAGGGTGCCACCATGCCGCACCGATGTCTGTGGGGCTAACCCCGCTGGCTATTGGGGGTGGGCCCTAACCGCCCGAAGGGTCCTGAAGACTCGCACTGACGCCAAGCACACCGTCCACGGTACAGGAGACGCCCGCCTGCGCATGGGCGGTCCGCACCAGCGCGAGGGCTGCCCACGACCCGTCGGGTTGGGCCGCGACGGAAGTGAGGGCTCCGGCCTCCTTCCCGTCAGCGCGCAGCGCTGCGCCCACGGGCGCGGGGCCGGAGAGCCGAACGGCCATGAGGAGGCGCTGCACCTTGCGGTAGGTCTGCAGGCGCGCGATAACTTCCTGGCCGGTGTAGCAGCCCTTGTCGTCGCTGATGGCCCATTCCAAGCGGGCCTCCAGCGGGTTGTTGAAGGACCCGTACTCGGCACCGTAGGCCGGTACGCCGCTGGCGATGCGGTAGGCCTCCCAGGCGTCGGCATCGACCGGCTCCGCGCCCGCCGTCTCCAATGCGGCGCGCACGGCAGGCGCACCGGCCGCATCGGCCAGCACGTAGTACGCATCGCCGGGCCCGAAGGCGTAGCTCCACAGCACGCAGTCCGCCCCGCCGATGTTTGCGTGGGCCAGCCCATCCACGGGCAGCGCGTCCACAGGCGCACCGGCAGCGGCCAGCACCTCTGCTGCGTGGGGGCCTGCCAGGGTGAGCACGGCGACATCGTCCGTACGGGAAGCGACGGTGATGTCCTCACCGAAGGTGTAGGTGTCGAGCCACTCGGTCACGGGCTCGGCCCGGCCGGGGCTGGTGAGGCACCACAGGCCCCCGTCCAGCGCGCCCAGGTGGAGCAGATCCACCACGCGGCCATCGCCGTTGGTTAGCACGGTGACCCGCGAGAGCCCCTCGGGCAGCGTCTCGAGCTTGTTGGTGGTGAGCCGGTTCAGCAGGTCCAGCGCGTCTGCTCCCCTGACCCACAGCACCCCGAACTCGCGTGAGGCCAGGCCAGCGCCGGTGTGGAGGGCGTTGGGGGATGGGGGAGCGCTGCTCATGTGTGGGAGGCTAGACCGAGAAGGAGGTGCCGCACCCGCACGCCTTCTTGGCGTTGGGGTTGTTGAAGACGAACCCCTTGCCGTTGAGGCCGCCGGAGTAGTCTAGCTCCGTACCCGCGAGGAACACGTAGGACTTGCGGTCCACGGCGAGGGTCACGCCCTTGTCCACGATGACCTTGTCGCCCTCGGGAGCGGCCTGCTTGATGTCCAGGACGTAGGTGAGGCCGGAACAGCCGCCGCCCTTGACCGCCACGCGCAGGACGCCGTCGGCGAAGCCCTCGGCGGCCATGAAGGTGCGCACGTGATTGGCGGCGGACTCGGTGATGGTGATGGTGAGCGGGGCCTGCGCCGTGGTCATGTCTTCCTCC
>JAYNIL010000083.1:0-230 GCA_038109085.1 Chloroflexota bacterium
CTCCCTCTGCACCCCTCTAGCCCGGACAACCCCTGGCTAACGGCGTGTTTGGGGGCTGCGCCACACACCCAAGCACGTGGTATGCGTGCTGGCCACGGGCCTGCTGCCATGAGCGAGCGCCGAGCGAGCGGAGACGGGGGTTCGGCGCCCAAAGGGCGCCCAGGAGGCGTCCCCCTTGAACGAGCGAACGAAGTGAGCGGAGAGCGCCCTCAAACCCACCCAAATCCGGG
>JAYNIL010000083.1:240-3004 GCA_038109085.1 Chloroflexota bacterium
CCTGTGGGGGCTACCCCGTCTCCGCTCCCTGGGCGCTCGCTCATGGCGGCAGGTGCGTGGCCTGCTCGCATACGTCGGGGTTGTGAGTAGGGCATAGCCCCAAACAACTGACTTTCAGCGATGGTCCGGGCTGGGGGGTTAAATGGGGTAGTGCAACTCCCCCCGCCGGGGGTAGGCCCAGCGCGTCTGCGCGGGCCGAGGGGGAGTCCCCCTCAGTTCGAGCGAGCGAGTAGCGAGCGGGAAAGCAGCGTGCCGGGCGCGAAACACACGCAAATTAGGGCGAACCCCCATTGCGGCCCCTGATTGCCCCGGTCTAGGATGGCCCTGCGGCGATATGCCGTAGAAAGGGGGTGATCCAGTAGTGCATAGTCATCAACCGAGCACCGCTGCCTCACCCGCTGCCCGCCGCTAGGGACCAGTCTTCTCGGTCGGTACTGGTCACCGGCGGTATCCGCAGGACCTACGCGGTGGGTCTTGTCGGGTGAGCAGCAGGGTGCGCTCCGGCGAATGCCGGGGTAACGGACGGGTGCCCAGGCTCCTACGAGCCTGGGCACCTGGTGTTTCAGGCGTCTGCGGCTCCCGCGCGCCCGTGCGCTAGAATGGATTCTCGCACCCCTAAGGTGCCCATCGGGGAACGCCCATGATTTCGGTCAAGATAGGCCTGTCCGGCCCCTCCACCGCCGCCCGCCAGGGGCGAGAAGCTTTCTTCGACTACCTCGACACCATCGAGGCGCTGGAGTGGGACTCGGTCTGGTTCTCGGATCGCATCGTCGGCCCCGGTTGGCGCATGGACCCGATGGCAGGCATGGCCATGGTGGCCGCGCACTCCAACAGGCTCAAGTTCGGCACCAGCGTACTGCTTATGTCGATGCGCAACCCTGTGGCGATGGCCAAGGAGCTGGCGACCATCGACGCCCTCTCCGGCGGGCGCCGCCTCATCCTGGCCGTGGGGGTGGGGCAGGAGTCGCCCGTCGAGTATCAGGCCATGGGCGTGGAGAAACGTGAGCGCGGCCGGCGGCTGGACGAGGCGATGGCGCTGATGCGCCGCCTGTGGACCGAGGACCGCGTCACGCACGCTTCCGAGTTCGTGAAGCTGAACGAAGCGAGCATCGGCGTGCACCCGGCCAGCCCCAACATCCCCGTGTGGGTGGGTGGCCGGTCGGAGCCGTCCTTCCGGCGCACCGGCGTGCTGGGCGACGGCTGGCTACCCTCCCAGGTCACCCCGGAGGAGGTGGCGGCCGGCATCGAGCGTATCCGCCTCCATGCCGCCGAGGCAGGGCGCGTCGTGCCCGACGACCACTACGGCCTGCAGGTCTCGTGCTACCTGGTGGAGCGCGGGCCCGTGCCCGCCAGCGCCATGGAGCGCCTGCTGGCTCGGCGCACCGACGTGATGCCGGAGGCCATCAACCTGGTGGGCACGCCCGATGCGGTCATGGCCCGGCTGCGCGAGTACGTGGACGCCGGCGCCACCAAATTCGTCTTCAACCCGGCTTGCGGTCCGGATGAGCTGGACGCCCAGCTGCGTCTCCAGGCGGAGGCCATCGTCCAGCCCATCCACCGCAAGCAGGTCGTGTTCGGTTAGCACACAGGAGCAGAGCGCATGAAGGTCGGCATCCTCAACGTCACGGGCTACGCCGGTATCGAGCTGGCCCGCATCCTCCACCGCCACCCGGAGGCCCAGCTGGTGAGCGTCACCGGGCGCTCGGCGGCGGGCCAGGATCTGGCCGAGGCGCTCCCGCACCTGGAGCGCATGAACATGCGCATCGAGGAGGAGCTCACGGCCAGCGTGGACGTGGTCTTCTCCGCGCTGCCCCAGGTCGCCTCCGCCCAGGCGTGCCTGCCCTACGTGCGCTCCGGCGTGAAGGTCATCGACATCTCCGCCGACTTCCGCCTGCACGACCCGGCGGAGTACCAGCTCTGGTACGGGGTGGAGCACCCCGCCCCCGACCTGCTGGAGACGTCCGTCTACGGGCTGACCGAGCTGGATAGGGAGGGCATCGCCTCGGCCAGCTTGGTGGCCAACCCCGGCTGCTACCCCACGGGCGCGTTGCTGGCGATGGCCCCGGTGGTGAAGGCCGGGCTCATCACCGACCAGATCATTATCGACGCCAAGTCTGGCGTTTCCGGCGCCGGACGCGGACTGTCCATGGTTACCCACTTCTCCGAGGTGAACGAGAACGTCTTCGCCTACGGCGTGGCGGGCCACCGCCACCTGCCGGAGATAACGCAGGAAATCGGGCGCATCGCCCCCGGATTCAAGGCCAGGGCCATCTTCATGCCGCACCTGATCCCCATGACCCGTGGCATCCTGGACACCGTCTACGCCGACTTCGTGGACGGGGCCTTCGCCGACGCCGCCGCGGCCAAGAAGGGCATCCAGGAGCTCTATCGGGAGTTCTACAAGGGCGAGACGTTCGTGCGCGTAGTGGACGCCCCACCCCAGACCAAGCAGACCTGGGGCAACAACGACTGTCTGGTGCACGCCACCGTGGACCAGCGCACGGGCCGCCTGGTGGTCTTCGCTGCGCTGGACAACCTGGTGAAGGGCGCTGCTGGCCAGGCCATCCAGAACATGAACCTCATGTTCGGCCTGCCCGAGGCCACGGGCCTGGACTCCATCGCGGTCTACCCGTAAGGCCTACCCCTGCGCATCTCCAGCCGGTAGGCTGGACGCGTGGCCCGGTGCGCCCCCATCGTCTAGCGGCCTAGGACGCCACCCTTTCAAGGTGGAGATCAGGGGTTCGAATCCCCTTGGGGGCACCAG
>JAYNIL010000084.1:0-2791 GCA_038109085.1 Chloroflexota bacterium
CCGAGGACAAGGGCAAGGTCATCGGGCGCGAGGGCCGCGTGGCCCAGGCGATGCGTGTATTGTTGCGGGTGGCGGCCATCAAGCAGGAAGTGCGCATCACCCTGGAGATTGTCTGACCCAGTGGGCGAGAGCGTGAACCCCTCCGCCGCCGAGCACCAACCGGAGCCCGGCGGCGATGCTGTCCTGGTGGGTGTCGTCCTGGGCGCCCACGGCAACGAGGGTACCCTGCGGGTGCGCCCGGAGACGGACAACCCCGCCCGCTTCGTCCGCGGCGCGCGCGTGTGGGTGGCCGGCGCTCCGCACACCGTCCATGACGCCGCGCCCGCCCCGCCCGTGCTGCTGGTGCGCCTGCGCGGCGTGCGCAGCCGCGCCGAGGCCGCCGCGCTGGTGGGCAGTGACATCACCGTGCCCCCGGCCTCGCTGGCAGCCCTGCCACAGGACACCTACTACCACTACCAGCTCATCGGCATGGCGGTGCGCGATGGCGTGGGCACTAGCCTGGGCACCCTCACCGAGGTGCTGGAGACGGGCGCCAACGACGTGTACGTGGTGAGCACCCCGGAGCAGGAGTGGATGATCCCCGCCATCGGTGCGGTGGTGACGGACGTGGACGTGGAAGCCGGGGCGATGATGGTGGCGCTGCCCGAGGGGTTGGAGCCGCGCCCCCTGCGCACCGAGCCCAAGCGCAAGCCGCCGCGCCGCCGTTCCCCGCGCAAGAAGCCCGCTGCAGGCTAGGCCCCCACGCGCTCCACCCGATCGCCTGTAGGGATCTTCAGCCCCCTACGCCTCCCCGGTGCTATCATCGGGGCAACGTGAGATTCTGCCGGTTCCCCCGGCTCAGGAGCGGGTGCCATGTCCGGACACTCCAAGTGGTCGACCATCAAGCATAAGAAGGCCGCGATCGACGCCAAGAAGGGCGCCGCCTTCACCAAGCTCGCCCGGGAGATCTCAGTGGCCACCCGCGAGGGCGGCTCGGGCGACCCGGACATGAACTTCCGACTGCGCCTGGTCATGGACAAAGCGCGCGCAGCCAACATGCCGGGCGAGAACGTGGACCGTGCCATCAAGAAGGGGCTGGGGCAGGGCGCCGACGGCGTCACCTTCGAGCCCATCATCTACGAGGGGTACGGGCCGGGCGGCGCGGCCATCATGGTCAAGGCCGTCACCGACAACCGCAACCGCACGGCCTCCGAGATGCGCGCGGCGTTCTCGCGCGGCGGCGGTAACCTGGGTGAGTCCGGCTCCGTGGCCTGGGTCTTCGAGTCCAAGGCGCTGGTGAGCGTGGAGGACGTGGAGGAGGACAAGGCCGAAGAGGTGGCGCTGGCCGCCATCGACGCGGGGGCCGAGGACTTCAAGGTAGAAGAGGGCGTCCTGGAGGTTACCGGCTCCCCGGAGGCTTTGGAGGCCATCGCCGAAGCAGTGCGCGCGGCGGGCTTGGAGCCCACGCAGGCCACCGTCAGCATGGTGCCCACCAACACGGTGGCGCTGGAAACCTCCACTGCCGGTCAGATGCTGCGCCTGCTGGACCGCATCGAGGACCTGGACGACGTGCAGCAGGTGTTCACCAACGCCGACTTCACCGATGAGGCTCTGGAGAGCTACGAGGGCGAGTAGGGTGCGCTAGCGCCCGGCCAAGTGCTCGCCCAGCACGCGCACGTCCGGCACCTGCTCCAGCCGCTCCACCAGCCCGGTCACCTCGTCCAGCCGCGCTGCGCTGACCCGCACGCCCGCGTGCGCCGCGCAGTCATGGAACTTGGCCGCGCGCTGTGCATCGGTGAGTGGATTGTCCCTGTGGCCGGGCGCGATGGCGATGCGCTCGGTGAGCACCCGCCCGTCCGCCAGATGCACCGTCACCTCCCCCGCCTTGCCCATCGCCGGGTCCACGGCGTACTCCACCAGCCCTGCCAGGCGCTGCGCCTCCGGCTCGCCCAGGCCCGCGGGCCCCGGCTGCACGTCGGCCAGGCGCACGCCTCCGTGGAGCAGCGCCTTGGCCGTGGCGAAGGGCACCGAGTCCTCCGCCTCCACGCTGGTGCGTGGTGCGCGGCGGGTGTCCAGCGGCTCGCAGAACGTGGCCAGGTGCGGCTCACCCAGGAGCGTGATGCGCGTGACGGCGCCCGGGTCAACGGCTTGGGCAGCCCGGACGCGCGATGCGGCCTCGATGAACACGTGCGCCACGCCCGTGGTGGGCCAGGGCTTGAACCCCAGGTTCAGCAGCGACCAGCGCTCGCCCAGTCCACCCACCAGCGCGTCGCGGTCATACCGGCCGGCGTAGTAGGTGTTGAAGTAGCCCGCCGTGCCCTCGAAGGCTTCGCACGTCCCGTCCAACCCCTCCTGAGCCAGCAGCGCGGCCAGCGTGCCGCCCTGGCAGGAGAACCCGGCGTACACCGCCTTGGCCTGCGCCCCTTCCAGCACGGGCTGGCGACCCCCGCCCGCCTGCATGAAGGCCATGCCCAGCGCCGAGTGCGTCCCGTGCGCGTCCAGGCCCAGCACCCGCGCGCCGCTGACGGCTGCCGCCAGGTAGCCCGGCATCTGGGTGGGCTGCGGCTTGGACTCGGTGTAGCCCGTCTGGGCGTTGGTCACCGCCAGGCCGATCCGCGACATCAGCTCGGCCCCCGCGGCCAGGCCCGCCAGCAGCGTCGCCCCGTCCACGCCACCGCGCACCCCGGCGGCGGCGAAGGCGGCGGGGAAGGTCACCGGGCCCAGGTGGCCCGCACCCACGGCGGTGGTGTCGTCGAAGTTGAGGGCGTGGGCCGCTGCGCCGTTCACCGTGGCGGCCGCAACGGCCGGGAGG
>JAYNIL010000085.1:0-2784 GCA_038109085.1 Chloroflexota bacterium
GCGGTGAGCAGCTCGCCGGGCTCCAGCGCCGTCTCGTAGGCCGCCAGCAGCAGCGCGTCCATGCTCAGGGTCCGCTCGCCGCCGGGGCCCTGCACGCGGGCCCGCGCGTCCAGCGCCGCCAGCATGGCGGGCGGGTCGGAGGCGTAGTCGGCCTCGGCTAGGTTGCCGCCCACCGTCGCCTGGTTGCGCACCCGCACGTTGCCCACCACCCCATAGGCGTGGGCCAGGGAGGGATGGCGCTGACGCACCAGGGGGTGCGCAGCCGCCTGCGCGATCGACACGGACGCGCCCAGGCGCAGGCCGCCGTCCGGCGTCAACTCCACGGCGCGCAGCCCCTGCACGCGCTCCAACGAGACCAACGCCTCCGGGGCCACCAGCCGGTGGTGAAGCATGATGGCCAGGGCCGTTCCGCCCGCCAGCACCCTGGCGTCATCGCCCGCTCGCGCCAGCAGGCCCAGCGCCTCGTCAACGGTTGTGGGGCGGTGGTAGTCCATGGCGGGTGAGTATACGCGGCCCTGCTCGCCTGTGGCTCGCTCGATGGAAGGGGGACTCCCCCTTCGGCCCTGAAGGGCCTACGCCCGTCTCCGCTCCCTTCCGCTCGCTCAATCGACATGGGCCGCGCATAGCGCGGCCAAACGAGGGGCGTTGCCCCTCGCTCACCCCAGGCAATCCCGAACCATGCGTGCTGGCCACGCGCCTGCTGCCATGAGCGCCCACCCAGGGCGAGGAGACGGGGTAGCGCCTCAGGCGCGCAGCGGAGTCTCCTGAAACGAGCGAACGAAGTGAGCGGGTCGGAGCCCGGCTATGCCGGGCGCGGACGCGTTGCCAGCCACAGCGCAAGTGTTGCCGCGCCCAGCATCACCGAGGCGGTGGTGAACACGCCGTGGTAGGAGCCGGTCACGTCGAAGATCAACGCGGAGACCAACGGCCCCAGCCCCAGGCCGAAGTAGTTGAACTGGGAGGCGAAGCCGGAGATACCACCGAAGTTGCGCCGGCCGAAGTAGTTGGCCAGGATCATCATCAGCAGCGCGCCCTCACCCCGGGTGGTGGCTCCGTACAGCCCCGCGAAGGCCAGCGCGCTCACCGGCCCGCCGATGAACCGTCCGTACACCGTGAGCCCAAGCGCCGCCAGCGTCGCGCCGATGGCGAGCCAGCGCTCGTCATAGCGCTCCGAGAGGAAGCCCCACACCCCGGCGGACACAGCGCCGCCCACCAGGAACAGCGAGGCCGCGCCCGCCGCCACCGCCCCGCTCAGCCCCAGGTCGCCATAGTAGGCCGCGAGGTGGAAGGAGATGCCGCCCGACGCCCAGGTGTAGAGCATCATCGCCGCCGCTACCATCCAAAGCGCCCGTGTCCGTAGCGACTGGCGCAGCGTCCACGCCACCTCCGGGCCCTTGTCCCGCCGCTGGGCCGTTGGCGTGGCTGGGGCCCCAGGCTCCGGCGCTGGGTCGCCATCGGGCTGGAGGCCCATGTCCTCCGGGCGCGTGCGCATCAGGAGCGGTGTCGGTACCAGCAGAAGTGCGCCGGCCGCACCGCCGTATAGCATGAACACCGTGCGCCAGCCCATCCCCGTGCCCAGGAGCACGCCAGCCAGGGCAGCCAGGAGGGCGCCGCCAAGCGGCATGGCCATGGTCTGGAAGCCCACGGTGCGTCCGCGCATGCGCCGGAACCAATTCACCGCTGCGGTGCGTGGCACCGTTCCGGAGAGCAGGTGCAGCGCAGACAGGCGCACCGAGATGTACGCCGGGTAGAGCTGCCACGGTGCGCCCACCAGCCCCATCCCTAGGTAGCCCAGCGTGTAGGCTGCGACGCCGAGGGTCATGAGCCCGCGTGGCCCGTACCGGTCGGCCATCGTCCCCGCGAGCCATGAGGTGGCCCCGCCCAGGAAGGTGGCGGTGGTGATGGCCCCGGCGATGGTGGTGCGCGTCCAGCCCGTGTCCGCCTCGATGGAGCGCACGAACACGCCAAAGAACGCCTGGCTGGTGCCCCCCGCGAAGAGGGAGGACACGCAGGTCAGCGCGATGATGTACCAGCCATAGAAGATGCGCGGCCGGTGGGTGCCGGGAGCGTGGGCCATGCCGCCGCCTGGAGGAGGGGTGGGGCGAGCATACGCCGCGCACCCGCGCCCGTCACGGCGCTAGGAGCCGGTGATGAGCCCAGCCAGCAGCGTGCGGTGGCAGCGCTGCTCGTCAACGCACCCGCACAGCAGCGTCACGGTGCCCCCAGCGGCCTGCCCACGAACCCGTGCCAGCGCCTCGCGGGCGTCGGTGCGCTCGTCCATCTCCGTCAGGTAGCGGGCGGCGTAGGCGGGCCAGTCGATGCGCCCCTGGCGGTAGTCGGCCAGCAGCTCACGGGTGGGGGCCAGACCCCGCTCCCATGCGTCGGCCCGCTCACGCCGAACCCCGCGTGGCCAGTAGCGCATGGTGAGCACCCGCAGACCATCCTCCGTGGTGGGCGGGTCGTAGACGCGGGCGGTGCGGACGGGCATCAGTGGGTGTGCGCGTGCGCGGGGCTGGGCCCCTCGCGTTCAGCCAGGAACAGTGCATAGGGCGCCTCGGCCAGGTGCGTGGCGTGGGTCTCGGGGTCGCACGCCGCCCCCACCCACACGGCCCCGTCGGCGAAGGCCTCGCGCTTCCACACCGGGACGATGTGCTTGATGCGATCCACCACGTAGAGCGAGGCGAGGAACGCCTCCACCCGGTGCGGTGCGCCCACGGCCACCACCAGTGAGGCCTCGCCTATCTCCAGGTGGCCGATGCGGTGGTGCGCCGCCAGGTGCTCGAT
>JAYNIL010000086.1:0-2775 GCA_038109085.1 Chloroflexota bacterium
GGGCGAAGGAGCGCGGCGCGCGGGTAGGGGGCTGCGCGCGCAGGAGGAGTGTGGCCGCCTCCATCTCCCGCACCTGCGCGGCGCGGGCCGGGTCCGCCGCCAGCAACGCGTCCAGCCGTTTGCGTGCGCCAGCGTCCAGCGCACCGTCCAGGTGCTCTGTCACCAGCGCCTCGTAGGCGAGCTGCTCCCTGTTGAACGGGGTAAAGATGCTCATGCCTTCGCCTCACCGGTGGGACGCTCGAAGGCCCCTCGGAGTTCCGGCGCCTCCCGCAGCAGCTCGCGCAGGCGGGCGCGCGCCCGGAACAGGCGCGACTTCACCGTGCCCAGCGCCACCCCCGCCACCGCGGCGGCCTCCTCGTAGTCCAGCCCCTCCAGGTCCACCAGTCCCACCAGCAGGCGCTGATCGTCCGGCAACCGGGCTACGGCTGCCCGCACGATGCGCGCGGTCTCCGCCTGCTCCGCCGCCCGCTCCGGCAGCGGGTCTGCCGAGGCCCACGACCCGCCGGGGTCCGTCCCCTCCAGGTGGCGCTCCAGTGAGGTGGTGCGCCGGCGCGCCGGGGAGCGCAGCGTATCCCGCGCGCCGTTGGCCACGATGGTCAGCACCCACGAGCGCACGTTCCCGCCCCGGAACTGGGCCAATGCCCGGTAGGCCGACAAGAACGCCTCCTGCGTCACGTCCTCAGCCGCGGCCGGGTCGCGCAGCATCCGCAGCGCCAGCCCGTACGCCGCGTCCTGGTGGCGCTCAACCAGCGCGTTGAACGAGGCAAGGTCGCCCTGCTGGGCCTGGCGCATCCACTCCAGCTCCTGCTGGGCGCGCTCCGTTGGGTAGGTGCTGCTCACGCGGCCATCCTATCCAGCGACGGGCGCGACCTGATAGCGGCCGGGCGCGCACGTTCCCATTGGTATACTAAGAGTGAGGCGTTACCACCCATGAACACCGCCACCCGCGAAGCCATCGAGACCATCGCCCTCGCGGTGTTCCTCATCCTGCTGCTTCAGGTCACCATCCAGAACTTCCGGGTGGAGGGCCCCAGCATGGACGCCACCCTCATCAACAACGACCGCGTGCTGGTGGCCAAGGCCTCCTACCTGGAGGTGGACGCGAGCCGCGTCGCCAAGTGGATACCCGGGCTAAGCGCCCAGGAGGGGGAGACGTGGTACCCCTTCGGGGTCCCCTCACGGGGCGACGTCATCGTCTTCCGCTGGCCGCGCGACCCCTCGCAAAACTTCGTCAAGCGCATCATCGGCATTCCCGGTGACACCGTGGAGATCAGCCGGGGCACCGTCATCGTCAACAGCGTGCCCGTGGATGAGCCGTATATCGTCCACCCGTCCAACGAGACGCTGGGCCCCCGCGTCATCCGCGAGGGCGAGTACTACGTGCTGGGCGACAACCGCGTCCAGTCGGACGACTCGCGCCACTGGGGCACCGTGCCCGCAGGTAATATCATCGGCGAGGTGTGGGTGGACTACTGGCCCCTGGACCACTTGGCCACCCTCTTCGCCCGCCTGGCCCTCTAGGCCCCTGGCCCCGCTGACCCGGTAGCTCAACGGCAGAGCGTCGGACTTTTAATCCGAGCGTTGTGGGTTCAAATCCCACCCGGGTCACCAGGGGAACTTCCTCCCCTAACGCGCGTACCCAATCGGTGATCTGGTAGTCGATGGCGTAGGTGTTGGCCGCCTCAACCGCCTGCACCGCCAGCACGTGGGTGCCGGGTGCGCCATCGTCGGTGTTGGCGAAGGTGGCCGCGCCCAGGAATGAGCGCGACTGGGCGGTGCGCCCGTCGGGGGTGAGAACGCTTACCTGGCTGGCGGTGGCACCGCTGGTGCAGGAGATGACCACTCATCGCTGCCCCGGCTTACCAGGGGCTGGGCGCGTCCTCCAGGTAGGCGTCGCGGATGTCCGCGCCGCGCAGGTTCACGTCTATCAGTCGCACCTGGCGCAGCCACGCGCCCACCAGGCACGCTCCCTCCATCTGCGCTCCGGCCAGCTTGGCGCGGGTGAGGTTGGCCCCGCGCAGGTTCGCCCCACGCAGGTTTGCCCCCCGCAGGTCGGCCCCGGCCAGCACCGCCTCCTCCAGCCGCGCCCCGCGCAGGTTGGCGTTGCGCAGCCGGGCACCCAGCATTTCCGCTCCACCTAGATTGGCGCCTGCCAGGTTGGCCCCGCGCAGGTCGGCATCCTCCAACCGGGCTCGAAGCAGCCGTGCGCCCTCCAGGTTGGCCCCAGACAACTTCACCCCGCGCAGGTCCACCCCTGGCAGGTATGTGAGGGAGAGGTCGGCGCACACCCCAGCCGCCTCGCCGCGCATCCAGCGCAGGTGTGCGTTGACGATGGTTGCAAGCTGCTTGGGGGTGTAGTCCACGGCCCAAGGATACGCACCCGCGCGCGAGGGTGCGATGGCCCTCGCGTGCGCCTACGGGCCGAGCAGAGCCAGGCCCGCCTAGCGGATAGCAGAAAAGGCGGTACCCACCCAGATGCGGTTGTTGATGCGCGCTACCAGCGGGCCGTTCTCCTCGGACTTGGCGAAGGCCTCGATGCGCTCCGGGTCCTTGCGGAACTCCTCCCACTTGGCGAGGCGCTCGGCGTCATTCTCCCACGCCAGCATGTAGTGGAGCAGGGTGTTGTCGCCGATGGACTCGGTCCAGTAGCCCACGGGCCGGAACCCGTACTTCTTGAAGAGCCGGTCGGTAGTGTTGGCGAAGCGGGCGACGATGTCGCGTATGCGGCCGGGCATGGCCTCGTAGGTGCGCATCTCGTAGATCATGGGGGCTCCT
>JAYNIL010000087.1:0-2701 GCA_038109085.1 Chloroflexota bacterium
CCTGAAGGTGTCGGTCATCGGCCTGGGCACCAACAACTTCGGCAACCCGCAGCGCCAGCACGCGCCGCGCCGGTTCGGCATCTCCGACCCCTCGCAGTCGGTGGCCGTGGTACACGCCGCGCTGGACTCCGGGGTGAACTTCATCGACACCGCCGACTTGTATGGCGACGGGCGCTCCGAGGAGCATATCGGCCTGGCGCTTAAGGGCCGGCGCGATGAGGCGATCATCGGCACCAAGTTCAACCTGGCCCGACTGGAGGATGAGTCGATCGCCCAGCGCATCAACCGCTCCGTGGACGCTTCGCTCAAGCGTCTGGGCACCCATTACATAGACCTCTACCAGCTCCACTTCCCCGTGCGCGATCTGCCCCAGGAGGCGGTGCTGGAGCCGCTGGCCAAGGTGGTGGAGGCGGGCAAGGTGCGTGCGGTCGGCGCCTGCAACTACGCCGGGTGGCGTCACGCCATGGCGGACGCGGCCTCGGAGAAGGGCGGCTACCCCCGGTTCGTCTCGGCGCAGAACTACTACAACGTGCTGCGCCGCCAGGTGGAGGCAGAGCTCCTCCCCTTCTGCACCGAGCGCGGCGTGGGCTTCCTGCCCTACTTCCCGCTGGCGGGGGGCTGGCTCACGGGCAAGTACAAGCCCGCCGACACCCCCTCAAGCGACTCACGGCGCATGGTGACTCAGCTCCAGAAGGACGAGGCGGCCTGGCGCGTGCTGGAGGCGCTGACGGCCTTCGCCGGGGAGCGCGGCCACACCATCCTGGAACTGGCCTTCGCCTGGCTGCTGGCGCACCCCGCCACCTCGTCGGTCATCGCCGGGGCCATGAGCCCCGAGCAAGTCACGGCCAACGCCGCGGCGTCAGACTGGGTGCTGACGGACGAGGAGCGCGACGCGGTGGATGCCATAGCGCGCTGGGACGGCACGGACGAGGAGATAGAGGGCTTCGGGCCGGGCTTCCCGCAGGTGCGCATCCGCTAGGACGTTGGTGGGGAAGCCGGGACTTGAACCCGGAAGCCCTCGCGGGCACATGATCCTAAGTCATGCGCGTCTGCCGTTCCGCCACTTCCCCAAAGCGCGGCCTAGGATAGCACCGCAGAGGGCGCCTCGGCCTTGATGCGCTTGATGTCCGGAAGGCCGGTGGCACGATAGCGCTCATCGCCGTCGAGGCCGAAGACGATGAAGGTGGGCGTGTAGGCGGCGTTGTAGCGGGCGGTGAGCGCGCGGCCCACATCGTCGAAAGGTACACCCGCACCACCGCAACCTGCCCCTCCAGCTCGCGCTCCAACCCGTCGACGCTCCGGTGGGCGATGAGGCAGAGGGTGCAGGAGTCGGGGTAGACCTGGAGCACTACGGGGGTTCCAGAGCCGATCAGCATGTCCGCCTCGGCGGCCGAGGCCACCGACGAAGGGCCCCAGCGCGAGGTGGCGTAGCCCGAGATCAGAAGCACCCCCGCCAGGGCCAGGGCGGCGACCACCGGGCGGCGCCCCCGGTTATCTCAGGCGAAGAGGGCGAGCACCGCCAGAAGCAGGCCCAGGGCGATGTAGGCGGAGTACTGGTTCACGAAGTGGGGCATGCCCATAGGATGTACAACCCAGGCCACTGGTTGCTTGACAGCCCCCGGACGGCCCCAGACCATAGGCCGGTCAAAGGCCCAATCTTCCCTAGCCCCGTGGTCCCATCACGAGAGGAGAGTCCCATGTCCGTCACCGTTGCCAACATCACCATCCCCAACGCCGAGGAGAGGTTCGTCGAGCTCTCCCACGGCACCACCCGCTACATCGAGGCGGGCTCCTCCGGCATACCCACCATCCTGATCCACGGCGTGAACTACACCGGCGGGGCCCACGAATGGTTCCTGAACATCGGGGCCCTCTCGGAGAAGCTCCACGTCTACGCTGTGGACGCGCTCGCCTGGGGCATGGGCAAAGGGTTCCTTCAACAGGAGTACTCCTTCGCCTACCTCGTGGACTTCATCCGTGAGTTCCAGGACGCCCTGGGCATCGAGAAGGCCAACCTGGTGGGCCACTCCATGGGCGGGTGGCTCTCCAGCCTGTTCGCCTACGAGTCGCCCAACCGCGTAAACAAGCTGGTGCTGGTGGCCTCCGGCGGAGCGATGCCCCGCCAGCTCAAGAGCATGGTGGAGTTCCAGGACCCTACCCGCGAGGACCTGCGCAAGGTGCTTGCCGGGCGGGTGGACGCCAATTCCGGCGTGGAAATCGAGGCGCTCACGGACTACCACTACGCCCTGTGCGGCAACCCGGACCGGCTAGCCGCCTACCGGCGGGTGCTGGCCCACATGAACAACATGGAGACGCGCTCGCGCTACAACACGGTGCGCCGCTTCCCCCACATCAACGTGCCCACGTTGGTGGTCTGGGGCACCGATGACACCACCAACGCCCTGGAGATGGGCGAGATGACCCGCGACGGCATCCCCGGCGCCAAGATGGTGGTGTTCGACAAGATCGGGCACGGTGTACCCACCGAGGCCCCGGAGCAGTTGAACAAGGCCCTCCTGGAGTTCCTCCCCTAGATGCTAATCGACCTGCACACCCACATCGTCCCCGAGGAGTTCCCCTTCAAGGAGAATCGCCCCTCAGGCGATGCCTTCCCCCGGATGGAGAGCGCAGGCGAGGGCAAGGGCGCGATGGTGGTGAACGGGAAGCGCTTCCGCGTGTTCAACGAGGCGTGCTGGCACCA
>JAYNIL010000088.1:0-2647 GCA_038109085.1 Chloroflexota bacterium
ACGGTCACCGGCAGCGTGCCCCCCGGCATGATGCCCGAGAAGAAGGCGATGGGCACCATGACGATGAAGGCCAGCAGCGGTTGCCAACGGAACAGTTCCTGGAACGAGGCAACCAACGCATCCAGCACGTGCGTTCCTCCCACCGGGCGCTCCTCTCGCCCACAGGGCGAGGTCCCGGCGCATCAGAACGTATGCTATGCGTACCACGCTATGTTTAACAGTTATATTCCATCGCAATTCTCTGGCCCGCCCCGGAACTAGGCCCCGGCCCGCGTGACCACCTCGAAAGCCAGCAGTTCAGCGCCCGTGCCCACGGAGGCCTGCTGCCCACCGGGATGCCCGCCGGGCCCGCCCGCGCCCCGGTGCCCGTACGCGAAGGCGGAGCTCGACACCCACGCCTGGTAGGCTTCCTCGGAGGCCCAGCGGGTGTAGACGAAGTAGCGGCTCTCGCCGGCCACCGGACGCAGCAGCTCGAACGCCTCGAAGCCCGGCGCGTGCTCCACCGCCCCGGCGCGCGCAGCGAAACGCGCCTCGAGCTCGGCCCCCGCGCCCTCAGGCACGGTGATGGCGTTGATCTTCACCACGCTGATGGGGAACCTCCTGATAGCACGACGGCCCGCCTTCCCAGGCGGGCCGTCTCGTGTCTGTTCATGGTCGGGGTGCCCGGATTTGAACCGGGGGCCTCCTGCACCCCATGCAGGCGCGCTACCGAGCTGCGCCACACCCCGACACGGCTCCCAAGGCTAGCACAGGCACGCGTGCCCCACAACGCCGGGCCAAGGCCGTGGGCCAGGCCACGGCGTGCTAGAATGGCCTTCCCGCAACCACACGTCCGGCACGCCGCCGGGTCCGGAAGGAGAGCATCATGGATGAGCTGCGCGCACGCCTGGCCGTCCTGGCCGAGCACGTCGCCACCATCCTGGTGCGGCTTTGACCTGCCCGCGCAGGAGGCGGAGGCCGAACGGGTAGAGGTTCGCACGGCCGAGCCGGGCTTCTGGGACGACCCGCAGGCGGCGCAGGCGGTGATGAAGCGCCTGGCGCGATTGCGCGCAATGGTGGACGGCTGGCGCGATGTGGACGCACAGGTGCGCGCGGCGCTGGAGCTGGCCGACATGGTGCTGGAGTCGGGGGACGCCTCGCTCCAGGACGACATCGGGGCCGAGGCCGACGCGCTGGAGGCGCAGGTGGAGGAGCGCGAGCTCTCCCTGGTGCTCTCCGGCGAGTACGACGAGCGCAGCGCCCTGCTGACGGTGCATGCGGGCGCGGGCGGCACCGATTCGCAGGACTGGGCCGAGATGCTGGTGCGCATGTACACCCGCTGGGCTGAGCGCCGGGGGCTCAAGGTGGCCCTCCTGGACCTCTCCTCCGGCGAGGAGGCGGGGGTGAAATCCGCCACGCTGGAGCTCACGGGCGATGATGCCTACGGCTACGCCAAGGCCGAACGCGGCGTGCACCGACTGGTGCGCCTCTCCCCGTTCGATGCGGCACACGCGCGCCACACCTCGTTCGCGCTGGTGGAGGTGCTCCCCGAAGCCGAGAGCGACGTGGACGTCGAGGTGAACCCCGACGACATCACCATGGACGTGTTCAAGGCATCGGGCGCGGGTGGCCAGCACGTGCAGAAGAACTCCACCGCCGTGCGGCTCACCCACAAGCCCACGGGCATCGTCGTCTCGTGCCAGAACGAGCGCTCCCAGTTGCAGAACCGCGAAGGCGCCATGAAGATCCTGCGCGCCAAGCTATGGGAGCTGGAGCTGGAGCGCCGCGCCAAGGAACGCGCGGAGCTGAAGGGAGAGCACGTCTCGGCGGGGTGGGGCAACCAGATCCGCTCCTACGTGCTGCACCCCTACAAGCTGGTGAAGGACCACCGCACCGACACCGAGTCCACCAACCCCGATGCGGTGCTGGACGGAGACCTGGACCCGTTCATCCGCGCGTATCTATTGCAGAGCGTCGAGCAGGAGTAGCCCGAGCGGGCAGCCTTCCTGATGGCCCTGGCATGCGCCCTCTTGCTGATGGCGGCACCGGCAGCCGTGCAGGAAGGGCTCACCGTGCGCGCCAACTCCACGGCGCTGGACTTCCCCAATACGCGCGCGTTCCACCTGGAGGCCTAGGCGCCCGTCCTCATCCTGGGGGAACGCGCGCGCACCGAGCGGAACATCCCAGCACGCATGGAGTTTTACCGGCAGGCCGAGCGGGTGCTGCTGGCAGATGCGGCCATAGTGCCGCTCTTCCACGCGTGGGATTATGTGCTGGTTCGACCAAAGTGAATGGGTTCAGCGTGAGTCCCCTGGGCATCCCGCTGCTGACCGAGGTGAGCGTGCGCCCGCAGGACTGAGCCTGGCCGTAGGGGGAGCGTGGGGCTAGCCCTGCTCCGCCCAGTCCACCGGCTCCTTGCCCAACGCCTCCAGTATGGCGTTGACGAACAGCTCATCCGGCACGCCGCCCACGAATTCGGCCGCATCGTTGATGACCGTCTTGGGCACGCCCATCACCCCGAAGGCGCGGGACATGTCGGGGAACTCCGACGCCTCCACCACCTCGGCGCGCACGTTGGGGTTGGCCATCGCCATCGCGTGGGCCGCACGGGCCACACGGGGGCAGTGGGGTCAGGTGGGGGTGACGAACACCCGCAGGTGCACCGGCT
>JAYNIL010000089.1:0-2300 GCA_038109085.1 Chloroflexota bacterium
CCCACGTGTTGATGGCCGCCAGGCTCCCCACCACTACCGCCAGCGCCGCCACGCGGGCCGCGCATGAGCGCCACCCCTCACCGGCGGAGAGGGCCACGCTGGCGGCCAGCCCCACGGTGAGCACCTGGATGGGCAGGGCCATCAGATGGGCGTGCAGGTCACCGAATAGGAACGTCCAGAAGGGAAACTCGTTGATGGCCCACTCGCCGGGCATCAAACGCGAGGAGCGCCAGAAATCGTACCCGCCGAAGGCCTGCCCGTTAATGACGTGGCCCAGCCCCTGGGCAAGCTGCGCAACGCCGTCCAGGTTCCCCACCACACCAACCAGTGCCAGCGCCAGCGCACCGGCGATGAGGGTGCTGCGCGCGCCCACCCGCAATCCCGCGCGCACCCGCCAGGCGTTGGCGATGCCCATGCCCACACCGAACGCCCCGGTGAGGGTAAGGGAAGCCAGGGTGGCCAGGCCCAGGTTGTAGGCCACGGTGGGCACCGTGCCGGCCGCTCGCGCCACCGCGCCCACGATGACGAAGCCGAAGTAGTAGTAGTTGAGCTGCCCACCCGCGTACCACGGGTCGTAGGCAGGGAAGCGCACCGAGCGCATCACCGCCGACAGGTACGCCAAGTCCATGGGCTTCTCACCCCCGCGCCACGGATGCCACAGGTCGGGGTTGGCGGCCCGTATCAACGCGAAGAGCGCGAAGGTTCCCAGGCTCAGGGTCCCGGCCCACGCCACCGTGCGAGCGTGCTGGCGCGCCAGCTCCCGCCAGCGCGCCCGGCGCCCCCAGACCAGCGCGCCGGAGACCAGGGCCAGCAGGCCCGCCCCCGCCAGCACGCTCCAGCGGCCGAAGTCCCACACACCCACGCTGGCGCCCCACCAGGCGAGCCCGGCAACGGCCAGAAGGCCCAGGGGGCGAGCGATGAAGGGGCCCAGCCCCGGCACCGGGCGGGTGAGCCAGTGGGCAAGGGGCAGGGCGGCGAGGCCCACCAGTTCCACCACCAGGAGCCAGGCCAGCCACGGGAGCGCCCCGTTGAGCCCACCCGACGCGAACAGCGCATCCCACGAGCCCGACGCCTGCTGGCGCTCCCACGCGGCATTAGAGAGCATCAGCGGCTCACCCGCCTCGCTGGCTCCTGCGTTCAACAGGATGGCTATCTCCTGCGCCGTCAGGTGGACACTGTTGCGCCATACCAGCACCAGCGGGCGGTCGTAGTTGGTCACGTTCTCATCGGCCCAGCCCAGTTTCAGGGCCACGAACGGGTCGAGCCCCGGCAGGGAGGCGGGGGCCTGAACCCCGGCGCGGGTGAAGGGGTCGTGGGTGAAGGCCACCCCTGCAAGCGCTGGGTAGCGCGCGAAAGCAGCCTCGAGCGTGTACCCCAAGCTCCCATCAAAGAGGGCCTGGTAGTAAGCGGCGGTGACCGGGTAGCGCTCCGGGGTCCGGGCGATGGAGCCCCACGGACGGTTGGAGTAAGCGACGATGACGTCGGCCTCGGCGAGCAGCCCGGCGTAGCGCGCGGTCTTGGCCGCCGTGTCTGATTCATATGCGGGCAGCTGCTCTACCTGGTAGCCCCACAGGTCCGGAATGCCCTCGTCCCAGTGGTTGTCCGAGAGGATCAGCGCGTTGGGACTCTCGTGCTCTCGCAGCCACGCGCTCGCCTGCACCGCCGGGTGGGGCGTGTCGTAGGAGGCGACGAACGCCAGCGCGTAAAACGCCGTGGCAGCCACCACGAACACCCAGAGTCCCGCCACAGCGCGTCCCAGCACGGGCCAGCGCGCGCGCGCATACCCTCGTGCTGCAAGCAGCCAGCGCGCGCCCAGCAGCACTAGCACCGGCAGCACCGGGGAGACGTAGCGCAGGAACTTCACCTCGAAGGTCGGGACGATGGTGAGCAGCACCGCCAGCACCCACGCCAGCACCACCCACTCGCTCAGGCGCGGGCGGCGCAGTCCCGCCACCACACTGGCCGCCAATCCCCCCCACGCTACGAAGCCGAGCGGCAGACCCAGCGACCAGACGGCAGACTGCTCCACCTCATAGATGCCCCAGCGAGGAGTGCCCACATACTGGAGCGTGTAGGGCACCAGCCCCGCCGTGCGGGCGACCATCGCCTCCCAGCCAAGGTCGCCCAGGTACTTGTCGAGATCCAGTAGCGCATAGGGCTGCAGCAGCGTGAAGACGCCCAGCGCCACCGCACCGGCGCGCAGCCCCTCCCCCACCACCCTGCCCCACCGGCGCGGCTCACGGGCCACCAGCGCCGCGTACACCAGCGCCAAGGGGGCCAGCAGGGGGAGCGAGGAGCCG
>JAYNIL010000090.1:0-2099 GCA_038109085.1 Chloroflexota bacterium
GGGTTGTGGTCCACGCTGCCCACGCCCTGGATGTGGGCGGCGGTGCCGGTGAGGAACACCTCGTCGGCGGTGTAGAGCTCGGAGCGGTCCACGGGCCGCTCCTCTATGCGCATCCCCAGTTCCTCACGCGCCAGCGCCAGCACCACCTCGCGGGTGATACCCGGCAGCACGTTGGACTCCAGCGTGGGGGTGGCGATGGTATCGCCATACACCAGGAAGATGTTCTCCCCGCTGCCCTCGCACACGTGGCCGTCGTTGTTCAGGAGGATCGCCTCGTCGAAACCGGCGGCGATGGCGTCGGTCTTGGCGAAGATGGAGTTTAGGTAGAGCCCCGAGAGCTTGAAGCGCGGGGGCACCATGGTGTCGTCGATGCGCCGCCAGGACGACACGCAGCAGGAGATGGCACCCTCGGAGTCAATGTAGTTGCCGAAGGGCACGGCCAGGCACAGGAAGCCGTCCTTGAGGGCCCGCAGGTTCAGGTTGGCCACCTTCTCCTCGGCCTTGTAGCACATGGGGCGGATGTACAGGTCCTTCTGGAAGCCGGAGCGCTCCACCACCTGCACGGTGATCTCGCACAGCTCGTCCAGTGAGTAGGGCAGATTCATGCGGAGCATCTTGGCCCCGCGCAGCATGCGCTCGTAGTGCTCGCGCAGCTTGAAGATGTACATCTTGCCATCGTCGGCGTTCCAGTTGCCCCGGATGCCCTCGAAGGCGGCGGTGCCGTAGTGGAAGGCGTGCGTCATGACGCCGACCTTGGCATCCTCCAACGGCACGTATTGCCCGTTCAGGAACGCCACTCCAGGCATCGCTCACCCCTTCCAGTTCCGGCGCGCGCCGGGCCGTGTGACCTGCGTGCGCGCGGCACGCGAGGAAGCGCCGCTCCGATGCGACGGCTTCGGGCGATTATCCGGAGGGGCCGCGAGGCTTGTCAATCGAAGGGCCATGCCCACCAGCACGCCCCGTCGGTGCTCAGCACCACAGTGCTATCCCGGTCGGTGCGGTACAGGTGCTCCGGGCTCACCCACACGCCCAGCCGCTCCCGCGAGGCTGTGGGAGGGGGGCCGTAGGGGTTCCCCTCCCACACCGACAATACGGCCACCGAGGGGCGCGAGAAGCGGCGCGACTCGGCGCCCGGGGGGCACGGGGGCTGAAGGGCCCCCGCCATCAAGCGAAGCGGGCAACGGGCACGAGGGCTGACCAACTCTAAAAGCGGCCCGACTCGGCCCGTTGCCGGGCTAACGCGGCGGGAGAGCGCATGATGAACGCAACGGGCGCCATGACGGCGCTCACCGCCACCAGCACCCAGATGGCCAAAGTGTAGTCCCCACGCAGGTCGAACACGATGCCCATGAAGATGGGGCCGATGACCCCCGCTGCCACGGCACCGCCCTGGAGTAGCCCGACCACCGACCCGATGGCACGCGTGCCGAACAGTTGCCCGCCCAGCGCCCCGCGCAGGGGAATCATGGAACCGAAGCCCACCCCGAAAAGCACCACGAAGGGCAGCGCCTGGTGGATGGCATGAACGGGGGCGAGCTGCACGTACAGGAAGGCGCCGCCCATCATGGTGGAGACCACGGCCAGCACCAGCCGGTAGTCGAGCTTGTCCAGCAGGAAGCCGGAACCGAGGCGCCCGAAGCCAGAGGCGAAGAAGACCAGGGTGAGGGTGGTGGCCGCCTGGGCGGAGGAGAAGCCCTTGTCCTGCTCGAAGTAGGGGATCTGGTGGAACTGGAAGGCGGAGTTCACCACGAACATCCCCGCCAGGAACGCGGTGAGCACCCAAAACTCGCGCATGCGCAGCACCTCGCGCAGCGTCCAGCCGGTTCCTGCGCGCCGCTTGGCCGCGCGCGCGGCGGCCTCCTCGGCGGTGCCCGTCTCGGCCTCTGGGGGGTCGCCGTCGGGGCGCAGGCCATAGGGCTCCGGGCGGTCACGGGCTAGGAGCGAGAGGGCTGAGCAGCCCACCAGTATCAGCACGCCGTAGCCGAAGAGGACGGCACGCCAGCCAAAGGCGTCCTCCAGAGAGGTGTTCAGAATGACGAAGGGGGAGCCGATGATGGGCCCCATGACCGCCAGGCCCACCGCCACGCCGCGCTTGCGGC
>JAYNIL010000091.1:0-1763 GCA_038109085.1 Chloroflexota bacterium
CCACGCAGGTGGCGCGGGCAGCGCGAAGGCCACCCGCCGGTTGCGGCGGGTGGCCCGTCGTGCGCTATCCGGAGTCCGTCCCTGCTACTTGGTGCAGTAGGTCGGAACCTCTTCGCCCTCTTCGCGACTGGTCTTGCAGATTGCGATTGGGTGGGAGGAGAGGTTGCTGAAGTTCTCGTCGGTCACCCAGAGGGAGAAGATGCCCTCAGCGCCGACGCCCTTACGGGTCCAGCGGCCAACCACCCACTTGGTAGCCCAGGCGCCGTCGTCGTTAGCGACCATGGGGAACGTCGTGGCCAGGGAAGTAACGTCCTGGTAGACGCCGTTGGAGTCCTGCAGCAGCAGGGAGACCTGGGTGCCCGGGTTGAAGCCGGAGCCGTAGATGAACACGCTCGCCTTGGCGTCGAAGCCGACCTCGGTGGACGAGAGCGAGATGCGCTCCACGCCGGTGGAGTGCTCGTCGGCCTTGGCCGTGGCACCTGCACCGAGGGACAGCGAGAGCACCAGCCCGGCCATGAGGCCGAGGGCGAGCCAGACAAGAGCAGGACGGTGGGCAGAAAGGGCGCGCGACATGGATCTACCTCCTTGATGCTCGCCAGGAGTTGAAAGCGGCGCCACCGTTGCACACCGGTGATGCCACCCCTGGCGGGGGGCCCTATTCATGCAGGGGGCCCCTACCCGCGCGTACCGGGCGAACCCTAAGCCTTGGTTTGCAGGAATGTCAAGCGCCCAGCAGCAATCGAGGGAACCCTGGGGGTTTCCGCTGCTGGGCCTGGGTGCTTGTCCGGAGCGGGGTTGCCCCCGCTCCGGACCGCCCTATCGTCAGCGCCTCCGCTGCGCCCTCAGCCGTTGTGCATCGGCCCTGGGCCTCACTGCTCCGGGAGGTAGCTCAGAGCAGCGAGCGCTACGCGCGAGGCGTCAGATTCTGGTTACTTGGTGCAGTAGGCGGGCACAGCCTCGCCCTCTGCACGCTTGTACTTGCAGAGCGTGATCGGGTGGGAGGAGACGTTGTTGAAGTTCTCGTCGGTGACCCACAGGGAGTAGACGCCCTGGGCGCCCACGCCCGCGCGGTTCCACCGATCCAGGATCCACTTGGTGGCCCAGGCGCCATCGTCGTTGGCGACCATGGGGAACGACGTGGCCAGGGAGGTCACGTCCTGGTAGACGCCGTTGGAGTCAAGCAGCAGCAGTGAGACCGTGGTGCCGGGGTTGAAGCCAGAGCCGTAGATAAAGATGAAGTCCTTGTTGTTGGAGAAGTCCATCTCCACCTTGGAGAGGGCGATGCGCTCGACGCCGGTGGCATCGTCTGCCTTGGCGCTCTGAGCGGCCCCGCCGAGCAGCATGCCAGCGGCCAGAGCGGCAGCGGCAACAGCGAGGATGATGAATCGGCGGCTGAAGAGCGAGCTGATGGTCTGTGTCACGTCCACACTCCTTGAGTTATCTCGTCCGCTCCCGCACGGATGAGAGGCGGGGCATCGGCGCGCCGGGAACGCTCACCCACAGCTCGTGTTCCATGAATCATGGCTTTTGAGATGCGTTTAATTGTTCACGTCGCAACTGACGCGGGACATTATACAGGACTCTCAATGATGTCAAGTCCAAAGGACGATTCCTTTTTCAGGTCTGCAACTTAGGGCTTCTCTGGCGCCACAGCCAGAGGGCCCCGCCGAACGGCGGGGCCCTCTGGGGACACGCAACCAGGGGCTGACGTCAGTCGATGGTGAGGGAAACCTTGAGCGCCCCGTCGCGGGGCTCGTGGGCCA
>JAYNIL010000092.1:0-1625 GCA_038109085.1 Chloroflexota bacterium
CTGGGGCTGGTCGCCGCGCGGCTCGAAGTCGGCCACCACCTCGAAGGGGCGGCCCTCCCGCGTGCGTTCCTCGGCCAGCGCCATGTTCACCATCCCCACTCCCATGGAGCCGCTGCTCCACCAGGAGGAACGTTAGACCGGCCCGCGCGTCAGCGCCCCGTGCGAAGCGCGCATGCCCGGTGCGTCGATGGCACGGTACACCCCCAGAGCGCACGAGCGCACGAGCGCACACGGGCACGGGAGGATGGATCTCCGGGGCCCCTAGCCCCGCTTGGCGATGAACACCAGGTCCTCGGTGTCTGGAGTGACAGGCCCGCCCGCGAAGTCGCCGTACACCTCCTCCACGGTGAAGCCACAGCGCGCCAGCAGGTGCTCCATCTCGTAGCGGAAGGTGTAGCGCTGGTCGAAGTCGCGGTAGAGGCGCCGCTGGACGGCCCCCTCCGGGTCCAGCATCTCGATGACCAGGCGCACCTGGTTCACCTGGCTCACCGGGTCCCACCCGTTCTGCCCCCACACCACCACCGTACCGCCATCGGGCTGCTTCACGTCGGCGATGTGCAGCAGCGTGCCGGGGGGCTCGGCCAGCTGGGAGGGGTCGGGCACAAACAGGTCAACGATGAGCGTACCGCCGGGGGCCAGGTGCTCCGCGGCCGAGGCAAGGGCCGCCGCCTGCTCGTCGGTATCGAGCATGGACTGGAAGGAGCGAAAGGGGAAGATGACCAGGGCGTAGGAGCCCTCCACGTGCACGTCGGCCATGTCGCCCGGCTGGAAGATGGCCTTCCCCTCCAACCCCTGAGCGTGAGCCTTGCGGTTGGCCACCTCGACGATGCGGGGGGAGATGTCCACCCCCACCAGGTCCACGCCCTTGGCCGCGATGGCGAGGCCTATGCGCCCTGTGCCGCACCCCAGCTCCAGCACCGGGCCGCCAGAGCGCTGGGCGGCGCGCACGTAGAAGCCGATGTCGTGGGTGCGCTCGGCGTTGACCGCATCGTAGATGTCGGCCCAGTCGTCGTAGGGGAACTCGTAGCCCATGCGTGCGTCCTGCGGGCGGGATGCGGGCAGGATAGCAGGCGCGGGTGCGCGGAACGGGCGCTGGTGTGCCGAGAGAGGGGCGTGTGCTAGAATCTGGCATAGTTGTGCGAATCTGCCCGTGGACGCGCGGAGCGCGCCACGGAAGCGTGCCGGGAGGCCAGGAAAGCCGATGCTCAGGATCCGTCTGCGCCGTGTTGGGAAGAAGAAGCAGCCGTCGTATCGCATCGTGGTGGCGGATATCCGCTCGCCGCGTGATGGTGCCATCGTCGAGCAGGTGGGGCTCTACAACCCCCTGACCGACCCGGCGACGGTGGTGCTGGACACCGAGAAGGTGCAGGCCTGGATCAGCAAGGGCGCCAAGCCGTCCGACACCGTCCAGCGCATCCTCGCGAGCCAAGGGGTGAGCCAGAAGGCCGCTTCCTGATGAAAGATTTGGTCGAGTACATCGCGCGCTCCATCGCTGCGCACCCTGATGACGTCCGCGTCAGCGAGGAGACGGGCGATGACGGTCACGTGACCGTCCGCCTTGAGGTGAACCCCGAGGACAAGGGCAAGGTCATCGGGCGCGAGGGCCGCGTGGCCCAGGCGATGCG
>JAYNIL010000093.1:0-1561 GCA_038109085.1 Chloroflexota bacterium
CTGCGTTCTCCACCACCAGCTGCTCCCACCGGGGCAGCAAGGGGGCGGGCTGGGGACCCATGTAGGCGAACAGTAGCCCGCCCAGGGCCTGTACGGGGTAGCCGGCGATGCCGGTCTTCTCCTTGAAGCGCCCATCGGGGTGTACGGTCTCCTCAAAGGGCTGCTCGGTGCAGGCGCCGGATTCATCGAACATCCAGCCGTGGTACATGCAGCGCAGGCCGTGCTCCTCCGGTATGCCGTAGGAGAGGTCCACGCGCCGGTGAGCGCAATAGCGGTCCAGCAGGCCGTAGGTGCCGGAGTTGTCCTTATAGAGCACCAGATCCTCGCCCAGCAGGCGGACGGCCTTGGTGGGCCTCTGGTCCAGCTCGCCCACGGCGGCGATGGGGTGCCAGTAACGGCGCATGAGCTCCCCCATGGGGGTGCCGGGGCCGACCTGAGTGAGCCGTTGGTTCTCCTGGGTGCTGAGCATAATGGAACGCCTCCTGGCGTTGATGTGGCTGACGGGGCGCCGGGAGTATAGCAAGAGGCCGCTCCGGAAGACGGAGCGGCCTCTTCTGGCTGCGCGGAAAAGGGAATTAGCGGTTGGCCCCGCGCCCCGCGTCGGCCGTGGTCTGCCAGGTCTGCAGCGTGCGGGTGATGAGCTCGCCGTCTCGGCTGAAGCCCGCCTCACCGGGCCGGTAGTCCAGCGCCCGCTTAAGACCGAACTTCACCCCCTCGATGGGCGCCTTGAGCACCTCGCCGGGGTTGTGGAACACGTTCATGGGCTCGCCGCCGTCCGCCAGTATCTCCAGCTGGTCGGCCAGCTGGCGGCGGAAGAGAATGATGCCCTTGTCGGACTCGCCTAGTTTCTCCCGGTCCCGCTTGGCGATGGGGCCTTGGGTCACCCAGCCCATGTAGTCCTGGTTGAACAGGTAGTCCGTCACCAGGGAGCCGTCGTCGTTGTAGAGGCGGACGTTGCGGTAGGGCACGCTCTCCTGCTTGGGCGTTTCCGCACCGGGAGCGGCACGCCAGGAGTAGAGGGAGACGTGGTAGGTGTTCTCGTCGTCCACGGGGACGCGGAACTGGAAGGTGACCATGGCCTCGGAGCCCACCATCAGGATGTTGGGGAACATCACCGGGTGGCCGTGGGCCCAGTCGTCGTCCTCCTCGGTGAAGCCGGACAGCACGCGGCGCTTGATGATGCCGTACTCGAACACGTCGAAGCCGATCTTCTGGTGGGTGGGCAGGGTCAGCAGACCCTTGCCGGACTTGAAGCCCTCACCCTGCTCGATGTAGCGACCGAAGTAGGTGTGCATCCACTCCACGTGTACCGGGTCCAGGGAGTTCTCCTGGCACTGGAGCCAGTTGCATGGCAGGTTGGTGAGGCAGATGTCCCGCACCGCGTGCTCCCAGGTCAGTGGCTCCCACAGGGGGAGCTCCGGCGCGGGCTGGGGGCCCAGGTAGGCGAACAGCAGCCCGGCGAGCGCCTTGACCGGGTAGCCGGCGATGCCGGTCTTCTCCTTGAAACGCCCATCGGGGTGTACGGTCTCCTCAAAGGGCTGCTCGGTGCAGGCGCCGGATT
>JAYNIL010000094.1:0-1559 GCA_038109085.1 Chloroflexota bacterium
CGTGGACCTGATCCACCCTGAGGGCGCGCCCCCCTTCATGATCCAGGGTTACGCGGGCGAGCGCGCCATCACCGACGGGTGGGAGGCACGCCACGGCATACCGGTGGTCACCTCCGGGCAGACCCAGGTGGAGGCGCTGCGGGCGCTGAACGTGAGGAAGGTGGTGGGCTCCACCTACACCACCGGCGAGACCAACGCTGCGGTGCAGCGCTACTTCGATGAGGCGGGCATCGCCATGCCGCGCATGGCCGCGCTGGAGGTGCCCTTCCAGCAGGCCGGGTTCGTGGGGCACACCCAGGTCTACCACCACACCAAGCGCGCATTCCTGGACACCCCCGGCGCCGACGGCATCCTGCTGTTCGGTTCCGGCTGGCGCTCGCTGGATGCCATCGAACTGCTGGAGCAGGACCTGGGCGTTCCCGTGGTGCACGCCGTCACGGCGCGCGTGTGGTACGTGCAGCGGCGCATGCACCTGAACGAGCCGGTGCCCGGGCACGGCCAGCTGCTCCTGGACATGCCCCCACTGCCCTAGCAGGACAGGGTAGAATGGGGGAGCTGCGCCCCGTGCCGAAGTGGCGGAATGGCAGACGCGACGGTCTCAAAAACCGTTGAGGGCAACCTCATGCCGGTTCGACCCCGGCCTTCGGCACCAGCACTCCCCCGCAGCCCCCGCAATGTCAGTCTCACGTTGGCCCGCGCCTAAGCGTGGGTGTAGGCTCGCCCCGCGCCCAGCGCGCAGGAGAGCTGTCATGACCACGGACCGTTCCCTGGGCCAGGCCCCGGCTGACCGCCTGTCCCCCTTCCGTTACGAGGTGCCTGAGGGGCGCGAGTTCCCAAAGAAGTCCATGCGCCTGGCCAAACGGGGCCTGCTGTCGGTGGCGGTGCAGGTCATCAACGCGGGTGGCGAGACGAACATGCACGCTCACACCGGCGAGGACGAGGCGTGGCTGGTGATCGCAGGGCGTGCCCGCTTCCACGGGGCGGGAGATGAGCCCCCCGTGGAGTTGGGCCCTCGCGAGGGGATCGTGGTGCCGGCGGGGGTGCCGTACTGGTTCGAGTCCGCCTCCACCGAGCAGCTGGAGATCGTCCGCATGGCAGCCGGCGTCCCCGGCGTGCGCGATGAGCGGGTGAACTACCAGCCCCTCTCGGACTGGCAGCGCGGGCATGGGCTGGAGGGGCGCGGCCCCCAGCAGGGAGATGCCCCCGGTGCCTGAGCCGGTCCGCTGACCGTGGCCGGGTGACGACCCGCTAATGCGTACCTACCACGACGAAGAGTGGGGCCTCCCCTGCTACGACGAGCGCACGCTCTTCGAGTTCCTCCCCCTGGAGGCGGCGCAGGCGGGTCTCTCCTGGCGCACGGTGCTCCACCGGCGCGCGCGCTACCGGCGCGCCTTCGCCGGGTTCAACCCGGAGCGGGTGGCAGCGGTCGGCGAGGCGTACGTGGAGCGCCTGCTTGCCGACCCGGGTGTCATTGGCAATCGGCACAAGGTCCGCGCCACCGTCACCAACGCACAGCGGTTCCTGGCCGTTGCCGGGGAGTTCGGTTCCTTCGATGCCTA
>JAYNIL010000095.1:0-1552 GCA_038109085.1 Chloroflexota bacterium
GCCGCTGAGACCGCGCCGGAGCCCGAAGCCGCCCCGGCAGACGCCGTGGCTGAGGGCGAGGATGCGCCCCGCAAGCGCCGTCGCCGGGGACACCGGGGCGGCGCACGCCGCCGCAAGGCGAAGACCGCGCAGGCCGGGCCCGCAGGCCCCGACGCACCGGTGGGGGCCGAGGCGCTGCACACCGAGGAGCACAACATTTTCCTGCCCGCGGGGGAGAACCTGCACGGCGGGCGCACCCAAGGCAAGAAGGAGAACATCCCCGCCCCGGACACCACCATCGACGTGTCATTCATGCACCCGTCGGAGATCGAGTTCGCGGCGCTGCTGGACTACTACCACATCAACTACCTGTACGAGCCGCGCTCCTTCCCGCTGCGCTGGGACGGTGAGCGCGTGGTGGAGATGTTCACGCCGGACTTCTACCTGCCGGAGTACGACCAGTACTTCGAGCTGACCACCATGAAGCAGTCGCTGGTGACGCAGAAGAACCGCAAGCTGCGCCACGTGCGGGAGATGTACCCGGAGATCAACGTGCAGCTGCTCTATCGGCGCGACCTGATGCGCCTCATGGGCAAGTACGGCTTCGGCCCCCTCTCCCAGGTGAGCGTGGAGGGCACCGAGCAGAAGCTGTTCAGCGAGGACCAGGTGCGCACGCGCGTGGCGGAGCTGGGCCGCCAGCTCGCGCGCGAATACGCGGACAAGGACCCGGTGGTCATCGGCGTGCTGCGCGGGGTAGTGGTGTTCATGGCGGACCTGGTACGCCAGATGGACATCCCCCTCCAGATGGAGTTCATGGAGATATCCCACTACGGCGAGGAGCGCACCCGCACCATCGACGTGCTGCGCGATGTGGGCACCGACATCAAGGGGCGCCACGTCATCGTGGTGGAGGACATCGTCGACACGGGGCTCACCCTGCGCTACCTGCTGGAGTACCTGCAGAACCGCGGGCCTGCCAGCCTGAAGGTGTGCACGTTGCTGGACAAGCGCGCCCGACGCGTCGCTAACATCACCGTGGACTACGTGGGCTTCGAGGTGGGTGACGAGTTCGTAATCGGCTACGGGCTGGACTACGGCGGACGCTACCGCAACCTGCCCTACATCGGCGTGCTCAAGCCCCAGGAGCCCAAGGCCGTGGCGCAGCGCTGAGACCCGCGCGCGCCCCGTTTGCCCGCGCAGGGCGAACGCGCTAACCTGCTCCGGGCGCGCTCAGCACGCCTGGGTCATCTCACGTTACGCAGGAGACGAACGCTCATGGTCATGCAGGGCACCGACATGAAGGTCGCCGCCACGCCCACCGACGGCCTGACGGACTTTACCGAAGAGGACGGCTACAAGGCCTGGCTGAAGGAAGAGGGCGTCAAGGTCATCGAGGATTACGCCTTCCCGCAGATGATGGACATCGAGCTGGGCCCCTGGGAGCGCAAGGGTGGCAAGGGCGCCGTGATCCACATCCCCTACCACCACCTGCCCAACGACTGCCACGTGGTGGAGATAGCCCCCGGCGGCAAGTCGGAGCCCGAGCACCACATGTACGAGCTGGAGATCTACG